>JANMXS010000325.1:0-17549 GCA_031394335.1 Burkholderiales bacterium
ATCGCTGAGCAAATAAACCTGCTCGACGATTTCCTTGTATTTCACATCGCCCTTGAGGTAGCCCCAGCGCTTCATTTGCGTGAGGATCCATACGCCCATCGAGGTCCACGGTACCGGGTCGAAGTCGATGCGATCCCCCACAGTTTTCACATTGCCGAGGCCATCGGCAAATTTGCCGGTGAGCACTTGTTCAATCACGCTGACCGGCTGATTCAGATAGGCGGCCGGCGCGATGGCGTTGGCGTTGGTGACGCGGTTGGCCGGGTTCATCGCCATTTGCGCGGCGTTCAGCACCGAGCGATGCAGTGCCGCGAAGGTGTTCGGGTTTTCCTTGATTCATTCGCTGCGCGCACCGAATGAGCAGCAGGGATGGCCGTCCCATATTTCCTTGGTGAGGATATGGATAAAGCCGACCTGGTCGAACACCGCACGCTGGTTGAACGGGTCCGGCCCGAGGAAGCCGTCGATATTGCCGGCGCGCAGATTGGCCACCATCTCCGGCGGCGGCGTGACGCGAATCTGGATGTCCTTGTCGGGATCGAGGCCGTGCTCGGCGACGTAGTAACGCAGCAGAAAATTATGGATGGAATATTCAAACGGCACCGCGAAGATCATGCCCTTCCATTGCTTGGGGTCGCGCTTGTCCTTGTGTTTCATCGCCAGCGTGATCGCCTGGCCGTTGATGTTCTGGATGGTGGCGACATTCATCGGCGCCGGGTTGGACCCGGCGCCCAGCGAAATCGCCAGCGGCATCGGCGCCAGCATATGTGAGGCGTCGTATTCCTTGTTGATGACCTTGTCGCGAATCAGCGCCCAACCGGCGGTTTTGACTACTGATACATTGAGGCCCTGCTTTTCATAAAAGCCCAGTGGCGCCGCCATGATCAGCGGGGTCGCGCAGGTGATCGGAATGAAGCCGATCTTCAGATCCTTCTTTTCCAGCGGCGCCTTTTCCTGCGCCATCGCGGTCAACGCGCCAATCGGAAAAACACTGCCGATGGCGGTGGAGGTGCCCACACTCTTGATGAAATTGCGCCGGTCCGCATCGTTGGGGAACAGGGCGGAGAGAATGCCGCCTTCGATGGAGCGCTGGATAAGTTGTCCCTCGTCGGGCAATACCGCAGCACCTGCCATATTGTGCTGGGCCGCATCGTGCGCGGCCTGCGATGAATGCTTGCCGCAGTCTTAGCCTTTGAATGAAGCGGAAGCGTCGAACGGATTCCTGGTGAATATGGACATGCAATCTCCCCGGTATTTGTCTGTTGCCTTGGTCTAGGCCACAGGGGAATTGCAGGATGCGTGCCAGCATCGCCGGCATGCATATCTGTATGAAATATCGTTGATTTTAGCGGCTTGGACGGGTCCGGGCCACATGGTGATGCACTGTGATGGTGCAACTAAATCGATTGCGCACCAATTTGATTGGACGAGTACCCGATGCAAACCAGGGCGCGATTAGTGGCCGATCATCGCCAGATCGCCGGGCGAGTTCAGGAGGGCGTGCGGCCCTGCGGCAGTCAACTCGTCACGGGAGCCAAATCCCCACAGCACACCGATTCCGGCCATGCCGTTGGCGCGGGCACCGGTAATGTCGACGGCACGATCGCCCACCATGACGGCACTGCCGGGATCAACCTTTTCCTGGTCGAGAACGTGGGCGATCACGTCAGATTTCTTTTCGCGGGTTCCATCCAATTCGGAACCGTGAACCGCCGCGAAATAATGGTCGAGTGAAAAATATTCAAGAATGCGTCGCGCAAAAACATGCGGCTTCGAGGTCGCCAGGATGAGCCGCATCTGTTTTGCACGCAATACAGCCAGGGTGGCATCGATACCGGCGTACACCATATTTTCATACAGCCCGATCGGTGCGAAGCGCTCGCGATAGAATGCGACCGCACGTTCAATCTGCTCACGGTCATCGGTATTCAGGAACCGCGCGAAAGCATCGCGCAGTGGCGGCCCGATGGTTGCCGCCAGTTGCTCACGCGGCGGCACCGTCGCGCCCATTTGTCTGAGCGCATGGGCCAGGCAGTTGGTGATGCCCTCGGTGGGGTCGGTCAGGGTGCCGTCGAGGTCGAGCAGTATCGTGTCGAATCCGCTCAGTGCTTCCACGTTCAATGGGCGCTGCCTTCATTGGCGTTTCCCTTGGCCACAGCGTCAATCTGGACGCTGATTTTTTTCTTGCCGGCGTCTTCGAAGATGAGTTTCAGCGGCACCTTGTCACCTTTGCGAATCGGCTTGGCAAGCTGCATCAACATGACATGCTTGCCACCCGGTTTCAGCTCTACCATCTGCCCGGCAGGGACTTCCACGCTGTCGAGCGCTTTCATTTCCATCACGCCATCGTTCATCTTCATATCGTGAATCTGGATATCGCCGGCAATCGGCGCCTCTACCTTGAGTAACCTGAGTGCGATGGGCGATTGAATCCGCATGTAGGCCGCTGATACCGACCCGCCCGGGATCGTCGTTTTTATCCATACCTCCGATACGATGACTGGCGGCGCAAATGGTTTAAGTGGTGCGGTCGGCTTTTGTGCGTGCGCCGTGCCGATGGCGGTTGCGGTTAGCAAGCAGGCCGCCAAGGTCGATATGAATTTCATCGGGAGCTCCATTTATTCAGTGAGGCTATTGAGATGCAAGTGCGTCGCGGCGGCTTTCGCGGCGTCAAGCGGCTTATCTGCGCTGTGTGCGCCGGTGTAGGGGATCACTCCCAGGCAGGGTGCATCCATCATTGATTTGAGAGTGGACAGGTTTTCATCAAATGCGTTCATGGGCGTTGTGGAGACCGAGTTGGCCACCCAACCCGCGAGACGCAAGCCGCGTGCGCGAATCGCTTCTGCCGTTAGCAGCGCGTGATTCAGACAGCCCAGGCGCATCGCGACGACCAGGATGACATCCAGCTTCAAGGCTTGCGGAATTTCCGCCATCGACTGTGTAGTAGAAAGGGGTACCAGAAATCCGCCGGCGCCTTCGACCAGCACGGTGTCCGCGTTCGTACGCAATCGGGCAAACGCATCGACGATCACGGCCATGTCGATTCGTACTTGTTCGCGCATCGCGGCGATATGCGGCGCAATCGCTTCAGTCAGGCAATAGGGGTTGACATCGGCGAGCGCAAAACGCTGCTGCGATATCGCTTGCAGTGCGGCAACATCGTCGTTGATACGCTCGCCGTCGAGTTCAATGGTGCCGGCAGCAACCGGTTTCATCGGTGCGACGCGCAGGCCGCGTGACTGCAAGGCATGCAGCAGCGCAACGGTAAAGAACGTTTTGCCGACGCCGGTATCGGTGCCGGTGATGAAATAGCTTTTCATGCGGGCGCCATTCAGCCTTTCCTGACCATGCGTTTGAATTCCGCCAGCCCGATCGTCTGCTCGCCATCGACGGTTTTGCGCTTGGAAAATTCGGGTTTCCAGGCGTGACCGTACACCACCTCATAGGTCGCCGGCAGGCGCTCGTCGCGGCGAAAAATTTCATAGGCATTCTGCAAACGCTGCCAGCGCTGCTTGCCCATCAATCCCTGCGCGCGACCGGGCAATACATTGTGCGCGCCAATGCCCTTCAACTCGCGCAGCATCGATTTCAAATCGGCATAGGTCAGCGTGATGGTTTCCTGGTCCATCACCGGATCGGCGAATCCGGCGTGGACCAGGATGTCGCCGATATCGTGCATATCGACAAAATCATTTACATGCGGTGCGTCATCGAGTTGACGAAAGGATGCGCGCAATTCCTTCAGCGTATCCGGGCCGAAGGTGGTGAACATGAATAGTCCATTGGGCTTGAGCACGCGCGCCACTTCCCTGGAGACGGCTTCCGGGTCGCACCATTGCAGCATCAGGCTGGACAGTACCAGGTCGATGCTCTCGTTTGCCAGCGGTAGTGATTCGGCATTGGCGCATAGCCAATTCTGCCGCTTCGATCGGCCCAGGAGCCGCGCCAGTATTGGCGTTGCGGGAAGTTGCGCTCTGGCGAAACGCAGCATTTCCGGCGCCAGATCGAGCGATACGATGTCGGCATCGGCGTAGCGCTGGCGCAGCTTGCGTGTGGCATAGCCGGTGCCGCTGCCGAGATCGAGCACACGCACAGGTTGCAGTTTGATGTAGTCGAGACGCTCGAACAGGCGGTCGCCGATTTCACGTTGTAAAAATGCGTTGTCGTCATAGGTGCGCGCGGCCGCAGCGAACGAACGGCGCACATCAGGTTTGGCGGGAAGTTTCAGCGCACTCATATCTTGAGGAAGTCGTGCAATAGCTGAACAAATACAGTCTGGTGCGACAGGAACGGTGCGTGGGCGGCGTGTTCGATCATGGCGTATTGCGCGTTCGGCAAATGATCGGCCAGCCAGTGCGCGGCACGTTCGGAAGTCAGGGCGTCGTGGTCGCCCTGTATGACCAGTGCGCGATGTTGAATCCCGGCAATATCCGTTCTCTGGTCGCTGGTTCGCAATACATCGAGACCTGCCTGAAGTGCCGCAGCCGAAGGTTCGCCACGCGCACTCATCGCGAGCTGTAACGCGGCAATCGTGGCGCGGGCATTCGGCTGATTCAATGTCTGCAGTGCCAGAAAACCGCGAATGGTCGCGGCATAGCTGTTGGCCAGGCGAGCCGCGAAGTCGTCGAGCACCTGCGCCTTTTTGCCGAAGGGCCAATCGGCGGCTTCGACAAATCGCGGCGTGGTCGCCACTAGCACCAGCTTATCGACCCGCGTGGCATGACGCTGCGCGATCGACAACGCCACCTGTCCGCCCAACGACCAGCCCAGCAGGTTCGTTCGTTCGGGCAACACGCCGATAATGGCGTCGGCAGCCGAGTCCAGGCTGGCGAGGGGCACGGCGCTGGAATAACCGTGACCCGGCAAATCGACCACATGCAAAGTGAAATGTGCGGCCAATGGTTCGCGCACGCTGTCCCAGACGGCACCGTTAAGGCCCCAGCCATGCAGCAGCGCGAGGTGCGGCCCGCTGCCAGACGTTTCGACGTGAATGCTCATGACTGCGGTGGCAGGGTCGCTTCGATATCGGTCAACGCCATCATCAGGTCCATCACATCGGTCTGCGTGTGTTCTGCATTCAGCGATACGCGCAGGCGTGCGCTGCCGGCGGGTACCGTCGGTGGGCGGATGGCGGGTACCCAGATGCCGCGCTTGCGCAATTCGTCGGCGAAATACAGTACGCGCGCATTGTCGCCGACGATAATTGGCTGGATCGCGGTTTCGGAATAGGGGAATTTGCAGTGCTTGAGCTTCAACGAATCGGCGAACAGTTCGATCAAACCCTTGAGATGCGTGCGTCGCTCATGGTCCTCATCGATGATGGCGAGGCTTTCGATTAGCGCAGCCGCAATCATCGGCGGTGTCGCCGTGCTGAACAGGTAGGTGCGCGCCGATTGCAAAATCCATTCGACGACGTCTTCATGGCCCGCCACGAAGGCGCCGTAGACGCCGGCGGCCTTGCCGAGCGTGGCCATGTAGACGATGCGGTCGCGACTGCGGTGGTTCAACAAGCCAAAATGTTCAAGTGCGCCACGCCCGGTTTTGCCGAGTACACCGAAGCCGTGGGCGTCATCGATGATCAGCAGGGCATTGAATTCTTCGGCCAATTTGAGCAGCGCGGGCAGGTCGGCGATATCGCCGTCCATGGAGAAGACGGCATCGGTAACAATGAGATTCCGCGCGCCTTTCAGGGCATTTTCGGCCTGCGCGGCAAGCTGGGCGCGGAGTTTGCCAAAATCGCCATGCGCATAGCGTTTGAAATTGGCGCGCGATAACAGGGCGCCGTCATTCAGGCAGGCGTGGTTCAATTTGTCGGCAAAGATGTTATCGCCGCGCGCCGCCAGCGAGGTGAGGATGCCGAGGTTGGCGGCATAACCGCTGCCGAAATAAACCGCTTTAGGCAGGCCGCAAAAGCGCGCCAATGCGTGCTCAAGTTCGTGATGCGGGGTCATATGGCCCGACACCATATGCGAGGCACCCGCGCCGACGCCATAGCGATCGATGGCGCGCTTGGCGGCGGCGACCACGCGCGGATGATTGGCGAGACCCAGATAATCGTTGCTGGCGAAGGCCAGATAGTCGCGGCCATCTACGGTCAGAAACGGGCCTTGCGCGCTGGCCACGACGCGGCGCGTACGCAGCTGGTCAGCTTGCGCAAGCTCGGACAGCAGGGTGGAAAAATCAGCGGTCGGCACGGCGTGCCCGAGTCATCGGCAACGTAACGATCAGAGCGGTCTTCAGAGTGGACTAATGCCCAATTTGTTGAACAGCGCGCGATCGCGGTGCACGTCCGGGTTGCCGGTGGTGAGCAGTTTTTCGCCATAGAAAATCGAATTGGCGCCGGCCAGGAAACACAGGGCCTGGGTCGCTTCGTTCATCTCCTGGCGTCCGGCCGAGAGGCGCACAAAACTTGCCGGCATGGTGATTCGCGCCACTGCGATGGTGCGCACGAAATCGGTCCAGTCGATGGCCTTTTCGCCATGCATTTTGTCGTGCAGCGGGGTGCCCTCGACCTGCACCAGATAGTTGATCGGCACCGACTCGGGTTGCGGCTCCATATTCGCCAGTTGCGCGATCAGGCCGGCGCGTTCGCGTTGCGATTCGCCCATGCCGACGATGCCGCCGCAGCACACGTTCACACCCGCATCGCGGACGCGGGCGAGCGTGTCCAGACGGTCCTGATAATCGCGGGTGGTAATCACTTCGCCATATAACTCGGGGGCGGTATCAATGTTGTGATTGTAGTAATCGAGCCCAGCGGCCTTCAGTTGTTCAGCCTGACCGTCCTTGAGCATGCCGAGTGTGCAGCAAGTTTCGAGGCCGAGGGCTTTGACCTCGCGCACCATCTCCAGCACCGGGTCGAGATCGCGCTGCTTGGGGCCGCGCCAGGCGGCGCCCATGCAGAAGCGTGAGGCGCCGTTTTCCTTGGCGAGTTTGGCGGTGGCGACCACATCGGCCACATCCATGATTTCTTCGTTTTCCACGCCGGTGTGATAGCGCGCGGCTTGCGGGCAATAGCCGCAATCTTCCGCGCAGCCGCCGGTCTTGATCGACAGCAGGGTCGATAGCTGCACCTTGTTCGCGTCGTGGTGTTCGCGATGCACGCTTTGCGCGCGGTGCAGCAAGTCGCTGAACGGCAGGCTGAACAGGGCGTCGATCGTGTCGACTGACCAAGCCTGCTGTTCCTTGCTGCGCCACGAGGCGGGCGTGGCGATGGCCTGGGCCATGGCAGGGGAAGAAGTGGAGAGGGTTGATTGATCCATGATGTGGTCGCCAAAAATGTTGAGTCGGGAGAAGCGGTGGAATGTGCGGAGATCGATAACGTCATGGTTGGGTGACGCTATGCACTACACTTGATGCAGAGGGAGAATGATCCGCAAGTTAACCCGATATGTCAATTTCGCCAACCAGCATAAACGACAATTGATTAAACAATAGGCATGAATTTTTCTCCGTTTATGCGGCCGACGACCGATGTATTGGCGCGAATGTTCAGCCAGGATTGCCAGCTTTGCGGCATCGCTGCGCAGGCAGTGATTTGCGCGGACTGCGCGCGCGATCTGCCATTTCGTGCCGAGCAAGGCTGCCCTTGCTGCGGCGAATCCGGCAGTGCTGTCCAGTTATGCGGCGCCTGCCTGGCCGAGCCGCCGCATTTCGATGCCACCGTCAGTGCTTTCCGCTACGAGTTTCCATTGGACCGATTGCTGCAGGCATACAAGTTTCGCGCCAATCTGGCGCTTACCGCCATGCTGGTCGATGCCGTGGCGGCGCAGATAGACCGGCAGCTGCGCGAGGGCCGCAGCTCGCTGCCCGATGTGATCATGCCGATGCCGCTAGCCGCGCGCCGCCTCGCCGCGCGCGGCTTCAATCAATCCGCCTTGCTGGGCCGCGCACTGGCTGAGCGCTTTAATGTGCGCTTTGCCGCCACCGGGCTCGTCCGCGTACGTGATACGCGCCCCCAGGCAGGGTTGAAGCGTGTCGAGCGCCAGAAAAATGTAAAAAATGCCTTCACCTGTAATCCCGGGGAGCAGGATTTGAGCGGGCTGCATATCGCCCTGGTTGACGATGTGATGACCACCGGGGCGACCATGTCCGAAGCGGCACGTGCACTCAAGAAAGCGGGCGCTTCGGCTGTCGATGCCTGGGCAGTAGCTCGCGCTTTGCAGCATCACTAACCGGCATCGAATTTTCGCCAGTTCGCAGAAGGCCAATAATCCAATGTTTCATATCGTACTCTATCAACCTGAAATTCCACCCAATACCGGCAATGTGATCCGCCTGTGCGCCAATACCGGTGCGCGCCTGCATCTGGTGCACCCGTTGGGCTTTCAATGGGACGACGCCCGGGTCAGGCGTGCGGGCCTGGATTATCACGAGCTTGCCAATATTGAACACCACGCCGACTGGGCAGTCTGCCAGCGGGCGCTTGCCGGAAAACGTATCTTTGCCGTCGAAAATCCGGCGGCCACGCGCTATGACCAGCCCGCGTTTCGCAGCGATGATGTATTCGTGTTTGGACAGGAAACGCGCGGGTTGCCGCAAACCATTCTCGATGAATTACCGGAGGCACAGCGCCTGCAATTGCCGATGCTTCCCGGCAACCGCAGCCTGAACCTGTCGAATGCCGTCGCCGCCATATTGTTTGAGGCGTGGCGCCAGTGCGACTTCAGCGGCGCCGCGCCGCTTTGATGCGGGTAAGCACGCACGCCGTGAAGGCGGCGCCAGCGTCAACACTGCTTTAGTCGCGATTGATTTTCATGCAAAGCGATATCTTGCTCAGGGCGACCGCGATATTGATATCCTTGTTGTCAGCGGGAACGGCAGCGGTGGCCGCGCGGGTAGTGCGATAGGCCGTATCATCCGGTGGCATCCAGGCAGATAATTCAGGCGAGTAAATTGAACGAACGCAACCTTTCCCGAGAGCAATTATTCACCGAGGTGGACAGTCATCGCGGCTATCTGTTGCGCTACGCCACCGCGCGTCTGCGTGACGGCATGCAGGCGGAAGAGGTGGTGCAGGAGGCGCTGCTCGCCGCACTCACGGGCATCGACAGCTTTTCCGGTCAGTCCACGCTCAGAACCTGGCTGACCGCAATCCTCAAGTTCAAGATCATCGATCTGCAACGCAGTCTCATCAGCGACCGCGCGCACTTCGTATCGGCAAGCAGCGAGGACGATTCTGCCGATCCGGAATGGCTGGATCGTCTGTTCGATGACAGCGGCCACTGGCATGCACGCTTTGCGGAGTGGCCAAACCCGGATCAGGCACTCGAGCAAAAGGAGTTTTTTGAGGCGTTTGAGCAATGTCTGGATAAATTGCCCGAGGCGGCGGGGCGTGTTTTTTTCAAACGTGAGGTGATGGGGGCCGATACCGGAGATATTTGTAAGGAGGAGGGCATAACCACGTCCAATTGCTGGGTAATGCTGCATCGGGCTCGCGTTTCGCTGCGCGAATGTCTGGAGCGGAACTGGTTTATGGGTGCAGCAAAGTGACTGGAGCCAAGGTGGAACTGTCGTGCAAGGAGGCCGCGAGGTTAATGAGCCAGCGTCAGGACCGGACACTCACCGACGATGAAGCAAGCGCGCTCAAGGAGCACCTCTATGTGTGCCTCAATTGCCGACGTTTCGACCAGCAACTCAATTTTTTGCGGCGTTTGGCAAAGCGTTATGGCGAAGGGCCATCTTCCCGCAAAGCGGACGATATTGCCTGAATCCACCATCGTGGCCGGGCCGTAATACGGAGGTAGATGATTTTTGGGCGATTGAATGAACCGTAATTTGTCGGTGATGTCTGTAGACGTAATAAGTGTTCAGCCGTTAGTGCTCTGTACTGGAGTGATAGTGCGTCACATCAGTGAGACGGGTGGTTTGCCGACGTGTTCAGTAAAGATATCCAGGCAATCGCCACCAGAAAATTCGTTTAAACCGATTTTTGTTCTAACCCGATCCAACATAACCTGAAAGTGGACCATTATGAAAACCAAACTGATCGTATCTTCTGCAATCGCCGGCTTGATGGCCATGAGCATTTCCGGTGCCTCATTCGCGCAGGACAAGCCCGCTGCCGGTGCCAAGGAAAAATGCTATGGCGTCGTCAAGAAAGCGAAAAATGACTGCGGCACGGCCAAGCACTCCTGTGCCGGCCAGTCTACTGCCGACAATGCGCCTGACGAATGGATGTACGTTGCCAAAGGCACCTGCGAAAAAATGAAGGGCAGCCTGAAGAAACCGGCAGCTTAATTTATTACCGCAGGGGATCCGGCGCGCCTAGCAATGCCGGACCCCTGAAGGAAAGACCATCGAGAATGGATGCCCTCGCAATGGAGGGCATCGTCTTTTATGACCCGCGAAATTTCCCCACCGCTAAGCCGCGCCGGCATCGGCCTGCGTACTCCGCATTACCAGGATCTGCTGGCGCAGCGTCCTGGCGTCTCTTTTCTGGAAGTTCATAGCGAGAATTTTTTCTGCGATGGCGGCCAGCCGCTACGCTACCTTGAGCGCTTTCGTCAGGATTACCCGATCAGCACCCACGGCGTCGGCCTGTCCCTGGGTTCTACGGATCCGCTGGATGCTACCCACCTGAAGAAGCTGAAACGGCTGGTGGATTGGCTGGATCCGGTGCTGGTCTCCGAGCATCTGTGCTGGGTAGGTGTCAACGGGCGCTTCCTGAATGATCTATTGCCGCTTCCATATACCGAGGAAGCTTTGGAGCATGTGGTCTCGCGCGTGCAACAGGTGCAGGATTATCTGGGCCGCCAAATCCTGGTCGAAAATGTATCGAGCTATCTGGAGTTTGCGGACTCCACGATTCCTGAATGGGAATTTGTCCGTGAGGTCGCGCAGCGGGCTGGCTGCCGCATTCTGCTCGACGTCAATAATATCTACGTGAACGCCATGAACCACGGCTTCGACGCCTTCACTTATCTCAACGCCATTGATCCGGGCAGTGTCGGCGAAATTCACCTGGCAGGCTTTCAGCACACTGGGGAAATCCTGATTGATACGCACGGTAGTGCGGTTTGTGAGGAGGTCTGGAAACTCTACGCCCACGCAATCCGCCGCCTCGGCCAGGTGCCGACGTTGATCGAATGGGATACGGATATACCGGCGTTAAGCGTGTTGCTGGGCGAAGCCGACAAGGCGAACCATGTGCTCGCCGCGGAGGCCGCCCTTGTTGCGTGAACTTCAGTCTGCGTTTGCCAATGCGCTCATCGACAGTGGCGCAGACGCCACGATGGTGAACGCCGCGATCCGCGAGGGCGCGCTACCGGCAGCGCGGCGGCTTGAAATTTATCGGCACAACGTGTTCTCGAATTTGCGCGGCGCGCTTGCCGATATTTACCCGGTGGTTCAGGGAATCGTGGGCGAAGCATTTTTTCGCCATGCGGCCGATCAGTTCATCCGCGCCAACCCCTCTTGCTCCGGAGACCTCAACCAGTTCGGTCAGGCGTGGACGAAATTCCTGGCGAGCTATCCGCATGCTCAGGAATTGCCCTACCTCCCTGATGTTGCACGCCTGGAATGGGCATGGCATGAGTCATTCCATGCTGCCGAGCAACCAGCCTTCGATCTGGCTCAACTGGCCGCCGTGCCAGCTGAACAGCACGGCCAGCTCAGATTTCAGCTACACAGTTCCGTACGCCTCATCTCTTCCGCATTTCCCTTGTACCGGATATGGGAAGTGAACCAGCCGGAATACAAGGGCACGCTGGAGGTCGACTGGTCGACCGATGGCGATTGGCTGCTGGTTCAGCGGCAGGGAGTTGATGTCGCGATTCGGCAACTGGAGGAGCCCCCCTGCCGATTTCTGGGGGCGTTAGCGATGGGGGCCGACTTTGAGCAGGCAGCAGAGCAGGCGCTGGATGCCAATCCTTCATTCGATCTGCAAGGATTTCTGTTCGAATCCGTCCAATCTGGCGTGATCGTCAACTTTACGCTGGAGAAACCATGAATAACCCGCTAACCAGGCTGCTTGGGAACTACGCCGTCGGCATTGCCAGTGCGCTTGATCTGCTTTCCTCGTTGTTTCAACTGGGGCTGCGCCTGTACGCCGCCAATGTATTTTTCAATTCCGGGCTGACCAAAATTCGCGACTTCTCTTCAACCGTTGCCTTGTTCGAGAACGAATACATGGTCCCGTTTCTTTCGCCTGCGCTAGCCGCCGCCATGGGAACGGCTGCTGAACTGATATTGCCGGTATTGCTGGTGTTGGGCCTGGCCTCGCGTCCGACAGCGATCGCCATGTTCGTATTCAATATTGTCGCGGTAGTTTCCTATCCCGAGATCAGTGAATCCGGCGTCAAGGACCATGTTCTGTGGGGGATGATGTTGCTGGTAACGGTGTTCTATGGGCCGGGCCGTGCTTCCATCGATCATTTTCTGAAGGCGCGTTTCGTTCACCAGAATTGACAATCCGGGAACATCTGCGGGTGATGACTGTCCGTACCAGAGGTTGAAGCGCAAAAAATTTAAAATCATCCTCAGAGAACGGTATCAATAATGAACAGTCATGCAATCAGGACCCATCGACGGCGCGCGTTATGCGGCTTGGCGGCAATATTTTTATCGGCGGCCCTGCCTGCTGCCGCGCAACCAAAGTCGATCGTCAAATTTGACGGCCCGTCTGCGCTCAACAAGGCGTTTCGCCAGCCGATGCTGGCGGAGCGGATTACCAAATCGTTTACGTTGATTGGCCAGAATGTTCTGGAAACGCGCTCCAAGCGGAATCTGGACGACTCCATCAAGGAATTTGACACCGCACTCAAGGAATTGCAGTCGACAGCGCCCAATGCGGAAATTCGGGAAAACTACCAACTCCTGGAACAATTATTCGGGGAGTTCAAGGAGCTGACCAGCAAAGCCATCAACCTTGAGAACGCCAAACAGCTTGCCGAGCAGAATGAGGAACTGGTATGGATCTCGACCAAGGGCGCCAGCCTCATCCAGGCCTACACCAAGTCGGCGCGCAGCGAGCTGATCGCCACGGCCAGCGATATGCGCACCCTGACGCAGCGCATCGCCAAGCTGTACCTGTTCCGCAGCTGGGGCATACGCTCTGACGTCATCGTCAATGACCTGAAAAAAGCCGAGGCAGACTACCGCGCCGATATCGCCAAGCTGCTGGCGGCACCGCAGAACAACGATCAGATCAAAAGCGAACTCGCCCTCGCTGAAACCCAGTATCTGTTCCTGAAACAGGGGATCGACCGCCTGAACGCCAACAAAACTTCCAGTACCGAGCTCGAATATATGTCCAAGGCCTGCGACAACATTCTCGAGGTGATGGAGCGCGTCACCAAGCTCTACGAAGGGCTGAAGGGTTAGCCCATTTAATCCGCTCTGCGGCCCGCCAACGTCGCCCCGACGGAAGATTGGACGCCGCCGCATTCGTCATCGCCATCACTACATAGAGCCAGCTAAGAGAAAGATTTTTCGTATCGTGATCGGCTTCAGGCATCCGCGGCCGGGTTCAGTGCCGGATCCACGGCGATGCGTTCGTCGAACACATAGCAGTTGCCGACAAAATGCGCTGCACCGCATTCCTCGAAATATTTGAGGATGCCGCCGTCGAGCTGATAGACCCTGGAAAATCCATTCTTGATCATCAGGGGCGCCGCTTTTTCACAGCGAATCCCGCCGGTGCAATAGGTGACGACAGTCTTGTCCTTCAATGCCGGGTCCAGATCATTGACGCGCTCGGCGAAGCTGCGAAAATTGTTGAGTCCCATGCTTACGGCGCCCTTGAAGGTGCCATGCTCCACTTCGAAGTCGTTGCGCGTATCGAGTAATACTACCTCGCGGCCCTCGTCCAGCCAGGTTGCCAGCTCGCGCGCCGGCAGGCGTGGCGCGGGTGCGCGCGAAGGGTCGATATCGGGACGGCCCAATGAAATGATTTCTTTTTTCAATTTGACCAGCAGCTTGCCGAAGGGTTGGTGATCCGACAGGCTTTCCTTGACGGCCAGGGTCGCTAACCCGGGCATCGCGCGCAGTTGCGCCAGGAAGGTGTCGATTTGCGCGCGCGTACCGGACAGAAACAGGTTGATGCCCTCGTGTGCCAGCAGGATCGTGCCTTTGAGATGCAGGGCGGCAGCTTGTTCGCGAAGTTGTGCGCGCAGCTCACTTAACTCATTCAGGGAGACGAACTGGTAGGCGGCGATATTGACGATACTGCTCATGGCTTACAGCACGTAACGGGCGAGGTCTTCACTGCGGGCGAGTTCGCCCAGCGTCTTGTCGACATAGGCATCGGTGACGGTGAACTCGTCGCCGTGTGCGGCGGTATCGAAGGAAATTTCTTCCAGCAGCTTTTCCATCACGGTGTATAGACGGCGTGCCCCGATATTTTCCGTTTTTTCATTGACCGCAAAGGCAATCTCGGCAATGCGGCGTACGGTCGCGGCCGGAAAATGCAGGGTCACGTTTTCGGTCTTGAGCAGGGCCTGATACTGCCGCGTCAGGCAGGCATCGGTATTGGTCAGAATCGATTCAAAATCTTCCACCGACAACGAGGATAATTCGACGCGAATCGGTAACCGCCCCTGCAGCTCGGGGATCAGGTCGGAAGGTCGCGCCAGATGAAAGGCGCCGCTGGCGATAAACAGGATGTGGTCGGTCTTCACCATGCCGTATTTGGTCGAGATGGTGGTGCCTTCGACCAGCGGCAACAAGTCGCGCTGCACGCCCTGGCGCGAGACGTCAGCGCCATGCGTCTCCGAACGGCTGGCGATCTTGTCGATCTCGTCGAGGAACACGATACCGTTCTGTTCGACATTCTGGATGGCGCTGATTTTGGTTTCTTCATCGTTGACGAGTTTCATCGCTTCCTCGTCGGTCAGCAGCTTCATGGCTTCCTTCACCGACAGCTTGCGCGTGCGCCGCCGCGTCTGGCCCATGTTCTGGAACATGCCCTGAATTTGCTGAGTGAGGTCTTCCATGCCGGGCGGACCAAAAATTTCCATCGACCCCGGCGATGCCGCCACGTCAACTTCAATTTCGCGATCATCGAGCTTGCCCTCGCGCAGCATTTTGCGAAACTTCTGGCGCGTGCTGTCCTCGTTGTCTTCTTTGCCCGGCTCGGCTGGTTTGCCGTAGAAATCAAAATTGCGCGCCTGCGGCAGCAGGGCATCCAGCACGCGCTCTTCGGCGTTGTCGCCAGCGAGATGGCGCACCTTGCCGGCTTCGACTTCACGTGCCTCCTTAACCGCAATCTCGGCCAGGTCGCGGATAATCGAATCGACGTCGCGCCCGACATAGCCGACTTCGGTAAATTTGGTTGCCTCAACCTTGATGAACGGCGCGTGAGCAAGCTTCGCCAGCCGACGTGCGATTTCAGTCTTGCCGACGCCAGTGGGACCGATCATCAGAATATTCTTTGGCGTAATTTCCTGGCGCAACGGATCCGGCACCTGCGCACGACGCCAGCGATTTCGTAGCGCGATGGCGACCGCGCGCTTGGCTGCAGACTGGCCGACAATATGTTTGTCGAGTTCGGAAACGATTTCTTTGGGCGTCATCATTGGCAAATGTTCTCGGTTGCGCCTGAGGCTGAGGTAATCAGGCCAGCGATTCGATGACGTGATTCTGATTGGTGTAAATGCACAGGTCTGCTGCAATCGTCAGCGACTTTTTGACGATGTCGGCGGGTGCAAGTTCCGTATTTTGCAGCAGGGCGATCGCCGCAGCCTGCGCGAACGCGCCACCGGAGCCGATGGCCGCGACGCCATGCTCAGGCTCAAGCACGTCGCCATTGCCGGTTACTACATAGGTATTGCTGACGTCCGCCACGATCAGCATTGCTTCGAGACGGCGTAGCATGCGATCAGTGCGCCAGTCCTTGGCGAGTTCCACCGCCGAACGCTGCAGATTGCCCTGATGCTTCTCGAGTTTGGCTTCAAAGCGATCAAGTAGCGAAAACGCGTCAGCGGTACTGCCGGCAAAGCCGACCAGGATTTTATCCTGATATACCTTGCGCACCTTGGTGGCTGTCGCCTTGACGACGATATTGCCGAGCGTGACCTGGCCATCTCCGCCCATCGCAACCTGATTGCCGCGACGGACCGAGAGGATGGTGGTGCCATGAAATTGTTCGGTTTGCATGAGAAGTAGGATTCAATGAAATGCGGAGGTAAATCTGGTTCGGCAGTATGGCGGAAACTGTAGCTGACGTGCCAAGGTAGGCCCGTGAGTAGACGCCATCGCCTGTCTGCCAGGCAGCAAGCGCGGAATGGTGCACAGCCGTTTTGCGCGTGTGACGCGGGCTAGGCGGCTTTCTTGCGCATCAGCATCGCATGCTTGGTCATGCCGAACACTTCCAGCAGCGCCGCAACCATCTCGTTCAGATTGGAGAGAATGACGCGCTTTTGCGCCAGGTGAATGGCGCGAATCGTTTCAAAAAACAAGCTGACGGCATTGAAGTCAATGCGTAGCAGTCCGCTCATATCAACCACGACTTCCTGTTTGGAGGCGGCGTATACCGCGAGTTGTTGCAGCATGTCCTTGCTGTTCGCGCTGACCACACCCTTGAGCTGAAATCCGGCCTGTGCCTTCTCGACCGGGGCGGCAATGACCGGTGCGGCCTCGTCGCTGGCGCTGGAAGGCCGCACCACAGTTTCCCAGGCCGGCGGTGACATTTCGAACGCGACCGCGTATTCAAGCCCCAGCTCTTCATACTCATTCAATTTTCCGTCGAGGATATACAGCTCGAACAGCAGGGACCAGTAGCCCTGACTTGCGTTGAGCGGCAGGCCAGTGGCATCGTTGATCGATTTTTTCAGCAGTATGGCGAAGTCATTGAGGCCGTTGAACCACAGCGGCACCTTGGAACGGCGCAGGCGCTGGAGAACGATCGAGAACAGTTCCGCTTCTTCGGACAAGATGGTTTTTACTTTGCCGAAATCTATGCGGCTGCTGCCCATGTCCCTGGAAAAGGCCTCGAACTTGTCGATTTGCTCCAGCAGCGCGCCGTCGGCGCCGGGTGTAATGACGAACAAATCCTTGCGTTCGCGCTTTTCCCTGCGTCGTGGATCGGCGCTGTCACCGCCTTCAATCCAAAGCGGCGGCGAGCGCTCGAACTTGACCGTGAACAGCATCGACAAGGCATCGAATTCCTTGCGGTCGTGCGTCAGCTGGTAAAAATCGAACAGCATCAGCCAGGTGCGAATGCTGTTCTTGCCATCCGCCGTTTTCATATACTCCTTCAGCGTCTCCTGGGCCGCGTCATAACAGTCGGCAGCGTACAAAATTGCCGCTTCGTAGATCGGCGGGAAGCTGTTGGAATCGGGCGAAATCTGATCCGACGAGAACGCCGCTTGCGGCGGCATTTTTGCCGATGCTGGACGATCGGGCGATCCAGATTTTCCGGAAAGAGAGGTGGCCATGTACGCGAAAGGTTAAAACGAAGCGGCGGTGCCAAGAGTTGCGCTACCGGTATTATTGCTGCCAAGTATAACCCCGCCGCCGCTCGCGAAGTGGCCGCCTGAAGCGCTGACCCTCAACGCGACTCAACCGTGGCATCGGCCACACAATAGGCCAGGCCTTCGACGAAGATGCGC
>JANMXS010000326.1:0-9865 GCA_031394335.1 Burkholderiales bacterium
GCACTCCGGCGACCGCATTGAAAATCGCTTCCGGATCAAGACGCATACCGCGCGCGGCGATTTGAAGCTCATGCGCCAGCACAGTGAGCAGAACGTCGGAGTCGGAACTGGTGTTGACGTGACGCAAATCATCCTGGAACAACTCGCGCTGCAATTCCGCCGTGTTGACCAGATGGCCGTTGTGACCACCCACCACTCCAAATGGAGAGTTGACGTAGAACGGCTGGGATTCGGCTGCACTCGCAGCCGAACCCGCCGTCGGATAACGGCAATGGCCGATACCCATATTGCCGGTCAGGTTGCGCATATCGCGGGTGCGGAAAACATCTCGCACCAGCCCCTTGTTCTTGTGCATATGAAACGTGCGGCCTTCTGCAGTCACAATGCCGGCGGCATCCTGACCGCGATGTTGCAACACCGTCAGCCCGTCGTACAGCAGTTGATTGACCGGGCTTTTCGAGACAATTCCAACAATACCGCACATAAATTAACCCCTGTTGAACCCACCGTGCGATGGCCAGTCAGCTCCAGTGCGCGTTTGTGCCGGTGGCGGCCGGTATTTGATTCGTGCTGCCACCGTATCTGGTAGCAGGCTGCGTGAATACAAGGCCGCCACTTCAAGCCACGGCGTCATCGCCGCTTCCCGCCATAACATTGACTGAGGCAGCTTGGTGAGCCCTGCACCCAACGCCAGTGCAATCAGCACCACCACACCGCGCGCCAGGCCGACTAGTCCTCCCAAAGCGCGATTCAATCCACCCAACCCTAATTTTCTCATGAGTTCGGACGCCAGACTAGCGATGAGCGCAACGATAATCAGCACCAGCAGAAATATTGCCGCCCACGACATCACCAGACGCAGCACAGGATCCGCCGCCCAATCCGCAAACCACGTCGCAAGATTGCCGGCAAAAGCATGTGCCAGCATGAAGGCAAGCACCCAGCCAACGATATTCATCAGCTCACGAATCGCGCCGCGCAGAACCCCGATCAGTATCGAGACGACCAGCACCACGATGATCGAGTAATCGAGCTCGTTCATCCTTAACCAGCTTACGGTAGCAGGACGATTTTACCGTCGGCACCGGCCAGCTTGACTTGTGCCAGCGCGGCATCGGCCTGCTCTTTACGATTAAACGGCCCAACCCGCACCCGTGTCACATTACCGGTCTTGGTAGCAATGTTGTCGGTATAAACCGGCAGCTTCGCTTCTTTCATGCGGACAGCGATCTGCTGTGCATTATCGGCATCCTTGAACGCACCAATCTGCACGACGAATCCTTGTTTTACGTCGACTGGCTTGACCGGCCTGGTTTCAGGCTTCGTTGATGCGGCCGGCGCAGGCTTCATCACTTCCTTGATTGGTGGCGCAGCGCTTTCAACGGTTTTTTTTGCGGGTTCAGCCCCGGGGGCAGCAGTCTCTGTCCTGGCTGGCGCGCTCGCAGGTTTCGTAGCTGTGGCGGGTGTTGCCGGCGCTGGAGTGGATGGTACCGACAAAGGCGCCAGGCCATCCTTGGGCGGCAATTGAATGGAGATTTCCTGAGCCGTTACCTTGTCGCGCTTGGGTTCCGCGTCGAACAGCATGGGCAAAAACACAACGACCAACAAACCCAGGGTAATTGCACCTATCAGGCGCCGCCGGCCACGGCGCTTCAACTCAAGTTCGGTGGCGGAAAGTTCAATGGATTTAGGCGATGCCATAGACGCGCTTCAGAATGTAATGACGCAAACTCCCATCGGCGACGCCCGAATCTAGCCGGGCTTCACGACATGCAGCACGTCGGCGACCGTGAGAAACGATCCAAACACCAAAATTCTATCATTCTGGCCCGCCCGTTCCCGCGCACCGTCAAACGCCCGCACAATATTTGTATAGACAGAAAACTTGTTTTCAAGCCCATGGGCACGCAACTTGGCAGCCAGCAGGTCCGCGGACGCGCCGCGCTCGCCCGCAAGGCTCGCAATATGCCAATGGTCGATACGACCGCGAATGATCTCAATGACCGCATCAATATCCTTATCCTTCAGCATGCCGAATACAGCGTACGTGTTCTCATAGAAGCCCATGGTGCCGAGAGCGTCTTCAAGTGCGCGAGCTGCGTGCGGATTATGCGCTACGTCAAGCACGATGGTGGGGCGCCCCGGCAGTACCTGCATGCGACCTGGCCACTCCACTTCCAGCAGGCCGCGTTTGATATGTCCAAGCGACACCGGCAGTTTGTCGTGCAACGCCGACAGCGCGGCAATCGCTGCAGATGCATTCTTCAACTGGTAGGAACCGCGTAGTGCCGGGATCGGCAGCGCGTGACGATTAACTTCACGGCCCTCGATGGTCCCGGTAAATTGCCACTGATTGTCCATACGCTGATAGCGATAGTCACGGTTCAACAGGTGCAAATGCGCGCCGATCGAGGTCGCGTGTTCGACAACGGAGCTTGGTGGATCAAGGTCCGCATAAATGGCCGGGCGTCCGGGCCGATAGATATGCGCTTTTTCAAAGCCGATTTTCTCGCGGGTATCGCCCAAAAACTGCTGATGATCCAAATCCACGCTCACCAGAATACTCGCGTCGGCGTCAATCATGTTCACCGCGTCCAATCGTCCACCGAGCCCGACTTCGAGAATGGCCACATCGATTTGTTGCTGCGCGAATATCCACAGCGCAGACAGGGTGCTGAACTCAAAATAGGTCAGCGGAATCGCCACCGGATTCACGCGCGCAGTCTCGATGGCCGTAAACGAGGCCATCAACAACTCATCGCTCGCCTCCTGCTGGCCGACACGGACCCGCTCGTTGTAGCGAGCCAGATGCGGTGAGGTAAACAGGCCCGTCTTGAACCCGGCGATATGCAGAATAGCCTCAAGCATTGCACACGTCGAGCCTTTGCCGTTGGTACCGCCGACGACGATGTTGAGCGGAGCGCGCGGCAACGCGCCATTAACGCGCATGCGCTCCCATACGGAGCGCACCCGGTCGAGCCCCATTACGATCTCGGCGCTGTGCTGCATCGAGATGTAATCGAGCCACGCAGGCAGCGTGGCCAACGGCGCAGACATCAGGCGGCGACAGCCGCCGCAGGCGGCGCAGGCTCTTTCTGCAGCAGCGTAACCAGTGTGGCTACCTTATCGCGCATTTGCCGCCGGTCCACAATCATGTCGATTGCGCCTTTTTCCAGCAAAAATTCCGCACGCTGAAATCCTTCGGGAAGCGTTTCTCGCACGGTTTGCTCAATCACCCGCGGGCCGGCAAAACCGATCAGCGCACCGGGCTCGGCAATCACGACGTCGCCGAGCATGGCAAAGCTAGCCGAGACGCCACCCATGGTGGGATCGGTCAATACCGAGATAAAAGGCAGGCGTGCGCGCGATAACTGGTGCAAGGCGGCCGTCGTTTTTGCCATTTGCATCAGGGAAAGCAGCCCTTCCTGCATGCGTGCACCGCCGGTGGCGGTAAAACAGACGAACGGAAGCTTCTCATCGGAGCAGGCTTCCACGGCACGCGCAAAGCGCTCGCCCACCACCGACCCCATCGAGCCGCCCAGAAAATTGAATTCGAATGCAGCCGCAATTAACGGCACTTCGCGCACCTTGCCCTGTATCACCACCAGCGCATCGGTTTCGCCAGTCGCTTTTTCAGCGTCTTCCAGGCGGTCAATGTATTTCTTGCTGTCCTTGAATTTCAGGCTATCAACGGGCAGCACTTCCGAGCCGATTTCAGCCCGGTTATCAGGATCGAAGAACAGGTCCAGACGCTGCCGCGCGGAAATTCGATTGTGATAATTGCACTTGGGACACACGTGCTGATTATTTTCAAGATCGGTAAAGTACAAGGTGGACTGGCAGCTGGGACATTTGCTCCACAAGCCTTCAGGCACCGCCTTTTTGGTGGTTGCACCCTCCCGATTTATTTTGGGTGGCAGCAATTTTCTGAACCATGACATATTGCCTCCTCAGGCGTCCATTGCGCGGCGGATTCCGCTCACAAGTGTCCGCACCTGCTCCAGCGCGGCCCCGGCTTTCGCGGTCTCAAGCTCCTGGATGATGCGCGAGCCGATCACCACCGCGTCGGCGAATTCGGCAATCTTTCTGGCCGTTTCTCCGTCGCGTATTCCAAAGCCGACACCCACTGGCAGGATGGTTTGCTGTTTGATGGCAGCAATCATGGCCTGAACCTCGGCAGTATCGATATTCGCCGCACCGGTCACACCTTTTAGCGATACGTAATAAATATACCCGCGAGCGCTTTTCGCCACCAACTTGATACGCTCCGCAGTAGAGGTCGGCGACAGTAAATAGATGGAGTCGATACCGACCTCATCAAGCACCTGCAGGACCTCGGCGCTTTCTTCCGGCGGATAATCAACGACCAGCACGCCATCTACACCCGCCGTCTTGGCGCGCTCGGCGAAAATCCGCAAACCCATGCGCTCGATGGGATTTGCATAGCCCATCAGCACCACCGGTGTCACCTGGTCGACAGTCCGGAACTTGCGCACATAGTCGATGACGTCCTTCAGCCCCACCCCGTTTTTCAGCGCACGCTCGGAGGAACGTTGAATGACCGGCCCATCGGCCATCGGATCCGAGAACGGTACTCCGAGCTCGATAATATCCGCGCCCGCTTCAACCAACGCGTGCATTAACGGCACGGTAATTTCCGCGCTCGGATCACCGGCTGTTACGAACGGAATGAGTGCCTTGTGTTTATCACGCGCAAGTCGTGCGAAGGTGGCAGCAATACGGGAAGCAGCTTGCGTCATTACGACCCCTTGACGGCTGCATTGGTGAGTTGATTTGCCTGGCAGCTCGGTCGACAAAAGAATTGCAGCCCGGACTGCTCGGCGACGGTCGCCATGTCCTTGTCACCGCGGCCCGACAGATTGACCAGCAATACCTGATCCTTGGCCATGCCGGGAGCAATGTGCAAGGCATGCGCCAACGCATGGCTGGATTCCAGCGCCGGGATTATTCCCTCAGTCCTGCATAGTCGGTGGAAGGCAGCCAATGCTGCATCGTCATTTACAGCAACATACTCAGCACGACCCGAGTCTTTCAGCCAGGCATGCTCCGGGCCGACTCCCGGATAATCCAGGCCTGCCGAAACCGAGTGGGTATCCGTGATTTGCCCATCCGCATTCTGGATAAGGTAGGTGCGGTTGCCATGCAAGATACCCGGTGAGCCTGCCGTTAGCGATGCCGCATGTTTGCCGGTAGCAACCCCTTCTCCGCCGGCCTCGCAACCGATCAGGCGTACACCTTCATGTGCGATGTAGTCATAGAAAATACCCATTGCATTCGACCCGCCGCCCACGCAGGCAAGCACGGCATCCGGTTGGCGGCCGATCATTTCCGGCATCTGCCACAGGCACTCCTTGCCGACAACCGAGTTGAAATCGCGCACCATCATCGGATACGGATGCGGGCCGGCCACCGTGCCAATGATGTAAAACGTGCTTTCAACGTTGGTCACCCAATCGCGCATGGCCTCGTTGAGCGCATCCTTCAGCGTCCTGGAGCCGCTCTCTACCGGTACCACCGTTGCCCCAAGCAGTTTCATGCGGTACACGTTTTGCGCCTGGCGTTTGATATCTTCCGAGCCCATGTACACCACGCACTCAAGCCCGTAGCGCGCCGCAACCGTGGCGCTGGCGACACCATGCTGTCCGGCACCGGTCTCGGCGATGATGCGCGGCTTGCCCATACGGCGCGCCAACAGCGCCTGGCCAATCGTATTGTTGATTTTGTGCGCTCCAGTGTGATTCAGATCTTCGCGCTTCAGATATATCTGCGCACCACCCAGTTCGTCGGATAGACGCCTGGCGTGATAAATCGGGCTGGGGCGACCGACATAATGCTTCAGCTCGCTTTGAAATTCGGCAACGAACGCGGGGTCAGTCTTCGCTTTGGCGTATTCAAGATTCAGTTCATGCAGCGCTGCCTGCAGCGTCTCGGCAACAAACACGCCGCCATAGGGGCCGAAGTGTCCTTTGGCGTCGGGTAGGTCGTACATTTGCATCGTTATAATCCTTGGTCTGCCCGTCTGACTTCATTGATGAATGCTGTGATTTTTGCGTGATCCTTGACGCCTTTTGTTGCCTCGACGCCGCTCGATACATCGACCGCCCAGGGACGAATTGCACGTACCGCACCGCCTACATTATGCGGCGTCAATCCGCCCGAAAGAACGACCTGGCCGCGCATCTCATGCGGAATGACATTCCAGTCGAACGACTCGCCAGTGCCACCGTATTGAGCGGCATGAAAGGTATCGAGCAGCAATCCGCTCGCCGATGCGAATCGAGTCTTGAATTGTAGCAAATCATTCGCGACCATCCCGGCACCCACGCGCACAGCTTTCAGGTACGGTGCACGGAACGATGTGCAGTACGCTTCGTCCTCGTCGCCGTGAAATTGCAATAAGCCCGGTTTGACTTCGGCAAGTACGGACTCGACTTCTGCACGAGCCGCGTTGACAAACAACGCAACCGTTGAAACAAACGGCGGCAACGCTACACGGATCGCCAGCGCCTGGTCGATTGTAATTGCACGCGGAGACGCCGCATAAAAGATTAGCCCAATAGCATCCGCGCCAGCCATGGCAGTTGCGATTGCGTCTTCAATGGTGCGCATTCCACAAACTTTTATACGAGTTCTGTGCATGATTCACTCAATAAACGGAGACCGCGCTGGAAACGCGGGCAGCGCAAAAATATCATCGTATTCGATTGCGCTCAGGTAGAGGCCATCTGCGGCGAAGGTGGGCGCTGCACGTTTGCGGTCGCGGCCCGCAAAAACGTCGCAAAACTCGGCCAGCGACAGCCGTCCTGCCCCGACATAAACCAGACTGCCGATAATATTACGCACCATATGATGTAAAAACGCATTGCCGCGAAATGTAAACATCAGGTGCTCGCGCCGGCGGGAAACAGAAGCTTCATAAAGTGTTTTGACCGGCGTCCTGGCTTGGCATTCAGCAGCGCGAAACGCCGAAAAATCATGCTCGCCAATCAGCTCGGCCGCCGCCTGTTGCATGAGTTCCACTTCGAGCGGAGCATGAAACCAGCCCGCCAGCCCCTGTAGCAAGGCATTATCAACAGCTGCGTTGAGCAGTATGTAGCGATAGGTGCGCGAGCGCGCAGAAAATCGGGCATGAAAAGTATCCCCAACGGCTCTCGCCCAAATGACCCGCACTTCCGCTGGCAGCATGGCATTGGTGCCGCGCACCCAGGAGGCCTCGTCGCGCATGATATCTGTATCCAGATGCACTACTTGCGCCAGCGCATGCACACCGGTATCGGTACGACCGGCGCAAACCACGGTCGCAGGCTGGCCAAGGAAAGTTGCCAGTGCGCCTTCAACACAATCCTGCACCCCGCAACCGGACGTCTGCGACTGCCAGCCGCAGAATCCCGAGCCTTTATATTCGATGCCCAATGCAATACGCATGATGCGAATTATGTGCTGAAAAGAAAGGGGCGCGGTTGTGCCGCGCCCCAAAATTTGACCATCGAAATTCGGTCTGGCGGAAAGAGGGGCTAGAGCCCAGCCAGTATTTTCTTCGCCTCGTCCTGCTGCGCAGCCGATCCCTCACGTGCAACTTCGGTAAGGATTTCCTTGGCGCCATCACTGTCGCCGATTTCAATATAGGCTTTGGCCAGTTCCAGTTTGGTCGCCACCGCACTGGTCCCGGCCGTAGTGGAGCCAGCAGGCGCATCAAGGTCGAGACTCAAATCACTCAGGCTCATAGCCGGGGTGTTAGCCGCGGAAGGCGACGCTGCTGCCATAGCGGCCGGTGCCGCAGCAGGCGTATCGAGGGACAGCGCAGAAAGGTCGAAATCAAAACCTGATGACTCAGCGGCTGCCGGTGCACCGCTACTGGCCGGCGTACCCCCTGCCAGATCAAAGTCCAACCCGCCCGCCTTAGCCGCAGGTGGCGGGATAGCAGGGGATGACGAATTCAAATCCAGATCGAAATCCATTGAACTGCCCGACGGCTGATCAGTATTTGCGGAGGTAATGTCAATCGGTCGCGATGCCGCCGTTGGGGTTGCAGCGGAATCGGTGAAGCCCAAATCGAAATCGAGATCAGGTGGGGCTACAGCCTGGTGGTCAGCACTTGCGGCAACAACCATGCCTGCGCCACCAGCGGCGAAGGCACCCGTTGCCGCATAAGCTTGCCCAACACCCCCGTAAAGACTATTGGCTGGTTCGATCGACGATCCCATTGCCGCTGCTTTGGCCCATATCGGGTGGTCAGTGCCGATCGCGCCCTTCAATTCACGTGCCACGGTTTCAAACGCCTGGGTACTCTTGCGAGCGTGATAAATCTCCAGCAACTTCAACGCGATTTCATGACGGCTCTTGTCACGCGTCATCGCCTCTTTAAGGATTTCTTCAGCCTGGGCATCGCGTCCGTAAGCAATGTAAACCTCGGCTTCAGCCACCGGATCGACTTCATCCGTATCTATGGTCCCGGGACCGGTCTTGTCGAAATCCGTCAAAAACGAACTGTTTCCCGTATCGACCAAACCACCGGCGCGATTACCAGTGACCGTATTGGGTTTCAGGTCGCTGGGCATGATCGAAGACGTATTCAGCAACTGGCTGGTATTGCCACCTTCAGACTTTTTCCGCCGGCGCATCATGAACGCAATCAATCCGCCAAAGCCAAGTACGCTGATCGCGCCACCAATCAGGATGGCGTTGTCCTGGATCAGGTCAAGGATGGTGGTTTCTGGCGGTTGAGGGGCTGCTTTAACCGGCGCCTTGGGTACGGCGGGCTTGGCATCAGAGGGTTTAGCCTCAGCTGGTTTGGCGTCTACAGGTTTAGCTGCGCCTGCAGGTTTGGCGTCCACAACCGGTACGTCCGCAGTTTTGGTGTCAGCGGGCTTGGCCTGCTCACCGGGCTTCGCGGTTGCCGGCACGGTACCCTTTGCGTCTGGAGCCGGCGCGACTTTAACGGTCTCGGCTGCCTTGGGAGGCACAACGACTGGAGGCGGGGTCTTTGCATCGGCCACTTTTGACGGTGTCGATGGGCCTTTCAATTCCATCAGTTTGCGCATGTCCTTGATCTGTTTTTCCAGATCTGCGACTCGCGAATTTGCTTCCTTAAGCTGGTTTTCCCTGGCAATCGCCTCTTCTTTGAGCGCATTCAGCTGATCCTGCGGACCGCCTTTTGCACCCGCACTTCCGGGCTTACCTGCGACGCCATCCATCTTCGCAATTTTCAACTGATCGGCAGATGCGGCAGCAGAAGCCGGCTTGTCCGGCTTGGCAACCGCGATCTTGCCGCTGGTTTCGTTGCTTGCCGCGCTCGGTTTTGCTGTCCCGGAGGCAGCAGCTCCTGCCAGCTGTTCCCGATAAGCTTTCCAGTCGGAAACCTGCACGTTGATTTCCTTGCGCGCTTCCCCTTGGGAAATTTTGCCTGCCGCTTCGGCCGATGGCACCCGTAAAATCTGCCCGGTCTTCAGCTGATTCATGTTGTTGTTAATGAAGGCGGCCTTGTTTTCGCGATACAGCGCAACCAGCATCTGTTCAAGCGATACCGTCTCGGACTTCAACTCCGACGCAATTTTGTTCAGAGTATCGCCACGCTTCACCGGCCCATAGGTATCAGCTACAGCTTCCGCTTTTGCGGATGGTCCGGGGCCAGGGCTTGGCACGGGTGCCGTAGACGCAGATGGTGTAGGTTGGGTAGAGGGCACCGGTGTCAAACCAGCCCCAGCAACAGGCGTGGCTGGCACCGCAACGATTGCTGACGCCGAGCGCGCTTCTGCAAATCCTGGTGGATCAAGCAAAATCGGATACTCGCGCACCAGGCGACCGGAGGGCCATGTAACCTCGACCAGCATGTCAAGGAAAGGCT
>JANMXS010000327.1:0-5121 GCA_031394335.1 Burkholderiales bacterium
GTGAGCTCTTCGGTCACAAGCGCGGCAGCTTCACCGGCGCCGTGGCTGACAAGCGCGGCCTGGTGCAAAGCGCGGAGGGCGGCACGTTGTTTCTCGATGAGGTCGCCGACCTGCCGCTGCACATGCAGGTGAAACTGCTGCGCGTGATTCAGGAGAAAACCGTACGCCCAGTGGGCGAGCAACGCGAGCAACCCATCGACGTGCGTGTGCTCTCGGCAACGCACAAGCACCTCAGCGAGCTGGTAGCCAGCGGGCGCTTTCGCGAAGATCTTTTTTATCGCATTAATGTGATCGAGCTGCGGGTGCCGGCGCTGCGTGAGCACGCCGAGGATATTCCTGAACTGGCTGAAGCGATGTTGCGCCGGCTCGGCCGCCGTCTGGGCGGCACTACACCTGGCTTAAGCACCGCGGCCCTGACCACACTCGCCGGCTATGCCTTCCCCGGCAACGTGCGCGAGCTCGAGAACATACTGGAGCGCGCCCTCACGCTCAGCACCGGCCATGACATCAACCCCGAAGATCTACAGCTGCGCGCACCGGTCGCAGCGCGCAGTGGGCAGCACGGCGCCAGCACCCTGGCTGCGGGTCCGGCGTCGTCCGGCACATCAGCGGTCGCGCCGCCGGCCATTGGCGGCGCGGTCAGCGACGCGACAACGGGCGAAGCGCTGGGCGAGCAGCTCGAACACATCGAGCGCGATGCAATACTCAAGGCGCTGGAACAGACCCGCTATAACAAGACCGCCGCCGCGAAATTGCTGGGCATGACGTTTCGGGCGCTGCGCTACAAGGTCAAGAAGCTGGGGATTGAGTGATGGATAGGCCGTGAGCTGGAAACGTCATGATTTCTCAAAGTGGCGTAAATGAGTAGCTGGTAGTTGCTATTTATGTACATCACCTTTTGATTCATCTTCGAGACGGCCCCGCTCTAAATCCCTGCTTCAAAACTGGACTCCAACACACGGTTTCGGTAGAATGACGCTTATAATAGTCATTAACTTCATTAATACTGTTTTTAAAGAGCATTATAATGCCCTCCACCCTCCGCCCAATCCAACAAACCCTGCCCTTGCCGGTGCGGCGGTCACTCAATAAATTCGGCACGGATATCAGAATCGCCCGACTGAAGCGTGGTTTCACGATCGAGATGATGGCGGAGCGCACCCGGGTACACCGTTCAACCTACGCCAAGATCGAGAAAGGCGATGCCATGGTGGGCCTGGGCGTCTACGCGACGGTTCTATTCATTCTGGGGTTTGGCTCGCCGCTGGAAGATCTGATCGATCAGCAGCATGACGACACCGGCTTGTTACTCGATCTGCAGCGCCTGCCAAAACGGGTTCGACCCAAGAAAGTACCGCAGCCGGTATGAATCGCCAGATCAACGTTTTTCTCGGCGCCAGCGGGCAGCGAATTGGGACGCTGTTCTTCAACGCTGCCGGCAACCGTGAGAGCGGTGGCTTTGAATACGCCGATACCTGGCTCGCGTGGCCAGGGCATTTTCAAATCGATCCGGCTTTGCCGCTAAATCGTGGGCGTCTGTTTCGTTCGAAAGTCAAAGACAGCTCACCGTTTCATGGGGCGATTGCCGATACCGAGGCGGATGGCTGGGGCCAGCGGGTCATCATGCGCGATCATGCCAAACGACGGCAGCAAGCGCAGGGGAAAAGTGCCGCACTGGCCGAAGAACCACCATCATCACTCGATCTCCTACTGGCCGTCGATGATTTCTCGCGCGTTGGCGCATTGCGATTCCAGGACGAACGGGGTGTATTCCAGCGAGCACCAGAAAAGGGCCGGCGCACAGCGCCACCTCTGATCGAACTCGAACGATTGTTGCGCGCGACTCGAGCCGTCGAAAATGCAAGCGAGACCACCGACGACCTGGAATATCTGCGTGGACGGGCAACCTCGTTAGGCGGCATGCGGCCGAAATGCACAGTGCTCGATAACAACGGCGCCTTGGCCATTGGGAAGTTCCCAAGTATCCATGATCGTTACTCGGTCACCAAGGGCGAGGTGCTGGCGCTGCGAATCGCCTCCGCAGCGGGCATCGATGCCTCCGAGGCACGCATCATCAAAAGCGATGGTGTGCCGGTTGCCCTGATACGGCGCTTCGATCGCGTCGCTGACGGCGGGCGTATTCCGTATGTCTCCGCCGCGACTTTACTGGGCGTCAAGAACACCTATGAACATCACGCCTATACCCAGATCGTCGATGCCTTGCTGCAATATAGCGCCGACAGTCGGGCTGACGCCGAGGAACTGTGGCGGCGAATTGCGCTGAGCGTGCTGATCAACAACGTTGACGATCACCTGCGGAATCACGGCTTCCTGCACGTGGAACAGGGCAAGTGGCGCCTGTCACCAGCTTTCGATATCAACCCATTTCCGGACAAGAGCCGTGCGCTTAAGACCTGGATTTCCGAGAGCTCTGGTGATGCCGCGAGTATTGAAGCGTTGATGGCGGTGTTGCCGTATTTTGGCATTGCGCTTGCGCGCGCGCGCGAACTTTTGAAGAAAGTGGAAGCTGCCGTCGCCCGCTGGCGCGTGATCGGGGCGCACATCGGTATGACGAAAAAAGAACTGAGTGCGTTCGAATCAGCGTTCGAGCACCCGGAACGCGAATTAGCGCGACGGATTGCCCGGGCGGGGGCCAAGGTCAGTGCCAATCAATAATTCAGCGGCTCTCTATCCGACCCTTCCACCAGCCGGATATCACCGGCACGACCGTCGATATAAAGATTAAGATTCTCACCGCCTTCAGCGGCGGCAGAGGGCGAGAGAATAGCGTTGTATTTCTGTAGCCGCGCAAGATCGGCAATCGAGCGGCACGCTTCGAGGTCGTCGAAGCGATCACTGGTGATCAACTTCAGCGATACGTCAAATTGGGCACGCACGGCGGGCTGGGTCAAATCCAGCACATGCCGGGCGAGCACAAAAATGGTTACCAGGTCTTTTGCTTGATCGTCCTCGGGAGTGACGCCGGACACGCGCGCCAGCTCCTTGCGGTATTCGGCTACCACGCCTGCGCGCGTCAGTGACGTATATAGGCAGCCATACTCGCCTTCGCGATTCCAGCGCCCGCGTGCCAGCAAAATGAAACCGACATGTAGAGCATGAGCGTCTTTGGGAACATGACGCCAGACCAGTCCATCGAATGTGTTGCCTGTTTTGGTTTCGCTCAAACGTAAGCACCCGATACATGCGTGGCGAGCACCGCGATAACACTGTCGATTTCGCCGGCCAGCAGCGCAGCACTGGGTGTTTTGCCCCCGAGGCCGGGCACAGAACGATACAGCCAGCGCTTACCGACCAGGGGCGTGCGGAACGCGTTATCGAGCAGCCATTTGAGCTGGCTCAGCTTCTCGACCCGTTTACGCTGCTCCGGCGCCGGCACGCTCGCTCGTGTGCGCCAGCGGTGCAGCGTTTTGCGATCAACGCCCAGCGCTTGGCTGATCTCGGGATCGGACCATTCGAGCTCCTTGGCAGCCCAGCCCAGGGTGGCCCCGGCAAATTCCAGTTCAAGTTCTGCTCGCTTCATGGTCATACCTCCTGGGCACACTATATGCCACATAGTTTGCCACAGGGAGTGTCCGGGTAAAGTTTTTAGAGCTTATCGAGTGTGCGGCGTGCTCAAGTCAAGAATCTGGGGATCGAATAGCGCCGCGCTTGCCAGCGCGCGCCAGCGCAGCCACGTGACTGCGCAGCACAGCATTCATTCGGGTTTGCCAACCACCACCCGTCGCGCGAAAGGCTCGTAGCACTTCTTCGTCGACACGCAGGTTGATCGGTACCTTGCGTACCGCCAATCTCGGTCGCCCACGAACCGGGCGCAGCTGCTTGAATTCAGCGGCACTCAACTCCCAGGTATCAGGATCAGCGACGATGCCCTTATTGATCTGGCGATCCTCCTCCGGCCTCGGCATATATATCTTCGGTTTGGCCGATTTGCTGCGCATAGCGCTTTACCTCGCGACTGTTTGCCCTGGGAAAGCCGATCAAGCCAAACCCAACTTCGCGTTGCTCGCCGTAGTCTCGCCCCCGGTCTACCGACGCCCGGACGGAGTTCCAATTCACGCTGGCGGCTTCGCCCAATGACACACCATGCTTGGCAACATTCCTCGCATCCTTGTCCGGGTCAAAGATAGTCTCCATACGACTATTTGTATACACAAATAGTCACGCCCCTGGTATGTGGGATTCTGTCGCCTTCGCCGCAATTTGCAGCCTCTACGCCGCGATTCCCTCAGCCCGATTTCCTCGTCGCCTCTTCCGCAGCACACACCAAAAGCACCGCGAGCGACACGCCGCTTTGCACCGCGTGTGCTATAGATGCGTTGACAGCGACCGCACCTGTGGCAAACCGGCTGCGCTTGCCAGCCGTAGCTCTACAGGGCCACCGCTAGCCTCGCGCGCGCCGTTCAACATGCTCTCAAGTAGAGCCCTTGGGATCGAATCGCCTGGCGCAACGGCCTCACTGACATATCCGGTCACTTGTTGACGCGCAAGGTCAGCTTGTGTCGGCAGTCGGCGGCGCTACTTAGGTCAAATTTGCGCCGATCAGGCACTATTTATATGTTCTTTCAATGAGTTACAGGTGTACGGGCGCTTGGCACGGTCATTGCTTTATCTCCCGCCAACGGCAACTGCCGTGTTTGTCTGACCCCAACAATTTCAGGAGTGAGTGACATGAAGCTTATCCAAAAGGGTTTTACCCTCATCGAGTTGATGATCGTCGTGGCGATCATCGGCATTCTGGCCGCGATCGCGATCCCGGCTTACCAGGACTACACGATTCGTGCGCAGGTGACGGAAGGTCTTAACCTCGCGGGCGCAGCGAAAGCCTCGGTCGCCGAGTACTTCGCCCAGAATGGAACCTGGCCCACGGCGCTGGTCGGTAACGCGGCTGGTCAGCTGGGCTTTACGGCCGCTCCGACCGGTAAGTATGTGTCTGGCATCGCGCTGAACGCGGGTACGATCAACATTACCTACGGTCTCCTGGCCAATGCCAACCTGACTGCTAACCCGATACTGAGCTTGATCCCGTACACCAGCGTAAATGGTGACGTGATCTTCCAGGTCAGGACATTGCTGTCCGGGGCCAAGCTAGCCTCGACCATG
>JANMXS010000328.1:0-2887 GCA_031394335.1 Burkholderiales bacterium
GTGACGGGCTCGTCCTTGGCGGCCAGCGCCGTCATGCGTTTTTCTATCGCCGCGAGGTCTTCCAGCGTGAATGGCCGCTTGTAGGAAAAGTCGTAGAAGAAGCCGTTCTCGATCACCGGACCAATGGTCACCTGCGCGTCCGGGAAAAGTTCCTTCACCGCGTAGGCCAGCAGATGGGCCGTCGAGTGCCGGATCACCTCCAGACCATCGGCATCCTTGGCCGTAACGATGGACAAGGCGCTGTCTTTGTCAAGCACAAAACTGGTGTCGACGACCTTGCCGTCGACTTTGCCGGCCAGCGCGGCCTTGGCCAGGCCCGCACCGATAGACGCGGCGACTTCGGCCACCGTCACCGGGCCGGGGTAGTCGCGTTTGGAGCCATCGGGTAATGTGATTTGAATCATGGGGAACCTTGATCTGTGTGCGCAACAAAAAAGCGCGGACTATGCCGCGCTCGGAAATCTGGTTGTGATAGCCCGCAAGTGCAAGAGGCGCGCGGACTACCGCCTCATGCGTTATGAAAACCCAGCAGTAGTAGTTCGCGGTGTCATAACCAGATTCCCCTTCTCGCTCGTGTAAGTAGGTCGGTGAATGCGCGAAATTCTAACCTGACCGGGCGACCCCAAATCAAACCGCTGATGTATCGCGTGCAGCGGCATCCAGCACTTCATCGGACAGGCCACGCTTTTTCAACGCCTCGATCAGTCGCGCGGTCTGGCCATGTGAAAACTTCGCCTCATCCAGACGCAGCCCGTCGCTGATGTAATACTTTAGCAAAGTCTGTTAGCCGTTGACGCCTTTCAGCGGCGCGATTTCTTTCAACGAGCCCACCACATCGACGGGAATGCGCAAGGTGATGGATGTCATGGGGCGGTTTTTCGCCAGCCGCTTTTTCAGTCGTTCAGAGAGCATATTCAGACTCCTCGTGAGGCTCCGCGCGTCGCGCGGAAATGATGCGGATGTGGGCTCCTTCAATCTCGATATGCACAACCTACAACAGTCGCCCCAACGAACCAAAACCGATTGCGGCATGCCTCGTACAAAGGCTCGGGCGACATCAACGTTGCAAGCAATTTCACCTGCGCGCCATAGGGTGCCAAGGAAAATCGTGGTGCTTCTCATCCTTACGGTACCACCGGTCTAATTCGTGCGCGTGATCGAAATCTTTCCTGGCGCTCCGCGATGTTTCGAGGTCTCCGGGCATCTTTCGATCGGCCGCGCAGGCGTTCTATCTTGGCCCATGTTTTACCGGCGACCGTTGCTCTGGCAACCCCATCGAACAAGACAAAGGCCAGCGCTCCAAGTGCCCATCGGGCTTGTCTAATTTTTTCTTTGGGGTAGGGAGCGCAAATTTGAACTGTGCCCCAGTCCCCTGGTTCAGCCTCCATTGAGGGGGAAGTGTTCATGGCGTCACGAAGCACGACGGGGCGCTGTGTCCAAGGGCCGAAGGCCTCGCAGCGGGTGTCGGCCATTTGACACAAGAGCTCGATCGACACGGCGTGGCTTGCGTCAATGCATTTCACGTAACGCACCGGGGGGAAAAATAGAGGAAGTGCCATAATAACGTTATAGTAACGCAATTACGGGTGATGTATGAATAAAAGCAACACGTTTGAAAAGCTGATGTCCGTGGTGACCGAAGTCGGAACCATGTACGAAGACCTGATCTACATCGGCGGAATCGCCGTTTATTTGCACGCGATAAATCAAGAGTCGACCAAGGCATACGCAGAAGCCACCAATGACGCAGACCTCTATATTTCAATTGCGAGTCTCAGTGATTTGAGGGATATCGAAGAACTGACACAGAACCACAGGCTTAGCAAGCTGGAGTTTCAGAAAGGCGGGTTTTCATTTGACGTTTATGCGGAACGGAGGTCGAAGCTCCCCGTTCCCTATGACCAAGTCGCAGCGTACGCCATTGAATATGCGGGTATCCGCGTTGCATGCCTTGAACATCTAATCGTCTTGAAACTTGAAGCAGCAGTTGACCGACATGCGTCTGAACATGGAAGAAAAGACGCTAAGGATGTCATTCGAATTCTTCTGTTGTCGAATCTATGTGAGTTTGATCCGCAGCGTGCAGTGGCCTACATGAGGGATGACCATTTCGGACGTTTGGAGGCGATCATGGGTGGGCCCGAGTTCGTGTCGCTCGCGCAGGGCAACGCAAAAATTGCGAAGGAGCTCAAATTGGAGTGTGCCAAGGCGTTTCTCAAGATCAAAGCGGCTTACGAAAGCCCCGATGGGACAGGTGGGGCTGGAGATGGCCCTGCCAAGAAGGCCAATAAACCCTAGATCTTTTGGGGTTCGGCCGCCACGAGCAGAGATGCCTGTTGGTCGTGAGCCCAATGCTGGCGCGGCTTTCCAGGGTTTTCCGGGATAGTAACTTCACCCGCCATAAATCCGAGGCGTTTGGTTTGCACTTGTCGCGAATCTTCAGGATGAGCTACCTCGACTGGCGGACTTACTGCGGTGGGAACAATGACGTGCGTCTTGCCAGATATTTTCATATTGATCGGCGCATATTCTTGCCATAAAAAAAAGGCCCACCGGGACTCTTTTCTTTGATCGCCGCGCCTGGTCAATGCCAAAGTTTGGCAATAACCGCAACCGCACCCATTCCCGCAAAAATAGCCGTCAAAGTCCACCTATGCATTTCGGCCATCGAACGCAGCAGTCGGGCTTCCATTTCCGGTTGGGCGTCACGCCTTCTGCCGTACCAGCTTGACTTGAAGCTCGCAGCCTACAGCGCTGGCATAACGCTTGAGAGTCGCAATCGACGGTGTGTGTTTACCTGCCGATTCAAGGCGGGAGATTGCACTCTTCGTCGTGCCCATGCGTTCGGCGACTGCATCTTGGGTCAGGCCAGCTCGAGACCGGGCCT
>JANMXS010000329.1:0-7699 GCA_031394335.1 Burkholderiales bacterium
GTGCTCGGCATGTGTATCGGCTTCGGAAAAAACTGCGACGGTGCGGATGCCCATGCGTTTGCAGGTACGGATAACGCGACAGGCGATCTCCCCGCGATTTGCTATCAGGATTTTATTGAACACGTGTTATGCCCATCCGGAAAAGATGAGGTCGAAAGCGATCAGCAGCCACAGAGCCAGCAGCACCGTGCAACTGGCGGCAAAGGCGTAGAAGCGCTTCATGACGCGGTTGGAGCCGCAGTGCAGATAACTGTGCAGGCAGCGCGCGCCGACATAGCACCAGGCCAGCAACAGGTAGGCAAGGCTGGCAAGGTTGGCGGTGTACACCGTCAGCAGCGCGACATAGAACAGCACCGGTGTTTCAAACAGGTTGCGGAAATTATCGGATGCGCGCGTGTCGGCAATCGCCGCTGCCATTTGCGCGGACAATGCAATTTTTTGCGGATGAATGCGCCCGGCCTTCATCGCGGAAATCCGGCGGCGCAACATGACCGCAGCGACGATGAAGGTCAGCGCCACCATCGCGATCAGCGGAAAAAAAATCTGCCTGGCGTTCATGGTCATTACTCCGCTATCCAGTTCGGTTTGCGTTTTTCAAGAAAGGCGCCCACGCCTTCGCGGCCGTCCGCGCTGCAGCGCACGCGCGCGATGCGCTGCGCGGTATCGGTGGCCAGGCGTCCGTCGATTGGCCGGTTGGCGACGGCGGCGATCAATTGCTTGGCTTCACTGATCGCCGCTGGACTCGATACCAGAATGGCATTGACCAGCTCTTCGATTTTTTCGTCCATGGCATCTTCGGTGGGCTGCAGCTCGCTCAATAATCCCAGGCGGTAGCCTTCGGCCGCATCGAAGCGCTCACCGGTCAGGAAATAGCGATGTGCGGCGCGCGCACCGATGGCGGCAACCACATAAGGGGAAATGGCCGCCGGGATCAGGCCGATACGTACCTCGGACAGGGCGAAGGCGGCGTCATGCGAGCCCACCGCCATATCGCAGCAGGCGATGAGCCCCACGCCGCCGCCGTAGGCCGCGCCCTGCACGCGCGCGATGGTCGGCTTGGAGAGTCCATGCAAAGTGCGCATCAGGCCGGCAAGTGCGCTGGCGTCACGGAAATTTTCCTCTTCCGTGTAACTTGCCATGCGCTTCATCCAGTTGAGGTCGGCGCCCGCCGAGAACGATTTGCCTGCAGCTGACAACACCATGACGCGCACTGCGGCATTGGCGTCCAGCGACTTGAACGTGTCGGTGAGGTCGGCGATCAGAGAATCGTCGAAAGCATTGTGCTTGTCGGGACGATTCAGGGTAACGACAGCGATGGGGCCGTCGATGTCGGTGGAAACGTAAGAGGTCATTTCGGGCCGCAGTTCGGTTGATGTTTTAGTTGATGTCGTTGGGATAGGTGCTGCCGCGAATCCAGTTCTTGATGGCGTTGACGGTTTCCGCTTCTTTACCGAAATAGCCATGCGCCGCCAACGGATCGCACTCTCCCGATTCCGCCGGCTTGCCGCCGTGTACGGTAATCAGGGGATAGCTGGCCGCCTGGCGCTTGGCGCCGGAATAGGGCGTGACCATGCAGCCATCGTCGGCGTGGTGTATGAACAGCAAGGGTGCCTTGATGCTGCTGTAATCAAAACCGGCCAAACCCACGCCGCCGTTGCGGCTGGAATTGAACAGGGTCGAGCTCAGCACGACTTTGTCGATTCCCGCCGGAATATGACGGGCGATCGATGCCGCCGAAATTGTGCCACGACTGGTGCCGACCAGGGTCAGCTTTGCCTTGGGGTAACGTTGTTTGAGCTCGACAATGACTTTGGCGATATCGTCAGCGTGCGTCTGACTCAGGCGAAACTGATCATCGATGCCTGAACCCTGATGATCGCTGGGAACATCAACTATAGCCGCCGCAAATCCCTCAGTCGCCCAAAGGTAGCGGGTGCGCACCAGAAAATTGCCGCGCTCGGCATAGGCCGGCGTAGTGCTGGCCGGGCGCAGCTTCACCTGTCCGCTGCCACCTGAAAAAAGCAGCGCTACTTGTTCGACAGGTGCTGCGCCATCAGCAACCAGCAGATAGGTTTCCGTGACGTTGTCGCGGACGGGCAGGGTGACGAGTTCTGCTGAGGTCGCCGCGAGAGCACTCAAAGAATTGAATGCAAAAGCTGCAAAAATGGTCACAACGATTCGGGTTGCAAGTTTCGTTTGCTTAACCATGATTACGACTCCTCCCTTTGCAAAAGGGAGGCTGGGAGGGATTTTCGGTCGTCAATATAACGATGAATCATTTCGAGCACGCTGGCTGTTGCAGAAAGGGCTTGATAGTTATCGAATCGCATTACATGCAACCCTAGTGATTCAAGGTAAGTGCTTCTTGCCGCGTCATCGGCCGCATTTTTTTCATCAAAATGCTGTGCCCCATCAACTTCAATGACCAGTTTTTGCGAGGGCGCATAAAAATCCACGATGTATTCGCCAATGGGCCTTTGTCGATAAAACGTCACGTTCAATATCTGCTTTCGGCGCAAGTGAAACCATAGCTTTTGCTCGGCATCAGTCATTTTGTCGCGCAATTGTCTCGCCAATAGTTTCAGCGTGTCGCGGTAGTTCAACACCGAAAATCCCCCTCAATCCCCCTTTTGCAAAGGGGGAAGTACTCCGTGTTGACCAGTGCGAGTTGATTCACTCCGTTTTGCAAAGGGTGGTCTGGGAGAATTTTTGTGTGCTTGATTCTAGGAAGAATTTGTCCCATCACATCCTGAACACGCCGTAATCCGTCTTCTCGATCGGCGCGTTCATTGCCGCCGCCAAGCCCAGGCCCAGCACGGTGCGCGTCTGTGCCGGATCAATCACGCCGTCGTCCCACAGCCGCGCAGTGGCGTAATAAGGATTGCCCTGACGCTCATACTGATCGCGGATCGGCGCCTTGAATTGTTCCTCTTCCTCGGCGCTCCATTTGCCGCCCTTGAGTTCGATGCCGTCGCGCTTGACGGTGGCCAGCACGCTCGCCGCCTGCTCGCCGCCCATCACCGAGATGCGGGCATTCGGCCAGGTCCAGACGAATCGCGGATTGAAGGCGCGGCCGCACATGCCATAGTTGCCGGCGCCGAAGGAGCCGCCGATCAGCACGGTGAACTTGGGCACCTTGGCGCATGAGACGGCGGTGACCATTTTGGCGCCGTCCTTGGCGATGCCACCGGTTTCATATTTCTTGCCGACCATGAAGCCGGTAATGTTCTGCAGGAACACCAGTGGGATGCCGCGTTGGTTGCAGAGCTCGATGAAGTGCGCGCCTTTCAGCGCCGACTCGGAAAACAGGATGCCGTTATTGGCGACGATGCCGACCGGATGCCCCCAGATATGCGCGAAGCCGCAAACCAATGTTGAACCATACAGCGCCTTGAATTCATGAAAGTCGGAGCCGTCGACGATGCGCGCAATGACTTCGCGGATGTCGAAAGGCTGGCGCGGGTCCTTGGGAATGATGCCGTACAGTTCTTCGGCAGCGTACTTCGGCTCCTCGACCGGACGCATCGCCACCGGCGACACTTTTTTGCGGTTCAAATGAGAGACGATTTCACGCGCGATGCCAAGCGCATGCTTGTCGTTCTCGGCCAGATGATCGGTCACGCCCGAGGTGCGCGAATGCACATCGCCGCCGCCCAGTTCTTCCGCCGTCACCACTTCGCCGGTGGCCGCTTTCACCAGTGGAGGGCCACCCAGAAAAATCGTGCCCTGGTTTTTGACGATGATCGATTCATCGCACATCGCCGGCACATAAGCGCCGCCAGCGGTGCAGGAACCCACCACGCAGGCGATCTGTGCAATGCCCTGGGCCGAGAGATTTGCCTGGTTGAAAAAGATGCGGCCGAAGTGCTCCTTGTCCGGAAACACCTCGTCCTGCAGCGGCAGGAACGCGCCGCCGGAATCGACCAGGTAAATGCAGGGCAAGTTGTTTTGCGCGGCGATTTCCTGCGCGCGCAAATGTTTTTTCACCGTCAGCGGATAGTAGGTGCCGCCCTTGACGGTGGCGTCATTGGCGACGATTACGACTTCCTGTCCTGACACACGGCCGATGCCGGTAATGACGCCGGCGGCGGGGGCATCTCCGGGACCATCTTTGCCGTCGCTTTTTCCATAAACGCCCCACGCGGCCAGCGGCGAAAATTCCAGGAAGGGCGCGCCTTGATCCAGAAGCGCCTTGACGCGATCACGCGGCAGCAGCTTGCCGCGTGCGGTGTGCTTGGCATTGGCATCTGCGCCGCCACCCTCGGCCACCCTGGCGGTGTTGGCATGCAGTTCCTCAACCAGGCTGCGCATTTGCGCGGCGTTGGCGGTGAAGGCGGGCGACGAGGTATCCAGTTTTGATTTGAGTTGGGGCATAAATAATTTCAGTTATTCGCAACAGGTGTATCCCGTTGCATTTTTCCTGCAGGGGTGCGGGCGGTCATCACGCAGATATCATGTCGACTTCACGCCGCATTGGCGTTTCGTTCGTGCGTGGCCAGTTTCAGCCATTCGCGTTCATCTGCAAGTATGTTCTTGTTGCGCTGTCCGGTCATGATGACGGCATCGAACAGCTCATTGGCCTGCGCCGGGCGACCGCTGCGTTTGAGCATCATCGCATAGCGGTATTTGGCCTCGAAGCCGACGTAGTGGTCTTTCAGTTTTTCATAGAGGCGCTCGGCTTCGGCGGCATTGCCCAGTGATTCATAGCAACGCGCCAGCAGCAGTTCCACTTCATTGCGGTGAAAATCGCCACGTTCGCCATGGAGGCGCTCGAACAGACGCTTGGCGTCGCTGAAATTGCCGTTGTAGAAATACGCGCGACCAAGCCCGAACAGCAGCTTGGGATCGGCAGCGAAGGGCCCGCTCATGGCACTCAGGTAAAGCGTAATCGCGTCGTCGAACATGCCCTTGGCCAGGCACTCCTCGGCCAGCGCCGTCTTGTTTTCAACGGTGTCGCTGACCTGCAGCTCGGCCGCACGGCGCTTCAGCTCGCCATCGGGATTCAATGACTTGGCGATATCGCGGATGCCCTGGCGTACCTTGCGCTCCTCGCGCGAATTCGGAAAAATTTCCACGACGTAATAGGCCAGACAGCCGAGCACCGGCGCGAACATGATGATCCAGATCCATTTTTGATCGCGGCCGGTTTTAAAGGCGTGGATGGCGAAGGTCAGTTGGATGATGATGAGCAGCGGGGCGAGGAGTCGAATCATTGGCGATTACCTTTCTTGCAATGCGATGAAAATTCGTGCGGTCGGGCAAGGATTTGTTTTTAGCCTAGGCTTAATCAGAAAGTGCAAATGTGAATGATATGCACACTTTCATTGCCCGGCCGGGCGGCTTTCCGCTGAATTGCTCTAATTGATATTTCATCATTGCGCTTTTAACTGCGCTGTCGAACACCCCGGGCGGTACGGAATATGGGATAGAAACATCCACTACTGACCCGTCAGGAAAAATGTGAAAATAACCAACGACGACACCCTGAATACCTTGCTTTCGTGCGGCTAGCGGATATTCGGGCCGTACCAAAGTGCCTTCCTTAATTCGAAAACCGCTGTTGTCGAGGATTACCAGTCGGTCATCATCTTTGACGGTGGCAACAGCTGTCTTGTTTCTCCCATCGTCGGGGTTGATCTGCGAGATAGGTTGAATCGCCGGGAGGTCCAATACTTTGGACATGCTGATTCGAGGTTCCCCGCCCTGAATTTCGAACCAGATTTGTTGACGGAAGCGTGAAGATTCGACGTTGCATGGCTGATCCATATTGGGCAAGTATTGCCACGACCGCAGCGCTTTTAATACCGCAGTATCGAATACTCCTGCGGGCTCGGATTCCACAATGGAAATTTCCTTGGGAAACCCTTTTTCGTCCAGGCGAAAATCAAATAAAACTCTGCCGACGATTCCTTTCGTCAACGATTCCGGTGGATATTCCGGTAACTTGACCACGATATTGCGCCCGCTGGTTTTTAGCGCTTTTGTAAACTCACTTTCTGCAGCATCGCACGAAATACTGCAGAGAATTAATAGGATAAAGAAAACATAGCTTTTCATTTCACTGCTCCTGGCGATAAATTGAAAAGGTGCGTGCGAAAACTCGGCGGAGCTTTAAGCGACCGGTTGCGTTCAGCGTTTCTTGGATTGTCAATTACTGTTCTGCAAATCCCGCGCAATCACCATCCGCTGAATCTCGCTGGTCCCCTCGTAAATCTGCGTGATGCGCGCATCGCGGTAGTAGCGTTCAACCGGATAGTCTTCCAGGTAGCCATAGCCGCCGTGGATCTGGATGGCCTTGCTGCACACCCACTCGGCCAGTTCGGAGGCGTAGAGCTTGGCTTGCGAAGCCTCAGACAAACAAGGCAGCCCCTCCGTGCGCATGCGCGCGGCGTGCAGCACCAGCAGGCGCGCGGCGTTGATGCGGGTGTGCATATCGGCGAGCATATTGGCGATGCTCTGGTGCTCGGCAATTTTTTTGCCGAACTGGGTGCGATCGTTGGCATAGGCCAATGCGGCGTCGAATGCGGCGCGGGCGATGCCGAGCGCTTGGGCGGCGATGCCGATACGGCCGCCTTCGAGATTGGACAATGCGATTGCCAGCCCCTTGCCTCTGGGTCCGAGCAGATGGTCTTCGGGAATCGTACAGTTGTCGAACAGGATGGCGCAGGTATCCGAAGCGCGAATGCCCAGCTTGTGTTCGAGGCGTTGCACATTGAAGCCGGGGGTATCGGTCGGCACGATGAACGCCGACAGGCCCTTTTTACCGAGCTCGGGATCGGTCACCGCGAACACAATGGCGAGCTTGGCGCGCTTGCCGTTGGTGACGAATTGCTTGGCGCCGTTCAGCACCCATTTGCCATCAATAAGTTTGGCCGTGGTCTTGAGATTGTGGGCTTCAGATCCCGCCTGTGGTTCGGTCAGGCAAAAGCAGCCGATCTTCTTGCCCTGAGCGAGATCGCGCAAATAGAGTTGTTTCTGCGCCTCGGTGCCCCAGGCGAGTATCGGCCCGCAGCCCACCGAGTTATGAACCGACATCATCGTCGAGGTGGAGGCGTCACCAGCGGCGATTTCCTCAATAGCCAAGGCGTAAGCGGTGTAATCGGAAAACGAGCCGCCCCATTCTTCCGGTACGACCATGCCGAGCAGGCCGAGCTCGCCCATTTGCGTCACTACCGCATCGGGAATCCATTTATCCTTTTCCCACTGCGCAGCGTGCGGCGCCAATTCGTTCTGCGCAAAATCGCGCGCCATGTCGCGGATCATGCGTTGGTCTTCGGTGAGAGCGTCAAACATCGCAAAATCCGCATGCGACCAGGGCGTTTGGGATGCAGCGCAAGGCGCGAGACCGCAGCGAGGGTAATCCCTCGCAAGGGCGCGCAACGCCGCGATGCGCCCAAACGCCGACGTCCCTTCGGGTTGCGGCCCCGGGGGCCGGGAGGGGGGGTGGGGGGGGTTGGGGGGGGTTAAAAAAAAGCAGGGCCCCCCCCCCGTGCACAGGCGCGCCCCGGGCGCGCGGCTGCGGCGTTGCTGGGCTTGCGAAGGTTTAAAACCTTGGCTGCCCCCCGCGCCTTGCATCCGTCGCGCCCTGGCCGCAACGCATTGCGAATTTTGCGATGTTTGACGCTCTAAAATCGTGGCTGGCTTTCATGAGCATGGTGACTCTTTCTGGCGGTATTGCGCTGCCTGGGATTGTGTCCGC
>JANMXS010000330.1:0-1112 GCA_031394335.1 Burkholderiales bacterium
CGGGACTGGATTCCAGCCTGCGCTGGAATGACGGACCTTTGATCCGAGGATGTAAATAAACCGTTAGGCACCTTTGGCCGCCTTGTCTTCATGGCCATAACCATAGGCAGCGCCTTTGTAACCGCGATAGCCGCGATAACGCCCGTAGCCACTGTATTCGCCGTAATATTTTTCCGCACGTTCCAGATCGAGCTGGTTCAGCACCACGCCCAGCAGCGGCGCATTGGCCATGGTCAGGCGGCGGATACCGCCACGCGCCAATTGGTAAGGGGTGGAATCGGCTTTCACCACGTAGATGACGGTATTGGCCATCTGCGAAAGCACCACCGCATCACTCACCAGTTGCACCGGCGGCGAATCGATCACGATGATGTCGAAGGCCTCTTTAAGTTTGTTCAGCACATCCGCAAATTTTTCAGACGAGATCAGCTCCAGTGGATTGGGCGGAATGAAACCGGCCGACAGAACATGGAAACCGCCCTGCTCATGCTTGACGATGCATTCGCTGATCTGGGCAACACCGGACACCATATTGGAAAGACCCGGCGCATCCTTGCCTTGCCCGATCAAACGACCGATCTTGGGGCGGCGCATATCGCCGTCGATCAGCAGCACGCGCTTGACCTGGGCCAGCGCGCAGGCGAGGTTGAAGGCGACCGTGGTTTTGCCTTCGGACGGCACCGATGACGTCACGACGATGACTTTTTTCGGGCTATCGAGCGCGCTCATCAGCACACTGGTACGCAGGGTGCGGATGGATTCGGAAAACAGCGACTGGTTATCGTTGAGAAAAGCCATCTCGGACTTGTTGTTTTTCTTGCCTACGCCCATCATTTTTTGCAGATAACCCAGCATCGGCAAGCCGAGGCGGTGTTCAACTTCGCCGGCCGTATTGATGGTGTTGCTCATCCGATCGAGTAGCAATGAAAGCATGATGCCAATGACCAAGGCGATGGCCGAGGCGATGCCGACAATTTGCGTTTTCTTGGGTGCGTATGCAATGTTGGGGACGATTGCGGGATCGATAACGCGCGCCACCGTCGATTGCAAATCGCCGCCAACATTGGTTTCCTTGGCGCGATTGCCGAACATATCGTAGAGCTGCTTGTTGG
>JANMXS010000331.1:0-16937 GCA_031394335.1 Burkholderiales bacterium
CGCAATACACCATCGTCGATCCCTACCTGCTGATGCTGGCGCGTTGGACGCGCGGCTTTGCGCACCCGGCACGTGCGCGGCCTGCGCTGGCGAAATTTCTGGCGGCGATGGCGGGCCGGCCTGCCGTGCAGCGTACTTTCAGCCAGGAAAGCTTGCAGCCGCCGTGGTTTTAGGCATGGACTGACCGTCAGCGCTTCGCCACCATGCGCCCACTCATCTCCTCGTGGCCGCTACCGCAAAAATTGTCGCAGAGAAAATCGTAGACACCCGGTTTTTCAATCGTAAAACGAATCTTCGTGACGGTCCCGGGCAACAGGTCGGCGCGCATTTTCAACTCGGGGATATTGAACCCGTGGATGAAATCCAAAGACCTGACTTCAAGCACCACAGGCTGCCCGACCTTCACCTCGAATTCGTTCGGTGTGTACTGAAACTTCTGTGCGACCAATTTGACGACTTGTGGCGGCCTGGCCTTTTGCGCCAATGCCCGACCGCCAATGGCGCCCAGCGCAGGAAGCGCCGCAAACGCAACCGCATCGACCATCCATTTGCGGCGGCTGAGCTCCATCATCACGCCTTCGTGACCGGAAACTCCTGGATCTTGTACTCCGCCGTCCTGGGTTCCGCTTCCACTTCCCGAAACCCCATTCCGCGATTGGGCATCGCCGGATCCCAGGGCAAGGGCGTGCGCTTTTCCTGGCTACCCGGCGCGGGCAGCGGGAAGATCAGCGATTTCGCCGAATGATGCGGAATATGTCCGGTCATGTGATGATTTTCCTGGTGAATATGGCCATAGAAAACCGTCACATTGGGGTAAGGCATCAGCAGATCGATGGCCTTGTCACCATCGCGCGTTGCCCAGTCCCATTTGGCAGCAAGATCGAATAGCGGACGGTGGGCCAACACCACAATCGGATCCTCTTTGCGCAATTTACCGAGCTCGCCTTTCAACCAGGTCAGTTGCGCCTCACCGATTTTTGCACCGGGGTCGGACACATTGTCCAGGGCAATAAAATGGACACCCTTGTGGTCGAAGGAATAGAACGTCTCTCCAAATTGCTCTTTGTACGCGGCACCCGAGTCGAGTGCGGCATCATGCTCGCCAGGCATGAAGCGAACGTTCTTTACCTTGAGCCCGGCCGCAATTTCCCGAAATTCGGTCAGACGCTTGCGTCTTTCCCTGGGGTCATCGGTGGTATGGGTAAGATCGCCGGTGAAGACAATGAAATCGGGCGGATTTTCAAGGGCATTGACGGTTGCGACCGCTTTTTTGAGCGTGTTGCCTGCATCGGGATTGGCGGGGCCGGTATAGCCCCAGTGCGTGTCGGACAGCTGCACAAAATAGAAGTCGTCATAGGCGGTGCCGGCAGCGGACTTTTGATCTGCTGCCATCGCGTTCATCTTCAGGCCCGACGCAAAAATAGCGCTGCCGCCGACGGCAACCAGTTTCAGGAAATTGCGACGATCTGCCATATTCATTCTCCTCAGGATCAGTGACGATTTAGCGGCGTAAATGCCGGATACCTACCCATGCTGTACCGGACCGTGCGTTTATTTATTCCCGTTGCGCGCATTTTTTTGTTTGGCAGCAAGCAAGCTGCCGATCACTGTCGTGGTTTTCGGGTTTCGGCTGCCAGATACGCCACCAGATCGGCGCGGTCCCTGGCGCCAGGTACGGAGACCCCCATTTTTTGGCCGGGAATAAATTTTTCCGGATTCGACAACCATTTGGAAAGCGTCGCCTCAGTCCAGACCACTGAGGACGCTTTCAAGGCATTCGAGTAGCTATAGCCGGGAACCGACCCGGCCTTGCGTCCCAGCAGCCCCTGATGAGCCGGACCGACGCCGTTATATTCAAGCGAATGACATGCGACGCAACGCGATTGATATAGTGTCTGGCCGCGAGCAACATTTCCTGTTCCCCCTTTATCCCCTTTTGCATGGACAAGGTTTGCGCTAACCAGGAATATTGCGGCGTAGACAAGTTTTGTAGATAGATGCATGACATGAACTCCGGGAAAGTATGGGCAGCCTGGTGCCGCTGAATGAAGACGGGGAGTATCCTTCCCTGGTGAAAGCGCCTTGGGCGGACTCAAGCTTGTTTACCGCGAGAGTCAATCGAAAATTCCAGCACAAAGCACTTTATTAATTTCCCGCTACCGGGAATAAACCGGCGCACCCCGGAGTACATCTCCACAGGGAACATCGTGACCGACCAGACTCAGCGCTTTGAAACGGACGTGCTGCCGCATCTGGATGCGGCGTATAACCTTGCGCGCTGGCTGATGCGAGATGAACACGCGGCGGAAGATATCGTTCAGGATGCTTTCATTCGCGCGTTTCAGTATTTCGGCAGCTTTCGCGGCGGGGACGCGCGGCCATGGCTGCTGGGCATCGTTCGCAACGCCTGCTATACCCGGTTTCAACAAAACACCCGTGCGCCGCAAGCGGCGAATCTGGACGATGATCTTGAGCATTACGTTCCGATGGTCGATGCCCAGGGCCGCGCGCAAACGCCGGAAACGTTGTTGGACCAGAAACAATTGGGCGCGCAAATATCCGCTGCGATTTCCAGCCTGCCCATGGCGTTCCGGGAGGTTCTGATCCTGCGGGAGATTGAAGAAATGAGCTATGACGATATCGCCGCCATCATGCAGGTTCCCATCGGAACCGTGATGTCGCGTTTGTCGCGTGCCCGCGCGATGCTGAAAGAGCAGCTTGGCGATTGCCGAAAAGAGGTGGGCTATGGAAACCGATGACAGCGATGAATTTTCGACGCAATTGAAGCAGAACCTGCCGCGCTATCAGGCGCCGCCCGGGCTCGAGAGCCGCATTCGTCGAACCATTGCAAAGCAGGCGCGGACCGCCGCACTCCCCTCGGGTGCGCCTGTGGCTGAAACCATGGGTGAACGGCTGGCACGATGGTGGCAGCAGTGGGCCGGCATCGGCATCGGTTTCGCCTGCGGTGCACTGCTGACGGTTGCGGTCGTCCACTATCGGGGCGCCGGTTTTAATCAGGATGCATTTGAACAGCAACTGGTCGCCAGCCATGTGCGCTCGTTGATGGTCGGCCACCTGACCGATGTTCTCTCCTCCGACCAACATACCGTCAAGCCCTGGTTCACCGGCAAGCTGGACTACGCCCCGCCGGTGATCGACCTGCAGGAAAAAGGATTTCCCCTCATTGGCGGACGCCTCGACTACCTTGATGGGCGCGCCGTTGCCGCGCTGGTGTATCGCCACCAACAGCACACGATCAATGTCTTCGTCCGGCCGGCTCGCGACGACACGCATAAAGTCACGCTAGTGGCCAAGCAGGGTTTTAATCTCGCCAGCTGGAACCAGTCGGACATGCAGTTCTGGGCCGTTTCCGACGTAAACGCCGATGAGCTACAGAAATTCAGCAGCGCATTTCAGGCGCGCGTGGCGGAGTAGCCCAAGACAATTCAGACACCGTGAACCCAGCAGAAAATGGCAAAACTCCAGTATCGGCGCGCTGTTTGAGGCACAAATGCTCTGAAATCCTCGCTAGATAAGGACTTTGCTTTCGATTCCTCAGGGTACTGCTTGCTCGTTATCGCGATGCAGCGCCCTATTCCGCCTTGATCCCCGCCGCCACAATCGCCTTGGCGAGCCGCGCATTTTCGCTCAACACCGCCTTGTCGTATTCGGCTGCGCTGCCGCCAATCGGGTCGGTGCCTGCCGTGTTCAGGGTCTGGATGACTTCCGGCATTTTGGCGACCTTGGCAATCTCGTTGCTGATGCGCTCGATTATTGCAGTCGGCGTACCCGTGGGCGCCAGCACGCCGATGATCACCGCGAAGTCAAAACCTGGAATGATCTCGGCAATCGAGGGCACATTGGGCGCTTGCGTCGAGCGTTGTGCGCCATTGGTGGCCAGCAGCTTCACCTGTCCGCTTTTGACGAAGCCGCTCAGCGAGGGCATCGCGGAAAACAGCGATTCCACCTGGCCGCCGATCAGCGCCGGCACCGACTGGCCGGTGCCCTTGAACGGGATGTGCTGCACATTGATGCCCAGCGCGGCCTTCATCGCCTCCATGGTCAGATGATGGGTGCTGCCGATGCCGGACGAGCCATAGTTGAGCATGCCGGGTTTGGCCTTGGCGAGATCGATGAATTCCTGCAGCGTATTGACCGGCACATTGGCGTTCACTGCCAGAAACAATGGCGCGCGTGCCGCCAGCGACACCGGCATGAAATCGCGTTTGTAGTCGTAACTCAGATTTTTATAAATGCGCGGATTGATCGAGAACATCGAGCCATCGGTGACCAGGAAGGTATAGCCATCGGCAGGCGCCGAGGTCAGCGCTACCGCCGCCACCACGCCGTTGGCGCCGGGACGATTATCGACAATCACGGCCTGGCCCAGCCGATCGCCGAGCTTCTGCGCGATCACACGCGCCACCGTATCCGGCAAGCCGCCGGCGGAATACGGCACGATGAACTTGATTGGCTTGTTGGGATAGTCGGCCTGCGCTTGCGCGCCATTCATGCCGCTGATGGCAGCAACCGACAGCAGCGCAGCCGCCAGCAGTAGCGATCGACGTTGTTTCATTGCGTTCTCCTCGTTATGTATTTTTGGGCCCAACGATGATGCGGGTATGACAACTCGTTGCGCCATGATCAGGCGCTGATCGCCTCGCGCGGAAATGCGCCGGCCGCACGTTGCGCCTGCGCGCCGGCGGTGTCGAGTTCGCGCCACTCGGTGCCTTTCGGCACCACGCCTTCAAACGAACGCAAATCGGCCTGATGCGTATGCGGCAGCCCCAGTTCCGCCGCGCCCTGCTGGGTGCCCAGCGCGGCCGCACCATCGCGGAATTTTTTCACCGCCGTCACCATCACGCGGCGGAATTCGACGATCGCCTGGTCACTGGCGCCGAGTCGGTCATTGCTGCGGTCCGCGATCGGCCCCATCGTTTCCCACATGGCGATGTCCTGGTTGGGAATGCCACGAATGCCGGTGAAACTGCCGTTCTTCATCGCCTGGCGATCCTGCAAATAGCGGTTTTGCAGGGTGCGTACCTTCTGATAGCCGGCATCGATATCGATGCCGATCTGCGCGCCGCAGAATTTGCGCCACTCTTCCTGGTCGATGCCGCCGGTCGGCGTTTCGGTCCAGGCGATGAAATGGAACATGGTGTGGGTATCGTCGATCGGCACATTGACGTTGGCGACGTTGTACACATTGTTGGGCGGAATCAGCACCGTGAATGGCGCGACGTAGACCGACATGCGCAGATAGTCGTGGGTAGCGGCATTGCTGATCGGGCGGCGGATCGCCACATACTTGAAGCCGTAATCGGTAGGCTGCACCTGCATCTTCGGCGCCTTGTCGGTGGAGGGCCGCAGCCACACCGAGGTGGTGGCCTGCGCTGCGCCGACACGCGCCGGCGTCATATCGGTCGAGTGCAAGCTGGAGCTGTGCGCGGAGTCGATCGCGCCTTCGAGAATCTGCGCCCAGTTGCAATCGATCTGGATCTTGACGATGCTCACCTTGGCGCCCGCGGTAGGCGCGAACGCCGGCGGCTCGAATGCCGGCATGGTTTCCGCCTGGCCCATGTACGCCCAGATAAATCCGCCGTGTTCGTGCGTAGGGTAAGCACGGTGCTTGACCTTGCCGGCCATGCAGCTTTCCTGCGGCTCGGAGGGGGTTTCCAGCACATTGCCCTCGACATCGACTTTCCAGCCGTGATACAGGCAGCGCAGACCGCAGTCCTCGTTGCGACCGAACACCAGCGAGGCGCGACGATGCGGACAATAACGATCCATCAAGCCGATGCGCCCGTCAGTATCGCGCCATGCCACCAGGTCCTCGCCCATCAGCCGCACCGGCACCGGCGCGCCATCAGCTTCGCGCAATTCTTCGGACAGCAAGGCGGGAATCCAGTGGCGGCGCATCAGCTGCCCCATCGGCGCATTACCTTCCACTCGGCATAGCAGTTCGTTTTCGTCAGGGGTCAGCATGTTAATTCCTCGGCTATGAATTCAAACGGTGCGGTGGCATGAATAATTCTGTTTGCAAAATTATTCTTAGCTGTCTAAGATTATGAATGATTTAACGGTTTGTCAAGTTTGACTAGCCGTTTGTCTGGCCGCCGACTTGCGCCTTGCTGGAGTCAGGATATTGAGTAACCAAGCCAACACCGCATTGTCCACCGAAGCCCCGTTCTTCGCTTTGAAAGTAAGCCACCGGGAGGCGGTCGCGCAGGACATTACCCTGTTCGAATTGCGCCACCCCGAGGGGCTGGACCTGCCCGCGTTCACCGCGGGCGCGCATCTCACCGTCAACGTACCCAATGGGGTGCGCCGCAATTATTCGCTGTGCAGCGATCCCGCTCATACCGATTTTTACCAGATCGCGGTGAAGCGCGATGCGGTCGGCCGTGGCGGCTCGATCAGCATCAGCGATGAAGTCAATGTGGGCGACACCTTGTTTGTCAGCGCGCCGCGCAACAATTTCGAGCTGCATCCACGCGCCAATAATTTCCTGTTCGTGGCCGGCGGCATCGGCATCACCCCGATCCTGTCGATGATGCGGCATCTGCAAAGCAGCGGGCGCGGGCGCTTCAAGCTGTATTACTGCACCCGCGACGAGCCCGGCACCGCTTTCCTCAAGGAGTTGACCAGCGAATTCCCCGGACTGGTGAAGATCCACCACGATCGCGGCGATATCAACCAGGCTTTCGATTTCTGGCCGGTGTTTGAAAAGCCCGTCAATGCGCATGTATATTGCTGTGGCCCACGCGGCTTGATGGACGCGGTGCGCGATATGTCGGGCCACTGGGCCTTCGGCTCGATCCATTTTGAAAGCTTCGGCGTCGATGCGCGCGTCGCCGCCGAGAACAAGCCGCTCACGGTGCGCCTGCAAAAATCCGGCGCGACCGTAAACGTATCGGCCGAACAGACCATTCTCGAAGCCTTGCGTGCCGGCGGACACTATGTGCCCAGTTCCTGCGAAAGCGGCACCTGCGGCTCGTGCCGGACCGGGCTCATTTCCGGCGAGGCCGAACATCGCGATATGGTGTTGAGCGAGGACGAGCAGACCCGCCAGATCATGGTCTGCGTATCGCGCGCCAAATCGGCCGAACTGGTGCTTGACCTTTGAACAGCATGCACACAACGCAGATCCAAGTCGGCGTGATCGGCCTGGGCCGCGCCTTCACGCTGATGCTGCCGGCGTTTTGGCACGACCCGCGCGTCAAACTGGTTGGCGCTACCGATCCCATCGTGGCAGCGTGCCGGCAGTTCGAACACGACTTCAGCGCGCCCACTTACGAATCGGCCGAAGCGCTGTGCGCCAACCCGGCGGTGCAGGCGGTTTACATTGCCACACCGCATCAGTTTCATGCCGAGCATGTGCGCATTGCCGCGGCGGCGGGCAAACATATCCTCGTCGAAAAACCGATGGCCATCACCCTGGCGGAATGCAGCGCAATGATCGACGCCGCACAGCGCGGCGGCGTTCATCTCATCGTCGGCCATAGCCACAGCTTCAACGCCCCGATCAAGCGCACGCGCGAGCTCATCGATAGCGGTGTGTATGGCGAGGTGAAGATGATCACGGCCTTGAACTTCACCGATTTTTTATACCGCCCACGCCGCCCCGAAGAGCTGGATACCCAGGCCGGCGGCGGCGTTATCCATAGCCAGGCCGCGCATCAGATCGACATCGTCCGCCTGCTCGGTGGCGGGCTGGTCAACAGCGTGCGCGCCCATACCGGCGCCTGGGATGCGGCGCGCCCGACCGAGGGCGCCTACAGCGCGCTGCTGGGCTTTGCCGGCGGCGCCTTCGCCTCCGTCACCTACAGCGGCTATGGCCATTACGACAGCGATGCGCTGCTGGATAACATCGGCGAAATGGGCCAGCGCAAAAATCCGGATGACTACGGCGCCGCGCGCAAACGCCTCGGCACCGCAAGCTCGCCCATTGAAGAGGCCGCGCTCAAGGCCGCGCGCAACTATGGCGGCGCGCTGTCCGCGTTCAGCACCGCCCTGCCCGCCGGGCTGGCGCACCAGCACTTTGGCCAGCTCATCGTCAGTTGCGAAAAGCCGATCTGCGCCCGACTGCCACCGGCATCGCCATTTATGCGGATGCGCAGCAAACCTTTGAGCTGCTGCCCGCGCCTGCAGTACCACGGCTTGAAGTGATCGACGAATTGATCACGGCGGTGTTGCACGACCAGCCTTCCGTGCACAGCGGCGAATGGGCGCGCGCCACCACCTCGGTATGCCTGGCGATTCTGGAATCGGCACGGACCCGCACCGATTGTCATCCGCAATTTCAGATCGTCCCGAACCGTTAAGCGATGAGCGACGACACCCAAAACATCCTCCACCACTGGCGCGCTGCCGTGCCCAACGACCGCCTCGCGCACCTGATCCGCGACGCCGCGCGCGCCTTCACCCGCGCCCTGCAAATGCGCCTGGCCGCGCATGCCGTGCCGTTCGGTCACTGGAGTTTCCTGCGCATCCTCTGGGAGTCCGACGGCCTCACGCAAAAGGAACTGAGCGAACGCGCCGGCGTCATGGAGCCCACCACCTTCGCCGCGATGAAAACCATGGAGGCGCTGGGTTACATCAAGCGCAAGCAACTGCCGAGCAACAAAAAAAATGTGTATGTCTACCTGACCGCGAAGGGTCGCGCGCTCAAAAAGAAACTGGTGCCATTTGCCGAAGAGGTCAACAACATCAGCATCGACGGCATCCCGCCCGAGCAGATTGCCGTCACCCGCAACGTGCTATTGGCGATGATCGAGAACCTGGCGAGGGATGAACAGGCATGGATCGAGGAGCCCAAGCTCAGGCGCGAAAGCAAGCGGTCGGCTACAAAGAAAAAAACGTAGATCGCCTATTGGTGCGCCGTTTGGGGCAAAAATGCTCCGAAAGGCGCGCCTGACAAGGAAGGCGCCCCGATTGTTCGTGGCGTTTCCTCCTGGATGGAGTGGCATGCTCAACATCCAGCCTTGACTGCTATTGAAATTTGCGGGAACTACCGGCTACTTGAATCGGCGCATCCCTGGACGAGGCCCTGCAAATGATTTGTCATCGCCGAGTTTGAGCTTTTAAATAGGCAATCAAATCACCGCGCTCCCGGGCATCGGCTACTGAATAATTCATTTTTTGTCCCGGTATCATTTTTTCAGGATTTGCCAGCCACTTATCCAAAGTTTTTTCATTCCAAATCACCCTGGATTTCTTCAACGCCGGACTGTAGTCAAAATCGATGACGCTCCCGGCCTTTCGTCCAAACACACCTCGGTGTGCCGGACCTGCCAGGCTGGCATCGATCGAATGGCAGGCGATGCAGCGCGAAGCGTAAAGCAGTTTTCCATTGTTTGCATCGCCACGGGCGTACACCAACGGGCTGCTGAAGCATGCCGCAACCGTGAACAGACAACAAATAGTTTTCATGGGCTGTGCCTTTGAAAGAATGACCTGCCGAAAAGTGCTTTCTTCGGCAGGTCATTATTGGTCAGGCGCCAAACACCATGGCTTTGGGCAATGGCATGCCGAGGGCATTATTCAGAATGGCCCAGTGCGCGACTTCATCTGCGGCCAGTCTGGCGGCCACTTTGGCGAACGCATGATCCTTGAAAGCCGGGATTACGCCGAGATACGCATTGGTCGCGCCCAACTCGAGAGATAGTGCAAGTTTCAACACATCTTCCTGGCTCTTGAGCTGGCTGGCATTGAGTGCCTTCGCGTACACATCGAGAGATTTTTCCTCTACCGCCTTGCCGCCGAGTTTGGCAATAGCGCCGATCAGCAGATCACGATGTATTTTGTGATCATCCTGAAATTTCAACGCAATATCGAGCACCGGTTTTTGCAGTAAGCCACTTTTGGCGCCGAGGGTGTAAGCATTGATGCCCTGGTGTTCCAGACCAAGGGCTACGTTAAGAATGCCCACGTCGCTGGCGGCATCCGCCTTGCTGCCTGCGGCGCCTGCGTCTTGCCCTGCCAGCAGCAATACAGCTCCGGTCGATAGCATCGCCACACTCGTTCCGCTCAGGAATGTCCGACGCGAGTATTGTTGCTCTAAAAGATTCTTTACCATTTCGCTCTCCTTGAAGTTGACCCCCACCGTGCAAGCAAATCCGTCTGAATGGGTGGGCGAATTGTCAGACTAGATCAATAATAATACTTTGTACAGTTAAATATGTTTTAACTGTTTTCTCTCGGTGGTAAGATAAAGCCAGGCGCAGTAAAAAGAATCCGTTGTCAGGACGATGAGGCTTTGTCCTTAAGGAGAACGTATGCTTGAGATATTGGGAACGCGACAGAAAGAATTGCTGCAATTGCTACTGAAAAATAAGGCGGGGATGACCGTCGATGAGTTATCGGGGCAGCTTGCGATCACGCGCAATGCCGTGCGACAGCATTTGGCGGCGCTGGAAAATGACGGCTTGGTGAAAAAAGGGGCAACGCGCGCTTCCGGTGGGCGGCCTGAGCAACTCCATGTGCTGACCGACAAAGGCAAGGAATGTTTTCCGCGCCATTACGCCTGGTTCGCTCAGTTATTGATCGAATCCGTCCAGCAACAAGTCGGAGCCGATGGCTTGGCCGATCGACTGAGGACGATGGGGACACAAGTCGGGAAACAGTTGCGCGCGCAGCATCCTGAACTCGTGAGTCGTAGCGAAAAAATACAAAAGCTGTCCGAGATCATGGAGCAACTTGGGTACAACGCGCGAAGCACCGGCGGCGACAAGGCAAAAGCGATCGAGGCGGATAATTGCGTCTTCCATACGCTCGCGCTGACGAACCCGAACGTATGCCAATTCGATTTGGCACTCCTTTCGGCCTTTACCGATAGCGCAATCGATCATCAGGAATGCATGGCCAAAGGCGGTAACATTTGCCGATTTAAATTTACCGCCAAAGATCGCTGAACAACGCCGCCACCATATCGATGTCTGCGGCCTACATTGACCCAAACATCGCCACCACTGCAATCGCCATTACCAGGGTCGCCAGCCAGCCCAGCCAGCGCAGGCGCTTGCCGATGGCGTAACGGCCCATCACTTTCTCGCGGGTACCCAGGATCATCATCACGCCCATGATCGGCACCGCGATCACGCCATTGATCACGGCACTGTAAAACAGCTCCTTCATTGGGTCGATCGGCACAAAGCACAGGATCACACCACCGATGGTGGCGATCGAAACGATGCTGTAAAAGCGGCGGCCCTCGTAAGGGTTCAGATCAAGCCCGGTGCGCCAATCGAAGGCTTCAGCCACGGCGTAGGCGGCAGAACCTGCCAGCACCGGCACCGCCAGCAAGCCGGTGCCGATGATGCCGAGGCTGAACAAAAAGAAGGTGAACTCGCCGGCCAGGGGGCGCAGCGCTTCGGCCGCCTGCGCCGAGGTCTGGATATTGGTGATGCCGCCGGCGTGCAAGGTGGCTGCAGTCGACAGGATGATGAAAAACGCCACCAGGTTGGAGAAGCCCATGCCGATCACGGTATCCCATCTGATGCGGCGCAGATGGCGGCGCGCTTCGACATGCGAGAGCTGGGCGACCCCGCCACCATTGCCACCTGCGCTCTCACCCGCGTTCGCCTTGCGCAAGTCTTCCATTTCCTGCGCGGCCTGCCAGAAGAAAAGATAAGGACTGATGGTGGTGCCGAATACCGCTACCACCATGGTGATCGTATCGTTGTTCCAACTGAGTTTGGGCAGCAGCACGCCGGCAGCCACCTGGGTCCAGGGCACCTCGATGGTGAACAGTACCGCCACATAGGACAGCAGGGCGAGGGTCAGCCATTTCAGGTAACGCACATAGTTTTCATAGGGCACGAACACCTGCAGCACCAGGCACAGCAGCCCGAAGGTCACCGAGTAAATATGTGTGGCGCCACCGACGATCAGGTGCAGGGCTTCCGCCATGGCGGCGATATCGGCGGCGATGTTGATGGTGTTGGCGACCAGCAGCAGGCCGACGATGGCGTACAGAACCCACAGCGGAAAGTGATCGCGAATATTGGCCGCCAGGCCCTTGCCGGTAATGCAGCCGAGCCGCGCGCTCACCATCTGGATGCCGACCATCAGCGGATAGGTGAACACCACCGTCCACAGCATATTGAAGCCGAACTGCGCGCCGGCCTGCGAATAGGTGGCGATGCCGGATGGGTCATCGTCGGCCGCACCGGTAATCAGGCCGGGGCCGAGTTGCGCAACCGCCGGATGATCGGCAACGTTTTCGATGATTGTTTTCATGTCCGGACTTTTGCCTGCGATGGACGCAACAACGACGATAGCCGAAGAGTACCTGAATAAACATTTTTACCGCCAGCAATTACGAGTTGCTGACGCAATAAACTTGACAGCAGGGCAACATATTCGTTAAATTATGTGCATATACACATAAATGAGCAGACCCATGAACCCGCAAGCCCTGTCCGGCCCTCGCGCCAGACGAAAATCATCGCCTGCCGCCGGCAAGCACGCCGCCGAACTGTTACCACTGCCCTGCACCGGCGCGCGCCTGCGGCGGCTGACGCGGCGCATGACTTCATTCTACGAGCAGCGTCTGCGCGCCGTCGGCCTCAAGCTCGGCCAGTATTCGGTACTGGTGCATCTCGACCGCGAAGCGCAGACACTGACGCACCTGGCGGACCAGCTGGAAATGGATCGCACCACCCTCACCCGCGGTCTGCAGCCGTTGATCGAGCGCGGCTGGGTGACCGAGGTACCCGGCAGCGATGCACGCCAGCGCTGCTTCGTACTGACCGCGCAGGGCGAACGCTTCCGGACGGAAGCGCAACATCACTGGCGCGACGCACAGCTGGCGCTGGAAGCCCATCTTGGCCGCGACTTCACCGCCAACCTGCAAGCGCAACTCGATCAGGCGCTGGACCGTCTCAAACCCGCACTCGCCGAGGACAACTGACCATGACACAAGCGCATTCATCGCCTATTGCCTCACGGGCATCACAGGCATTCTGGCCCGTGGTCCTGCTCGCTGCCGCCGTATTGATGATCACCATGGGCGCACGGCAATCGCTGGGCTTGTTCCTCTCGCCGCTCAACACCGCCACCGGCCTCGGCATTGCCAGCATCAGCCTGGCGATGGCGGTCGGCCAGTTCATGTGGGGCGCGGTGCAGCCGATTGCCGGCGCCGTCGCCGACCGTTACGGCCCCGGCCGCGTGTTGGCCGTCGGCACCATCGTGCTGGCGATCGGCTATGCGACCACCCCATATATGTCATCGAGCTTCGGCCTGATGATGACCATCGGTGTATTGACTGCTGCGGGTTCCGGCGCCGGCAGCTTCTCGGTGCTGATCGGCGCCGCCGCGCAGCGCCTGCCCGGAGAAAAGCGCGGCATGGCCGCCGGCATCATCAACGCCGGCGGTTCGTTCGGGCAATTCCTGTTTGCGCCACTGCTGCAAAAACTCATCGGCGTATTCGGCTGGATGGGGGCGATGTGGTCAATGGCGGTGATCACGCTGTTTGCGTTGCCGATGAGCTGGATGTTGCGCAAACGGCCAGTCACCACTAAAAGACTGGATACAGGCAGTGCCGCAAACACAAGCGCTGGCGCGGCTTTCGGGCCGGTTGTCGAGGACGGCGGCATCAAGAAAGCGATACGTACCGCGCTGGCCGACCGCAGTTATCTGCTGCTGCACGCGGGGTTTTTTACCTGCGGCTTTCATATTGCCTTCCTGGTCACGCATCTGCCCGGCGAGGTGCAACTCTGCGGCCTGCCGCCGAACGTGGCGAGCTGGTCGCTGGCGATCATCGGCCTCGCCAATATCGTCGGCAGCCTGCTGGCCGGCTGGGGCACCGGACGCTATCGTTCCAAATATATTCTGGCGTCGATGTATGCGTCGCGTGCGGTGCTGATCGCGGTGTATTTGCTGTCGCCCAAAACCGAGGCGACCTTTTATCTGTTCGCCGCCGGACTGGGCCTCACCTGGCTGGCCACGGTGCCGCCGACGGCCGGTATTGTCGGCAAGCTTTACGGCACCCGGTACCTGTCCACCCTGTTCGGCCTCACCCTGCTATCGCATCAGGTCGGCGGATTTTTCGGCGCCTGGCTGGGCGGAATCGCCATCACCGCACAGGGCAATTACGACTGGATGTGGTACGCCGATATCGCGCTGGCCCTGTTGGCTGCACTGTGCAATTTGCCGATCCGCGAAGCACCGATCGTCCGCGTACGCAGCCTGCAAACGGCCTGATGCAAGCGATGTGATGTGATGTGGTATCTCTATCTGATCGAATGCACCAATGGCGCACTCTATGCTGGCATCAGCACCGATGTCGATGCGCGTTATGCCAAACACGCCAGCGGCAAAGGCGCCAAATACACCCGCGCCAATCCGCCGCGGCGCTTGATCGGCAGCAAGGCATTCGAGGATCGATCCAGCGCCTTGAAGGCAGAGTACGCGATCAAGCAACTGCCGCGCGAGGAGAAGGTGGCGTTTCTCAACGCAGCCTGAATCCCGCTGCCGCTAAGCGCGCGGCAAGGTAAAGCGGACTCGCGTGCAAGACATTCGATTTGCAACAAAAATATTTACGCCCAGCCACTGTCCGTGGATAAACGCCGCGCCATGGCCAACTGGCCGAACTCAGGCACTGGCGCGGCTTGTGGGCCGATTCTCCTCTCAAAACCCGCTTTTTCTCCTCAGGCACGAGGGCGGCTGTTATACTTCGCCCCGTGGCGCTGATCCAGTCCCCTTGCCACAGTCATCCTGACCTCGCCGTTTTTGCGGCAAACCCCTTCGCACCTAGACTGGCGCTGTTACAGCGACAGGTCCGAGTTTTTCGAAAGTTTCCCAATGTCTTTTTCCGCCCTCGGCCTGTCCGAGACGATTGTGCGTGCCGTTTCCGAACATGGCTATACCATCCCGACCCCGATCCAGATGCAGGCGATTCCGGCGGTGCTCAACGGCGGCGATCTGCTGGCCGGCGCACAGACCGGCACCGGCAAGACCGCCGGCTTCGTGCTGCCGATCCTGCAACGCCTGACCACCACGCCCACCGAAGGCAAGCGCAAGATTCGCGTGCTGGTGCTGACCCCCACGCGTGAACTCGCCGCACAGGTTGAGGAAAGCGTCCGCACCTACGGCAAATACACCGGCATCAAATCGCTGGTGATCTATGGCGGTGTCGGCATCAATCCGCAAATCTCCGCGCTGCGCCATGGCGTCGATATTCTCGTTGCCACACCGGGCCGCCTGCTCGACCACCATCAGCAACGCACCGTCGATCTTTCCCACGTCGAGATTCTGGTGCTCGACGAAGCTGATCGCATGCTCGATATGGGCTTCATCCACGACATCAAAAAAGTGCTGGCGATCCTGCCGAAAAAGCGCCAGAACCTGCTGTTCTCCGCGACCTTCTCCGACGAAATCAAGCGCCTCGCCGACAGCCTGCTCGACAACCCGGCACTGATTGAAGTTGCACGCCGCAATTCAACCGTGGAAATGATCACGCAAAAAGTGCATCCGGTCGATCGCGACAAAAAGAAAGAATTGCTCACGCACCTGATCAAGGAAAACAACTGGCATCAGGTGCTGGTGTTCACGCGCACCAAGCACGGTGCGAATCGCCTTGCCGAGCAACTGAACAAATCCGGCATCACCGCACTCGCCATCCACGGCAACAAGAGCCAGGCCGCGCGCACCAAGGCGCTGGCCGAATTCAAGACCGGCGACCTCGCTGTGCTGGTCGCTACCGACATCGCCGCACGCGGCATCGACATCGACCAGCTACCGCATGTGGTCAACTTCGAAATCCCGAATGTGCCCGAAGATTATGTGCACCGCATCGGCCGCACCGGTCGCGCCGGCGCTAGCGGCGAAGCGGTTTCACTGGTGTGCGTGGACGAGAAAAAAATGTTCAACGACATCGAGCGTTTGATCAAGCGCGATGTGGAAGTCATCGTGGTGCCCGGCTTCGAGCCGGACCCGCACGCCAAGCCGCAACCGATCCAGATGCGCTCGCAGGATCATCAGGGGCGCGGCGGCCAAGGGCGTGGCAGACCCGGTGGCGGTGGCCAGGGTCGCGGTGCGCCGGCCGGTGGTAGCCAAGGCAAGCCGCGCTCGGGTGGCGGTGGTGGTGGCCGCAACGGTTCGGGCGGCGGACAGGGTAATCAGTCTTCGCGCGGCGGCTCATCGGGCAACAGCGCGGGTCAAGGTGCGGGACAGACGGCAGCACGTCCTCCGCGTGAGGGTGGTGGCGCGAGCAATACCTCGGCGCGCAGCGGTGGTGGTGGCACGGCTCGTACTGCCAAGCCGGCACCGGCATTGTTCCGCAAGGGCACGCGCTAGACCAATAGTTCTACAGCAGCGAAAATAAACGCGCCCGTCGGGTCTTCAGGACTAGCGGGCACGTTTTATTTTGCTGGGTGGCTTTTACGCTGGGCTAAGAATTGAAAGACCAAGATCCAGCATTGGCGCGGTGTTTAGAGCATTTTTGGCTTGGGAGACGCGCGGAATGGCGTTCTACGAATTTAACCCGGCATCAAGAGCTATTCTGACTACGTCCGCGACCGAATCCCTCGATATCCCGCGCTCCTTGCAATAGGGGGATTCGAGCCAATTGGAAAGCAACTTGGCGCCCTTGCTTGAATTGCATGAAACGCAGCACAGCGCAATGTTTTCGCGGCTTATTATTTTCTCGTCATTAACGATGTGTTCCCAGGTCGCCAATAATTTTCTTGGCCCTTTGGCTGAACCGAACTTAATACAACAATAGACGCAGTTTCAGTCGCGCGCTCTAACTTCTGTTTCAAGCCAATTGGAGATGTTCCAGTTATTCACCTGCGCCGCCTATTCCGATTCCGTCACGCACGAATACTTCGCGAATACTTCGGGTCAGAGTCGAGTTATTTAGGCATCAGAGCTTAACAATTAATAGTCTTGAATAAAAAAAATTTTAGCTATGGTTTTTATTGATTGATTTTGTT
>JANMXS010000332.1:0-7948 GCA_031394335.1 Burkholderiales bacterium
GAATTTTTGCTCCGAAAGGCGCGCAAATGCTGGATCTACGTCAATGAGGATTTCTAAAAACCCCGTCGTCCCAGCGTCCCACAGGGATTTCCGTTGGTCAAAGGCTGGGAGCCAGTCCTTCCAAGTATTTGAATCAACGCAGGACTGGATTCCAGCCTACGCTGGAATGACGAAACTTAGGGGTTTCGAAAAATTCCTAGAGTGATTTGCCGGGTCTACTTTTTCGGCGCAGGTTTTACCACTGGCGGCGGCGAACCCAGAATCATCGTCGCAAAACGTTCTTTCAATACGGCTTGCGTGCTGTAGCCGTCCATTGAACTGCCGATGGTCTGGTCGAGCGAGGCGAGACGCTCAGATGGTGCGGGATGGGTTTTGTACAAGGTGCTCAGCGTGCCCTGCTCGGCGCTCATGTCTTGCAGAATCTGGATGACGGTGGGCAATCCATACGGGTCATAACCGGCTCGCGCCGCCAGCACCATGCCCATGCGATCGGCTTGCTCTTCCTCGGGCCGCCCCAGCGACAACAGCAACAAGGTGCGGACTTCGCCGATGGCGAACTTGCCGGCCTGCTTGCCCACCTCGCGCCCGAGGCTGCCGGTTTTCACCTGGCTATCGACCAATGCACCGGCGCCGGTGACGAAGGCATCGCCGGCGCTGGCTTTTTGATAGGCCTTCAGATGATGTTTCTGCACCACGTGCGCGATCTCATGCGCCAGCGCACCGGCCAACTCGGCCTCGCTGCGCATGCGGAACAACAGACCCGAGGTAATGTAAATTTGCCCGCCCGGCGCTGCACCGGCGTTGACCAGCGGCGAATCCAGCAGCGCAACACGCCACGGCAGATTGGGCCGCTCGGAGTGCATCGCGACCCAGCGTCCAACCTGATTCACGTAGCGCTGGATGCGATCGTTGGCGTACAGCGGTGCGGCGCCAAGCACACCGGCCATGATGTTTTCGCCAATGGCGATCTCTTCGCTCTCGGGGATTTCACGGAAAGCATCGCCGGTACTTTTGGCCATGCTCAAACCGGTTTCCAGCATTGACGGCGAGCCGGCAGCTGCGGGCTGGTTCAGCATGTTTTTCAGCGCGGCGGCACTGGTCGGCAGATTTTTCAGATCCGGCATGCCGGCGCAACCGGTCAGCAGCACGGCAACCACGGCAAACGAAGTCAGGTTCGAAATTGATTTCATTATCGTCCTCCCCGCGCACCATCAACGGCATCCTGCGCCAGATAGGCCACGCTGCGAAATTCAAGCTTGCCCTGCTCGGCAAGGCGTCGCGCGTCCGCATCGTTTGCCTGATAGCGTTTCAGTTTGGCCAGTTCAGCCGGATTCAGTTCTGCCTTGCGCAAATCCTCTTCGGAGAAGCCACGGATGCCGACGGTTGCGTTCTGCGAACGCGGGCCGCTGCCGGGCTTGGCGCCGAGCAGGCGACTGAAACCGCTGAAGAAACCGCCACTGGCAGTTTGCTCGCTCTCGACAATAACCGCACCGCCGCGCAAATGCATCATGCGTACCCAGCCGCTGTCCTTGTCAATTTTGACGCGTGTCCACGCGCCCTTGCGTTCGAGCTGCTGTACGGCCGTTCTTTCCGGCAATGCCCGCAGCAGCGCTGCAGCGTCGTCCGGTGCTGCGCGCAAGTCGGTGGCGCGGTTGGTCAGTACCGGTTCCTGCGCGTACAGCATTGCCGGGCAAACCAGCAGCGCGCACAAAACCATCGTTGGTCGAATCCAGCGATCAGCGAATTTCATAGGTGACATTTCCCCGTATTTCTTCGAATTTCCCGATACCCAAATACAGACATGAATCCTGCTTTATCAGCATCAGTTTCGCACGCCGCCGCTCAGTCCGCCATACCGCGTTCAGATACCCAGGCGCTGCCAGATGGTCGTGGTCAGTCCCGCCTGATTCATGGTGTAGAAATGCAGCCCGGGCGCACCACCGGCGAGCAGCTTGTCGCACAACGCCGTCACCACATCGAGACCGAAGGCACGGATCGACGCGCTGTCGTCGCCATAGCCTTCCATCTTGCGGCGAATCCAGCGCGGAATTTCCGCGCCGCAGGCATCCGAGAAGCGGGCCAGTTGCGAAAAACTCGCGATCGGCATGATCCCCGGCTGGATCGGCACGTTGATGCCCCTCGCCGTGACTTCGTCGACGAAATGAAAATACGCTTCCGGATTGAAAAAATACTGGGTAATGGCGGCGTCGGCGCCGGCATCGATCTTGCGCTTGAAATTCTTCAGGTCTTCCTGGGCATGGCGCGATTGCGGGTGGTATTCCGGATAGGCCGCCACTTCGATCATGAACTGGTCGCCATGCTCGGCGCGGATGAACGCGACCAGATCGGAAGCGTATTTGAACTCACCCGCCTGCGCCATGCCGGACGGCAGATCGCCGCGCAGCGCGACGATGTGCTTGATCCCGCTGGTTTTGTACTCGTTCAACACCGCGGCGATGCTCTCGCGGGTAGAGCCGATGCAGGACAAATGCGGCGCTGCCTCGTAACCTTCCGCAATGATTTCCTTCACGGTCGAGAGCGTGCCTTCCTGGGTGGAACCGCCGGCACCAAATGTCACCGAGAAAAAATGCGGCTTCAAGGCACCCAACTGCTTGCGCACCTCACGCAACTTGGCCGCGCCTTCCGGGGTTTTCGGCGGAAAAAGTTCGAAGGAAAAAGTGCGGGCAGACGTGTCGTCGCGCCTTGAGGAAGTGGAAGTCACAAGCAATCCTTGAGTTGATGCAGCAACATTGAAATGTAGACAGGGTCTTCCCGATCGCCCTTGATCAGCGAGATGAATTTTTCACGCGGGCTCATGCGATTTCCTTTAGCGCCCGTTGATAGGCGTTACCGAGTTTCTTGTCCAGCGTGAGCAGCGGAAGCTCTTTGACCAGCGCCAGCCAAAGATAAGCCGCATCGTAACTGGAAATGCCGTAGCGAATGGCCACCGCAACAACTTCCGGGGTCGACACCGGCTCGATGCGGATGCCGAACGCATCGTAGCGGCGCAGATGCGCCAGCAACATCTCCAGGGTCAGACCGGCACGAAGGTGTTTCTTGACACAAACATTCGCGAACTCGTGTGGCAACAACGTGGTTGAGACCAATTGTTCGGGGGCAAGGTCGAGATTGATGGCAGCGGCCTCCGCTTCCCCGAACACGACTGCGGCGAGCGTGGACGCATCGATGACCCCGGCCAAAGTACTAACCACTTTTTTTCGCCTTTCGCGAAACGGTGCGACCTGCCGGTTTGGGCTTGGGTACACCGCGGTCGGCCAGGGCATTCCTTACTTTCGGGGCCGCCTCATTTGCGCCGTCGCGCGGTAGCCCCAGCAGTGCGCGGGCGCGCTCATAGGCACCCGCAGCATCGATGACTCCCGTTAGTTGCTCGCTACGCTCTTCGCGCATTTCGCGCAGCAACAGCGCGCTGGACGGCGCCTCGATCCGCTGCGCGGCGCGAGCCTCTTCCCATATTTCCCGCAATGTTCGACGGGCGGGTATGGCCGCAGGCGCCGAGGCGCGCGGGTTCGCGGCTGCGGTGAAACCGGCCGCGCCCGCTCCGTACACGGCGTGAGCTTGTTCGGCGCCCATCGCCGCCAATGAACTCTCCAGCAAGGCCATCAATTCGCCTTGCAAGGAACGATGGTTGGCCTCGGCGCGCTGCCGGAGCTTGTCCGCCAATGCGTCCGGCACATTCTTGATCGACAGATTTACACCCATAATGACTCCAAAATATATCCAATATGATCCATTATGGAGCCATAATGGAGCAATTACGGATTCTTGGCAACGACGACCGCAGCCGCCAGCAGCGCATTCATGCGCGCCACGAAATTCGGCTTGCGAAGATTGGCGTCCCGCAGCCGCTCGACCAGCGAGCGCCAGTCGTGCCCCGCTTTGGGGGATGCGGCTGCGCAGCCTTCGCGAATACCGTCCAGTTTCGCGACAATAGTGTCGTAATTGGCATTGTTGGTCGAGCCGCGCTGCTCGAGCATGTGTTCGGCAATATCCGCCACGATTTTCATAGCGCGATCAGGTGCGTACTGCGCGCCCTCGCGCGCCAACCGCTCGGCGATGAAATTGTTCAGCATGGAGCCGGGGCTCCACATTTTCCAGGCATCCCTATAGCGCTGTTGAGCCATCAGGATCTCGACGGCGAGCGTGACATCGTCCGACGCGGCAGCGCCCTTGGCTTTTGCCTTGCCCTTGCCGCGCGCAACGGAAAGTGCCAGCGCTTTTTCCCGCCATTGTTTCTGGCGGGGCGTCGGTTCGCGCACCGCATGCAGAAAGCGCATCAAAGCGCGATAAGCATGTTCGGACGGCGATTCGGCAAAGTTGGTCCAAACATGTTCGATCGCCTCCGCCGTGAGACCGTCGGCGTGCAGCAGTCGCGCCAGCGTTTCGCGTATGCCGGTTTTGTTGATAGCGCCATCTTTGCGGGCCAGATAACGCTCAGCTAGCGCGATCGCCTCGCGCCGTCGTCCGGCCGCTTCGAGTTTCTCCATGGCGGTGGCCACGGCGGGGTTCCTTTCGGTATGCGACAACTCGATGGCGATCCAGCTATCGACATCGCCGACCCGCTCGGCAAACCGCTGCGTGCGAAGCCGTTGATGAAATATGTCCTGCCGACCTTTGCCTTTCTTGCTGCCAAGAACAGCAAGGCGCTCACGACTTTGCCTGTACAGTTCATCGAGCAGCGGGTGATCGACCGGCAGCTTTTCGAGCGGAAGGTAAAGCCCGTCGCCGGTAAACTCCTGGGCGTCTTCGAAATCGATGAAGGCGGACGCGCGCTTTTTTGTAGGCCGCTCGTCCTGCGCAATCAACGCCTCGCACCACACTTCCTGACAAGCACACATCACGCCGCCGATGCTGCCATTGGAGTCATCCGCAGTCAGCATCGCGCGATTCAGGCGCTTGACGGTTTTTTCGGCGATTTTCAGCGCCGCATCCGGGTTACCGGCGACCGCGTTGCGCAATAAATCCACCACCGGATCGATCTGGCGCGCGTAATCGTCTGACCCGTAATAATCGAGATAACTGCCGCCACGACGCTTGAGCAATTCCGAGACCGCTTCGTCCAGGGCTTGCGGATCTTGCGAACCCGTCGCCGTCCTGGCCGCGATGAATTGCCGCGCTTCACCTGATTGCACCATCGCTTCGCGCCAAAGCAGACGCAGTTTGGCAGCGTCTTGTTGATCGAGCCACTCTTCAGCGCGCGCGTTTGTCTGCGCCGTTTTACGAAGGCGCGTTGTTGGTGGCGTTGGCGCCGCTCCGGCGCCGGATGGCACAGGGCCTGCATATTGTGGCGCCTTCGCCTTACCGACCGATCCGGATTGCCAGGTTAACGCCAGCGCGACCAAGTGCTTGCAAAAATCGCCTGTTTCGCCTACTGGGCAATCGCAAGCGAAATCGATCCCCTCGTGCGATTTTATGTCGAGTTGGATGTGCGCAGTGTAGGTCGATCGACCGCTGCCGATTACCTCGGCGCCGATGCGGTCGCCGGACAGTTCGACTTTGACGACACGACCCTCGCGAAAATAGCCGCGACCACGTTCTATGGTGCGGCTATCGGCGATTTCGTCGAGCGCAGGGAGAAAATCCGTCTCGCCCACGTGAGCCTGTTTAGTAGCGGTACGTATCCGCCTTGTACGGACCCTGCTTGCTCACCCCGATATAACCGGCCTGTTCGGTGGTGAGTTCAGTCAGTTGCGCGTTCAGCTTGGTCAGCTGCAGGCGCGCGACTTTTTCGTCCAGATGCTTCGGCAGGGTGTAGACGCCGATCGGGTATTTCGCGGTATTGGTGAACAGCTCGATCTGCGCGATGGTCTGGTTGGCAAACGAAGACGACATCACATAGCTGGGGTGACCGGTACCGCAACCGAGATTCACCAGGCGGCCCTTGGCGAGCATGATGATCTTCTTGCCGTCGGGGAAAACGACGTGATCGACCTGCGGCTTGATCTCATCCCAGGTGTATTTCTCGATCGAGGCAATGTCGATTTCATTGTCGAAGTGACCGATGTTGCAGACGATGGCCTGGTCTTTCATCTTCGCCATATGGTCGTGCGTGATGATGTGATAGTTGCCGGTGGCGGTGACAAAGATGTCGGCTTTGTCGGCCGCGTAATCCATGGTCACAACGCGATAGCCTTCCATCGCCGCTTGCAGCGCACAGATCGGGTCGATTTCGGTGACCCAGACTTGGGCTGACAATGCACGCAGCGCCTGTGCGGAGCCCTTGCCCACATCGCCATAACCGGCGACGACGGCAACCTTGCCGGCGATCATCACATCGGTGGCGCGCTTGATGGCGTCAACCAGTGATTCGCGGCAGCCATAGAGGTTGTCGAATTTCGACTTGGTGACGCTGTCGTTGACGTTGATCGCCGGAAACGCGAGCTTGCCGTCCTTCGCCATCTGGTACAGGCGATGTACACCCGTGGTGGTTTCTTCAGTAACGCCCTTTACTTCCTTCAGGCGCACCGAGTACCAGGTCGGATCTTTAATCAGCTTGGTTTTGATCGCGGCGTAGAGAATGCGCTCTTCTTCCGACCCCGGATTGGCCAGCACGGACAAATCTTTTTCCGCACGCGTACCAAGATGCAACAACAGCGTGGCGTCGCCGCCATCGTCGAGAATCATGTTGGTATAGCCGCCGTCCTGCCACTCAAAAATGCGGTGGGTGAAATCCCAATATTCTTCGAGCGATTCGCCTTTGTAGGCAAATACCGGCGTGCCACCGGCGGCGATGGCGGCGGCAGCATGGTCTTGCGTCGAGTAAATATTGCAGGAGGCCCAGCGTACTTGCGCGCCCAGTGCCTCGAGAGTTTCGATCAGCACGGCGGTCTGGATCGTCATATGCAGCGAGCCAGTGATGCGCGCGCCCTTGAGCGGCTGCGCTTTTGCGAATTCTTCGCGGATCATCATCAGGCCGGGCATTTCAGTCTCGGCGATTTTGATCTCTTTCTGGCCCCAGGCGGCGAGGTTCAGATCGGCGACGTAGTAGTCGTTATTGATCAGGTTCTGCGGTTTCAAAATAGCGTTCATGGTGTGTCCTTTTCAAGCATTTTCATAATGCGCGGACGAAAAAAAGCGCCCGCAACCAGTGATGATTGCGAGCGCCGTTGTGATCTTTTCCGAGCCTGGCTACACCTGATGTGTAATCGCAGCGCTCCTCGGAACCAAAATTATAGCAAAAGCCGGCTTTTTTAGCCCGGCTTTTTTCCGCTCCCGTTTATTTGGCTTTGAGCCCGGCCGCCGCGCGCAACACCTCAACCTTGTCGGTGCGTTCCCAGGTGAATTCCGGCTCTTCGCGGCCAAAGTGACCATACGCGGCGGTCTTGGTGTAAATCGGGCGCAGCAGGTCAAGCATTTGCACGATGCCGCGCGGACGCAGATCGAAATGCTCGGCCACCAGTGCGGCAATCTTTTCGTCGGAAATCACGCCGGTGCCCTCGGTGTACACCGTGATGTTCATCGGCTTGGCAACGCCGATCGCGTAGGCCACCTGGATCTGGCACTGCTTGGCCAGACCGGCGGCAACGATGTTCTTGGCCACATAGCGTGCTGCATAGGCAGCGGAACGATCCACCTTCGATGGGTCCTTGCCGGAGAATGCGCCACCGCCGTGCGGACAGGCGCCGCCATAGGTGTCGACGATGATCTTGCGGCCGGTCAAACCGCAGTCACCCTGCGGGCCACCGACGACGAAACGACCGGTCGGGTTGACCAGATAGCGGGTGTTCTGCAGCCATTCTTTGGGCAGCACCGGCTTGATGATGGTTTCAATGACGGCTTCGTGAATATCCTTTTGCGACATCTCCGGCGCATGCTGCGTGGACAGCACCACCGTATCGATGGAGTGCGGTTTGCCATCGACATAGCGCATCGTCACCTGCGATTTGGCGTCCGGGCGCAGCCACGGCAGGCGTCCATCCTTGCGCACTTC
>JANMXS010000333.1:0-5867 GCA_031394335.1 Burkholderiales bacterium
CGTGATAAATTTGATTTGGCGCAGCAAGGGCGAATAATCAATCCTGGCTTCGCCATAAGATTCAGGACTGGCGACGCGAGCAACAATTGCTTCGAATTCTCCTGGCTGCAATGCAACCAGTTCAATTTCAGCCGAAAGAGGTTGGCCGAGAGCGGAGTTGACAGATAGTTTACCGAGGCCGGCTGCATACGATAACGATGCAGACGTAGCCAGTAAAATTGCCCCCAGCGCCACGATCAATTTTGTTTTTGGTGGACGGTTCATGCGTGATCCCCAGCCCTTCGATTTCGAGACAAATTAAAATAACATCAACGAGTTATTGTTGCAACTTTATTCGATTTCTCACATTAGAAGCGAAACTCGACGATTTTTCAACCGAAAAACAGGGATGAATAATGAACATGCCTGCATAACACCCCTGAAACTTGGCAAATTTCTGACCGGGCCAGCCGCTATTTATTCAATAAAATCCGCAACATACGGCGCAATGGTTCGGCAGCACCCCACAACAGTTGGTCCCCAACCGTAAACGCGCTCAGGTAGCTGGGCCCCATGGTCAGCTTGCGCAAGCGACCGACGGGGATATGCATATTGCCAGTGACGGCTGCCGGCGTCAGCTCGCGAATCGAGCGTTCGCGTTCATTCGGAATCAAGCGTACCCACTCGTTATCGTTGGCAATAATTGCCTCGACTTCATCCAGCGGCACGTCTTTTTTAAGCTTGATGGTCAATGCCTGGCTATGGCAGCGCATCGCGCCGACGCGGATACACAGGCTGTCGATTGGCGTAGCCGGGGTTGCAAAGCCGTCGCCGCGGCCAAGAATCTTGTTGGTCTCGGCCATGCCCTTCCATTCTTCCAGTGACATGCCGGTGCCCATGTCCTTGTCGATCCAGGGAATCAGATTGCCGGCAAGTGGCACGCCGAAGTGCTGCGTTTCTTCCGCCGATAAGGCGTGTTGTTTGGCAAGAACCTTCCGGTCGATTTCGAGTATGGCCGAAGCCGGATCGTCCAGCAACGCCTTCACTTCCGCATTGAGGGTGCCGAATTGCGTGAGCAGTTCGCGCATATGCGTCGCGCCCCCGCCGGACGCGGCCTGGTAGGTCATGCAGCTCATCCATTCAACCAGATCGGCCTTGAACAGCCCGCCCAGCCCCATCAGCATGCAGCTCACAGTGCAATTGCCGCCGATGTAATCCTTGACGCCTTTGGCTAATGCATTCTTGATCATCGGCATATTCACTGGGTCAAGAATGATGACGGCGTTGTCTTTCATGCGCAGCGTCTTGGCGGCATCAATCCAGTAGCCGTTCCAGCCACTGCCACGCAATTGCGGGTAAACCTCGTTGGTGTAATCGCCGCCCTGGCAGGTAATGACCACATCCATCTGCTTTAAGGCAGCGATATCCTTGGCATCGTTGAGGGGCGCGCCGCCCGCTTCTTTGGGGGCCTTTCCACCAATATTGGAGGTGGTAAAAAACACCGGCTCAATCAACGCAAAATCATTCTCTGCGCGCATGCGGTCCATCAGCACCGAGCCCACCATACCGCGCCAACCCACCATTCCGACTTTCAACATGCGCTTACCCTGCCTCTTTGCCTGCAAAACGATTCAATAAAATCAACTACAACGACGCCGTTACAGCGCCGCTATTACCGCATCACCCATTTGCCGCGTGCCGACTTTCGCCTCATCCGGTTTGGCGATATCACCCGTGCGAAGTCCTTCGGCCAGCGCCTTGCGTACCGCATTCTCGATACGGTTTGCCGCCTCGGGCAGACTGAAGGTATAGCGCAGCATCATCGCCGCCGACAGAATTTGTGCGAGCGGATTGGCCACGCCCTTGCCGGCGATATCCGGTGCCGAGCCATGGATCGGTTCATACAAGCCCTTGCCGTTCGCATCGAGAGAGGCCGAGGGCAACATGCCGATCGAGCCCGTCAACATCGATGCCTCATCCGACAAAATGTCGCCGAACATATTGCCGGCTACCATCACATCGAACTGCTTGGGGTTGCGGATCAGCTGCATCGCCGCATTGTCCACCAGCATATGCGTGAGTTCGACATCCGGATATTCCGGCGCGATCTCGATGGCGATATCGCGCCATAGCTGCATCGCCTCCAGCACATTCATCTTGTCGATCGAGCACAGCTTTTTACCGCGTTGCCGCGCGGTGCGAAAGCCGACATGCAGGATGCGCCGGATCTGCGCTTCGGTGTAGTGCATGGTGTTGATGCCGACGCGATTGCCTGCGATACCGTTCTTTCCTTTCTCGCCGGAAATGCTGCGCGGCTCGCCGAAGTAAATATCACCGGTCAGCTCGCGGATGATCATGATGTCGAGGCCTGCCACCACTTCCGGTTTCAAAGTGGAGGCATCCGCCAGCTCCGGAAATACATTGGCCGGGCGCAGATTGGCAAAAAAATCGCACTCCTTGCGCAGGCCCAGAATGGCCTTCTCGGGGCGATGCTCGCGCGGCAACGCATCGTATTGCGGGCCGCCGACCGAGCCGAACAGCACCGCGTCCGCCTGCTTCGCCAGTTTGAGCGTGGCGTCCGGAAGCGGATGACCGTGGACGTCGTAGGCGGCGCCACCGACCAAGGCCTTTTCCCATTCCAGCTTGAGGCCGTCGCGGCGAAGTACCTCGAGTACGCGCAATGCCTCGGCCATGATTTCGGGGCCGATGCCATCACCGGCCATAACTGCAATTTTCATATTCTGCTTTGTTTTATGTTGGCAAATGCAAGGAGTGCGATGCTTCAGACAGCGTTTTAACAAAACACGATGCGCCGAACTTCATGAAAAAATCCATGGCTCCCGCGTCGCCCGCGCCGCTTCGTAAGCGCGAATCTTGTCGACATGGCGCAGCGTCAAGCCGATTTCATCCCAACCGTTAAGCAGGCTCTGCTTGCGGTGCGCATCGACCTCGAACTTGTAGGCCTCCGCACCCGGGATTTCCACCACCTGACGTTCAAGATCGACATTCAATTTCATGCTAGGTGTGGCGAGCGCGGCGTTGAACAAGTGATCGACCTCGGCCTCGCCAAGCACGATCGGCAGCAAGCCATTCTTCCAGCAATTATTGAAGAAAATATCCGCAAATGACGGTGCCACAATTGCCTTGAAACCGAATTGCTGCAAGGCCCAGGGCGCGTGCTCGCGCGAGGAACCACAGCCGAAATTCTTGCGCGCCAGCAGCACCGTGGCACCGCGATAGCGTTCCTGGTTGAGGACGAAGTTGGGGTTGAGCGGACGGCAGGAATTATCCATGCCCGGCTCGCCGTGATCCATATAGCGCCACTCATCGAACAGGTTCGGGCCGAAGCCGGAACGCTTGATCGATTTCAGGAACTGCTTGGGGATGATCGCGTCGGTGTCGACGTTGGCGCGATCCAGCGGCGCCACCAAGCCCAGATGTTGACGAAAGGCTTCCATCAGCTCTTGGCTTTGTCGGCGGCTTTTTCAAGCACTTCGCCGCCGCGCTTGATGTCCTTGCCGAGCCCTTCCATGGTGTTGCAGCCGGCGAGGGCCATCGTTGCCAGTAATGAAGCGATTGCCAGTTGTACGTTCTTGCGCATTGCCTACCCCGTAAAAGTTGCTGGATTCAGGACCTAAAGAATTTGCCGCACATCGGCGAAACGCCCGGCGATAGCCGCGGCAGCCGCCATTTCCGGACTGAGCAGATGGGTACGACCGCCTGCGCCCTGGCGACCCTCGAAATTGCGATTCGAGGTTGAAGCACAGCGCTCACCCGGTGACAGCCGGTCATCGTTCATGCCCAGGCACATCGAACAGCCCGGATCGCGCCATTCAAAGCCGGCGGCCAGAAAAATCTTGTCGAGCCCTTCCGCTTCTGCCTGACGCTTGACCAGGCCCGAACCCGGCACCACCAGCGCCAGTTTGACGTTGCTCGCGATATGCCGGCCCCGCACGACACTGGCTGCGGCGCGCAAGTCTTCAATCCGCGAATTGGTGCAGCTGCCGATGAATACCTTGTCGATCGTGATCTCGGCCATCGGCGTGCCGGGATTCAGGCCCATGTACTGCAGCGCGCGTTCAATGCCTTCACGCCGGGCGGGGTCCGCTTCCTTGGCCGGATCAGGCACCTTGCCGTCGATACCCACCACCATCTCAGGCGAGGTACCCCACGTCACTTGCGGTTGAATACTCGCGGCATCGAGTTCAACGACGCGATCGAATTTGGCGCCCTCATCGCTGGTCAGGGAGCGCCAATAGGCAGCCGCCTTGTCGAACATCTCGCCCTGCGGCGCATACGGACGGCCACGCAGATAGGCGATGGTTTTTTCATCCACGCCAATCATGCCGGCGCGCGCACCGGCTTCAATCGCCATATTGCACACCGTCATGCGGCCTTCCATCGACAGCGCGCGAATCGCGGTGCCGGCAAACTCAATCGCGTGGCCATTGCCGCCGGCGGTGCCGATCTTGCCGATGATGGCCAGCACAATATCCTTGGCGGTGACACCGCGTCCAACTTGCCCGTCGACGCGAATCAGCAGGGATTTCGATTTCTTGGCGACCAGACATTGCGTCGCCATCACATGCTCGACTTCGGAGGTGCCGATACCGAACGCCAGCGCGGCAAATGCGCCGTGGGTCGAGGTATGCGAATCGCCGCAAACTACGGTCATGCCCGGCAAGGTCGCGCCCTGCTCCGGGCCGATCACATGCACGATGCCTTGACGCGCGTCGTTCATGCCGAAGTAAACCGGCACATGGAACTTTTCGATGTTCTTATCCAGCGTCTCGACCTGCAGCCGCGAAATCGGGTCGGCAATGCCTTCCTTGCGTCCGGTGGTCGGCACATTGTGATCGGCAGTGGCGACGATGGAGTTGATACGCCAAGGCTTGCGGCCATTGATTTCCAGGCCTTCGAAGGCCTGCGGGCTGGTCACTTCATGCACCAGGTGGCGATCGATATAAATCAGCGCGCCGCCATCCGGTTCTTCATTGACCAGATGGGATTGCCAGAGTTTGTCGTAAAGCGTTTGCGGCATATGCGCAACTATCGAAGAAATGGAACCCTCAATTATACAGAGAGAGTCAGCACTTCTGTCGCAGGCCGGTAATGCGTCCAGCGCGAGCAGATACGCAAAGGCAGGCTAGGCTTCGCTGGGATCTGGATCGTCGGCCTTGCGACTCGCCTGGCGCTGTGCTGCCGCCGGCGCCTGCGCAGGTACGCGCAGCGTTGCCACCACCACATCGGCATTTTGCGCGCGATGCACCAGGGCACGATCCATCAACACCAACGCCAGCAACGCTTCGGCAATCGGCGTGGCGCGGATGCCCACACACGGGTCGTGGCGGCCATGCGTATTGATGACCACCGAATTGCCGCTGGTATCGACGGTTTGCCGATCGAGGCGAATGGAAGACGTCGGCTTGATTGCAATCGATACCGTTACGTCCTGACCAGTGGAAATACCGCCGAGCACGCCGCCGGCATTATTCGACAGGAAGCCCTCAGGCGACATTTCATCGGAATGCTCGGTGCCCAGTTGCTCAACGCTGGCAAAACCGGCGCCGACTTCGACACCCTTGACCGCATTGATACCCATCATCGCGTGCGCAATCGCCGCGTCGAGCCGGTCGTAGATCGGGTCGCCCCAACCCACCGGCACGCCGCTGGCCACCACATTAATGCGCGCACCGCAGCTTTCGCCGGATTTGCGCAACTTGTCCATATAGGTTTCGAGGCCGGCGACCGCCGCCGCGTTGGCAACAAAAAACGGGTTGTCGTTGATCACGTCCCAGGTATCGAAAGCGATTTTGTTCACGCCAATCTGCGCAAGGTAGCCGCGCACCAGCACGCCGTAACGTTCATTCAACCATTTTTTGGCGACT
>JANMXS010000334.1:0-24603 GCA_031394335.1 Burkholderiales bacterium
TTTCCCTGCCACGCCAACCACAATCCATCGCGAATAAAATCAGCCCCTGTCCCACCGGGTTGGTATCACATCGATATCTGTCGGGTTACGCTGCGCTAACCCGACCTACAAACTACGGCGGCACTAAAAACATGTAGAACGCCATTCGGCGAGCCTTTCGAGGCAAAAATGCCTCAAACACCTCGCCAATGCTGGAGTTTTTCCTTTTATTCGACGCAATTTATCGCCGCCGTACCTCCGCCTGAAAACGCCTGACCAACGTTGAACATCCGCGTCGACCCCACCCGCCGCGGTATCATCGCGCATGTCCGATTTACCCTATCTGTTTGGCCCCGAGGGGCCGCTGGCCGCACGCATCGAAGGTTTCCGTCATCGGCATAGTCAGCTCGAAATGGCGGAGAAAATTGAAGCGACGATTGACCGTGCCGGCGTGTTCATTGCCGAGGCTGGCACCGGCACCGGCAAGACCTTTGCCTATCTGGTGCCGGCGCTGCGTTCCGGCGGCAAGGTGATCATTTCCACCGGCACCAAGACCTTGCAGGACCAGCTTTTCCATCGCGATATTCCGACAGTTGTGGCGGCACTCGGCATTCCCGTATCGACGGCCCTGCTCAAGGGTCGCGCCAATTATGTGTGCCTGCATCACCTCGAGGAAGCGGTCGCCGATGGCCGCTTCATGAATCGCGATGACGTCAAACATATCCAGGTCATCCGCCGTTTCGCGGATCGCTCGCTCGCGGGTGGCGGCACCGGTGACAAGGCCGAATTGCCCGATGTGCCGGAGCGCTCGAACGCCTGGAGCGCGGCGGTATCGACGCGTGAAAATTGCCTGGGTTCGGCGTGCAGCCGTTATGCCGATTGCTTCGTGATGAAGGCGCGCAAGGCGGCGATGGAGGCGGAAGTGGTAGTGGTTAACCATCATCTGTTCTTCGCTGATCTGGTGTTGAAGGACGATGGCGCTCAGGATCTGCTGCCGGCTTGCAACACGGTGGTGTTCGATGAGGCGCATCAGCTGCCGGATACCGCCACCATGTTCTTCGGTGAATCGGTGTCGACCTCGCAATTGATCGAACTGGCGCGTGATTCACGCCTTGCAGGCGTCGCCCACGCCGCCGACTTCAAGGACCTGCAGGAAGCTGCGCAAACCCTCGATAAGGCTACCCGCGATTTGCGCCTGACGGTACGCGAGGATTTCGGCCGCATGCCCGGCGCCGCCGTGGCCGATCGAGAGGGATTCGTCGATGCGTTCGCCAAGGCCCAGGAGCAACTCGGCGAACTGCGTGAAATGCTCGAAAGCCAATCGGCACGCGCACCGGAAATCGCCAATTGCCTGGACCGTGCCGATGAGCTTGCGCAGAAAATGGCGCAATGGCTGGGTGCCGGCAAGGACGGCGGCATCGAGGGCTATATCCGTTGGGCCGAGGCCTATTCGCAATCGCTGGCATTCCATCTCACGCCGCTGTCGATCGCCAATATTTTCAGCAGCCAGGTGTTCGCGCAAAAGCGCGCCTGGATTTTTACCTCGGCTACGCTGGCGGTGAAGGGCGACTTCGGACATTACCAAACCGAGATGGGACTGATCACGCCGGAAGCTCGCGATGAGGGCTTTGACGAGGATGCCTTCAACGAGCGCAAGGTCGAGACCGCCTCTTGGCCGTCACCGTTCGATTATCCCCAGCAGGCGCTGCTTTACCTGCCGGCCGGTCTGCCCGCGCCGAATACGGCCGAGCATACCGAGGCCATCGTCAATACCGCGCTGCCGCTGATCGTGGCTGCACAGGGCCGCGCGTTTTTGCTGTTCACTTCGCTCAAAGCGATGGATCGCGCGCATGGTCTGCTCAAAGACCTGTTTGCAGAAAACGGCCTTGAGTACCCGCTAATGGTGCAGGGCGAGGGCACCCGCACCGAGCTATTGGAGCGTTTTCGCAAACTGGGTAATGCGGTGCTGGTGGCCAGCCATTCGTTTTGGGAAGGCGTGGACGTGAAAGGCGATGCACTATCGCTGGTGGTGATCGACAAGCTGCCGTTTGCGGCCCCCGACGACCCGGTGCTGGCCGCGCGCATCGATGCCATCAATCAATCCGGCGGAAATGCCTTCATGCACTATCAGGTGCCACATGCCGCTATCAAGCTGAAGCAGGGCGCGGGACGATTGATTCGCGACGAGTCGGATCGTGGCGTGTTGATGATCGGTGACACGCGCTTGGTCGATAAACCCTATGGCAAGCGCATCTGGCAAAGCCTGCCGCCGATGCGCCGCACCCGCCTGGAGTCCGAGGCGGTGGAATTTTTCGCGCATGAAGGACATCCGCCGGCCAAAACCTGAACCGGGCGGTACCGGACGCAACGAGACGGCGCGAGACGGCGCGAGAGCGCTACTCGTTAACGCGACGCCGGGGTCAAAACTCCTCTTGGCCGCGCTCGCGGCAATCCGAAAGTTGCCTTCCGCAGTTGCTCCTAGGCTGCGGAGTGATGCCGGTGGTTGTGCCACCAGGTAATGACCTCGCGATCCATCATCATTTCCCAGACGGCGAATACGATCACCAGGGTGCCAACCACGGCACTATTGAGCGTTGCGGCCGGCGACTCGAAGCCCATTGTCCACGGCACGATGATCAACGCCAAACCGACGCAGATCTCGGCTAGTTCCTCAAGATACGAGGGGATCACCAGGCCTTCGATGGCGAACAGCATGACGCTGAACCCGAGGGCGACGGTAAACCAGGCGGCGGCACCCTCAACGTGCAGCGCCAGCGGGGACAACACCAGCCATACACCCAGAAACAGACTGGCTACATCTTGCCAATGTTCGGTACGCATGCGACACCTCCTTCCGAGGCTGAAGTGGTGTTTTTTGGACAATGCAGCGGGCGGCTCGTTCCCGTGGAAACGGGTATCGCTCGTAAAAACGCCGCCAATGGGCGGCGTTTATGGCCATGTCGGTGGCGGTTACTGCAGGAATTCGCCTTTGGCGTTGATGATCGAAATCTCGATGTAATCCAGTCCGGTATGGTCGGTGGGGCTGTAGCTCAATTGCAGGCCGCCCACATCGAAGTTCCTGAGGTTGTCGAGTGCCTCGATGATTTTGGCGCGCGTGATCGGGCTTTTGCTGCTGGCGCGACGCAACCCTTCGACCAACACCTTGGCGCATACGAACCCTTCAAGACTGGTATACGAAGGCTCAATGCCCCCCCATCCTTGGCCAGTTTCTGGAATTCGAGAAGAACGGCGTGGCTGGTGCGGCGCGGATTCGGGAGCACCTGGGTCACCATCACACCACGTGCATTCGCGCCCAGTTGTTTTACAAACGAACTGGACGAGTTGTTCGACAAGGTGATGAACTGGGTGGTTGAACCTGCCGCGCGCGCACCGATTTCGAGGTGCCGGCATCCGCCGTCAAGCTGGCGCGGCAATCGTATTCCTCACCTGCCGCCAGTCCACCCACCACCACCGGAGATGAGTCGGCTTCGGCCCAGGCACTTACTGTGCCGCCGCTGACGGCACTGCAGTCGACGCGATAATGCGGGTGCCTGATGGAGTGTGCAGGGATGTCGAAGGCGACGATCACATTGCCTTCGATACTGGACACGGCAAGCCGGGCCGGTACCTGCGAGGTGCCTGCGGTGCTGACAGTGTTGCGCCCGTGCTGCCGATCACATTGTTGGTTTGCATGATGTGTCTCCTGAGGTTGCGAATTGTGGAATGTCTCGAGGTGGGCGAATGCGAATGTACGTTGTTGGCTGCTGTACCGAATCCGTTCAAGTGATGATATTTTGCGCATCGGCGATGAAGTAATCTGTGTCCTCGTTAACAATCGTTAGCTTGTCCACCGCGCGGACGCAGGATTGAGCGCGGCGCCGATGTGCGCTCGCAGGGCGCTGCGAGGGCGCCTGCGAATTGTGTAATTTTGTGACTTGCCGGCCTTGAACAGATTGGTACTACTCCGCCCTGGGTTGACTGCTGCATAATGCAGCGTGGCCGGTTTTAGCGGTCTTCCCCTTCTTGTGTGCACGCCATTCAATGTTCCTTCGACGCGTTTCCCTGTGGGCCCTGTTGTGCACTTTTGCCTTTCCGGCTGCCGCGCTGGCTCCCGACAAGCCGATCGCCGACTTCATCCGCGAAACTTGGTCGGTCGACGACGGCCTGCCGCAAAGCACCATTCAAAGCATGGCGCAGACCCGCGACGGTTACCTCTGGTTCGCAACCCATGAGGGCGCCGCCCGTTTCGATGGTCGGCAGTTCACGGTATTCAACGAAGCCAACACCCCGACGCTGACCGGCAGCGGCATCGGCGCACTGGCCGCCATGCAGGACGGCAGTCTTTTTCTCGGTTTGCGTGACGGCGGTCTGGTGCATTATGTGCAAGGCGTATTCACCACCGTGAATCCTGCAGGCGGGTTGCCGAAAGGGACTGTTTCGGTGCTGGTTGAAGAAGGTGCCGGCGTGCTGTGGATCGGTACTGCGGGAGGCGGGCTCGCCCGTCTGGCCAACAACAAGACCACGCTGTTCACATCCGCTAACGGTTTGCCGCATGACCTGGTCAATGCGATCCGACCGCTTAAATCGGGCGAGGTCTGGGTCGGCACCGCTGCCGGTCTGGCGGTGCTGCGCGACGGTGTGCTTCAGCGCCGGCCGACCGGCGATAAAGTCGATTCCGCCTACGTTTCGTCGATTCTCGAAGACAGTCGCGGGCGTTTGTGGATCGCCACTTACGGCGATGGCCTTTATTTGCGCGAAAACAATGAACTGCGTGGCGGCCTGCGCCGGTTTTTGCAGCGCGATGGCCTCGCCAGCGATACCTTGCAGCGTGTTTACGAAGACCGTTCCGGAAGTATCTGGGTCGGCACCTTCGAGGGACTGCAGCGCCTGCGCGGCAACACCTTCGAGACCTTCAGCTCAGCCGACGGTCTCAGCAATAACTATGTGCGCGATTTGCTCGAAGACGTGGAAGGCAACTTCTGGGTCGGCACCGATCGCGGCATTGATCGCTTCCGCGACGGCCCGATCCTGACCTGGGGCGCGCGACGCGGCATCAGCGAGGAGTTCACACGCGCGGTGATGGAAGATCGCGCCGGCAATATATGGGTGGGTACCGCCGACGGACTGTATCGCATGAATGGCAAATCGGTGCGGCACTTTACGCGCCGCGACGGCTTGCTCAATAGCGCGATTCTTTCACTTGCAGAAAGCCGTGATGGCAGCCTGTGGATCGGTACCAATGCCGCGGGGCCGCACCGGCTGCGCGGCGAACGCATTGAAAGCATCGGCGGTAAGTTTGGTCTCGGCGTCACCTCGGTGCGCGCCATCGTTGAAAGGCGCGACGGTACGGTGTGGATGGGCACCAATACCGGGCTTTTTCAGTGGCAGCCAAATGGCGCTGTCAAACGCTTTCGCGCTGCCGATGGTTTGCCCAGCGATCAGGTGACTTCGCTGCATGAAGACCGTGCCGGCACGCTCTGGGTGGGAACGCGAGATGGTGTGGCGCTGCTGGCTGCGGATGGCCGTTTGCGGCGCCATGCGCAGCTTGGCGCCAGCCCGCGCATTCTGTCGATCAGCGAAAACGCCGAGGGTGAAGTGCTGGTCAGTATGGGCAGCGGTTTTGCCACGATTGCCGGGGGCAAGGCGTATCTGTTCGAGGCTGCACAGGGTGTCCCCGGCCGCTCTTACTTCAACGCGGTAGACGATGAGCAGGGCCATCTGTGGCTGTGTTCCAATCAGGGGCTGGTGCGAATCAACAAGGTCGAGTTGAGCGAAGTTGTAAACGGAAGCCGCCAGAAAGTGGAGCCGATGCTCTATGGTCGCTCGGACGGGATGGCGACCGCACAATGCAACGGCAGCTCCGGGCCGGCCGGCTGGCGTACCCGCGACGGTCGCCTGCTGTTTGCGACGGCACGCGGGGTTGCCGTGGTGCAGGCGACTAAAAATCGGCAGCCTGATCTGCGTCCGCCGCCGGTGCATATCACTGGCGTGGAAGTAGACTCTGAAAGCTTGCCGTTTGCCAACGGTATCGAGATGACGCCCGGCAAGCACCGCATCGAAATTTCCTTTGTCGGTCTGAATTATGCGGATCCGGACAAGGTTCGCTATCGCTATCGGCTGCACGGTTTCGATCAGACTTGGGTCAATGCGGGTAGCGAGCGCCGCGCGGTCTATACCAATCTGCAACCGGGTACCTATCGCTTTCAAGTACTCGCCGGCAACAGTGACGGCGTCTGGAATGAGCAGGGCGCTTCCGTCACGGTCGCGTATCGCCCGCATTTCTGGGAGCAGCGCTGGTTTCAGCTGCTATCGGCGTTGCTGATCATGGTGCTGTCCCTGTCGGCATATCTGGCCCGCGTGCGGCAGTTGAACCGGCAGGCGATTTCCCTGCGCCAGCTGGTCGATGAGCGAACCCAGGACCTGAAGCACGAAAAACAGAAACTTGAAGCCGCCAATGACGAAAAGGCGGGGCTGCTGGTGCAGGTCAAGGAACAATCCGAGGCCTACGAAAAACTGTCCAAACAGGACAGCCTCACCGGTCTCGCCAATCGGCGCGAGCTGGATCGATTCCTGGCGCTGGAGTTCGAGCGTGCCTGGCGCAACAACCGTCCGCTGTGTGTGGTGTTGGCCGACCTGGATCATTTCAAGTCGGTGAATGATCGCTGCTCACATGCGATCGGCGACGATGTGCTGCGCATCGTTAGTCGCATCCTGCTCGATGGCTGTCGCGCGATCGACGTGGTGGCACGCTATGGCGGCGAAGAATTCGCGGTGGTGCTGCCGGAAACCGAAATCGCCGATGCCCATCTGCTGTGCGAGCGTCTGCGCGAACAGGTGGCCGCCTATCCGTGGGGAACGATTCACCCGCTGCTAGCGGTAACGTGCAGCTTCGGTATTGCCGACAATCGTGCACGCACCATTATCATGGACCACGACAAGTTGCTGGACGCGGCCGATGAGCGTCTGTACGAAGCGAAGCGCCAGGGACGCGATCGTGTCTGCGTTTGATTTTTGATGCAAAACCCAGCATTGGCGCGCCTTCCAGGACATTTTTGGCTGCGAAGCCGCGTCCTGCTTGAATCTTGCCCTTGGGGTTAAAAAACCGGCTATGCTTTCCGCGCCTGCGCAGCGACCGCTGCCGGGTTTATAAATGGAGGAGATTGCCGTGGCTTTAAATTTCTGGTCGGTCCTGCGCCACCTGTTTTCGTTTCAACCGAACGTAGCGGTGCTTGCCACGCTCCCGGCCCTGTTGCTCACGTTCACGCTGCCGTCAACTGCGCACGCGGAGGATGCTACCGTCGCGACGGTAGCCGTGAAGGCCGCGCGACTGCTCGATGTCAAAACCGGCAAGTTTGTGGAAAATGCCGTGGTGCTGATCAAGGGCGAGCGCATCGATGCAGTCGGCAGCAACCTCGCCATTCCCGCAGAAGCTCAAGTGATCGATCTGGGTGGCGCGACCCTGTTGCCCGGACTGATCGATGCGCACACGCATATTACCGGCGACCCGGAGCACCTTGGCTATTCTTCGATTGCGATTTCGGTGCCGCGCGAGGCGCTGTATGGCGCCAAAAATGCACGCATTACCCTGGACGCCGGCTTCACCACCATCCGTAACGTCGGCGCTGGCGGCTATGCGGATGTGGCGTTGCGCGATGCGATCAACGCCGGTGATGTGCCCGGCCCGCGCATGCTGGTGTCGGGCCCGTCGCTGGGCATTACCGGCGGCCATTGCGACGACACACTGCATGCGCCCGAGTACAAAATAACGGGTGACGGCGTTGCCGACGGCAGCGCGGCAGCGATGAAAAAAGTGCGTGAGGTCATCAAGTACGGCGCCGACCTGATCAAGATTTGCGCCACCGGCGGCGTGCTTTCGTTCCGCGACGATCCGCAGGCCTCGCAATACACGCTGGAAGAAATGAAAGTGATCGTTGATGAAGCGCACCGCCTCGGCCGCAAGGTTGCTGCGCATGCGCATGGTGTCGATGGCATCAAGCTCGCGGTGCAGGCCGGTGTCGATTCCATCGAACATGGCTCCTATATCGACGACGAGGCGGTAAAGATGATGAAGGCGCGCGGCACCTACCTGGTGCCGACGGTGTATCTGGCCGATTGGTTGCTTGATAACGCGGTGCGCATCGGCCTGCCGGCGCCTCTGGTGGAGAAGGCCAAGGTGGTATTGCCAATGGCGCGCAAGAATATCGCCAATGCCATCAAGCAAGGTGTGCCGGTGGCCTTTGGTACCGATGCAGCGGTGTATCCGCACGGCCTTAACGCGCATGAATTTGCGGTGTACGTAAAGCTCGGCATGACACCGCTGGCGGCGATTCAAAGCGCTACCGTCAATGCGTCAAAACTGCTGGGCTGGGAAGATCGCGTTGGCTCAATCGACAAAGGCAAGTTCGCCGATCTGGTGGCAGTTCAAGGTGATCCGCTCAAGGATGTGACTGAGCTTGAGCGCGTGCAATTCGTGATGAAGGGCGGCAAAGTCGTTAAGCGCTGAGTGCGCTTAAAAAGCCAAACTCCAACAGGGGCGCGGGTTTCAGGGCAAAAATGCCCGGAACGCCGCGCCCCTGTTGCACTTTCAATTATGCACTTTCGATTGTGCACTTTGCACTTCAACTAATCGGCAGTGTCACCCTGGCTTCCAGGCCGCCGCCGCCGCGCGATAGCAAACTGAATGTGCCGCCATGTGTTTTGGCAATGCGGTCGACGATAGCCAAACCAAGCCCGGCGCCTGATTTGCCGCTGCGCGCATCGTCGAGGCGCGTGAAGGGTTGCTTCAAGCGGTCGACCTCAGCCGCCAGAATTCCGGGGCCGCGATCAAGCACGCTGAAAATGATCTGCCTGTCGCGCTGTTCGGTACGCAGTGTCAGCTCGGGGCCGGCGTGCTTCATTGCATTGTCGATCAGGTTGCCGATCAGGCGGCGCATGGCCAACGGGCGAATTTTAATTGCCGGGATGTCGTCGAGTTCAAGTGTGACCGTGGCACCCATGCGCGTGGCGCGCTCGGCGGCGCCTCGCGCAAGCAGGTTGAGATCGAGTTGCTCTTCAGCTTCGCGGCTTTCATCGCGCGCGAAGTCCATGAACTGGTGGATGATGCCGTTGATATCGTCGATATCGTTTTCCAGACCTTCGCGCATCGCCGGATCGGCGGGCAGCATCTCGATACCCAGGCGCAATCGTGACAGCGGGGTGCGCAGATCGTGTGAGACCCCGGCGAGGAAAGTGGCGCGCTCGCGTTCATTGCGCGCGAGGTCGTCACGCATCTGGTTGAATGCCGACGATACTGCCTTCACTTCTTCCGGGCCGATTTCCGCGACCGGCTCCGGATTGTTGCCCTGGCCGAGTTCGCGTGCGGCTCGCGCCAGTTGCCGCAGCGGACGCGTCACCCGGCCGACCAGAAATACCGCGCCGGCCAGCGCCAGCAACCCGCCGAAGGTGGCCCAGCCGATCCACGCCCAAGAGTAATCCTGCGCAACGACGCGGCCGCGTGGAAATACCGTCCAGAATTCCTCATCGTTAATCTTCAGCTTGACAATCAGCACCGGCGGCAGCGCCGGGTTGGCGCGGGGGCGCACATAAATATCCACGTCCTGACCGAACTCATTGCGCAAGCGCTCGCGCGCCAACTGCAAGGCCGGCGCATCGGGGGCGCGTTCCAGCACCTCTTCCGGGTGCGGGCGGATGACGCGCAGGCCGCGCTCTTCGCGCAAGCGCCGCAAAAACTCATCATGCTGCGACGCCGGCAAGATTTCCAGCGCCGCACGAATGGTGCGCAATTGGGTAATGAAATTGACGACCGCGAACTGCACGCGCGGCGCCTGCGAGTAGTAGCTGAACAGCATCACCGATACGCCCTGACTGGCAATCAGCGCAATCATGATCACCAGTGTGGTGCGCGCCAGCAGCGATTTCGGGATCAGGCTCATCGGCTGAGCGTGCTGCAGGCGGTACGATCAACCATGTTTGCCGCCATCGGGGACGAACACATAGCCCAGCCCCCATACGGTCTGTATATAGCGCGGATTGGCCGGATCTTCACCCAGCAGCTTGCGCAGGCGCGAGACCTGGACATCGATGGCGCGATCAAACGAATCGTGCTCGCGGCCGCGCGCCAGCTCCGTGAGCTTGTCGCGCGATTGCGGGGTGCGAGCATGTTGCACCAGCACTTTCAGCAGGCTGAACTCGCCGGAGGTCATCGGCAGGGCGTGGCCATCACGCCGCAGCTCACGCGTGCCGAGGTTCAACACGAAGGGCCCGAACGACACCACCTCATCGGCTTCGCTGGGCGCGCCCGGTGCCGGCAATGGTGCCTGGCGACGCAACACCGCATTGATGCGTGCCACCAGCTCTCGCGGGTTGAAGGGTTTGGGCAAATAGTCGTCCGCACCCATTTCGAGGCCGACGATGCGATCGACATCATCGCCCTTGGCGGTGAGCATGATCAGCGGAATGGCGGCTTCGGGTCCGGTGCCGCCGCGCAGGCGCCGGCAGATGGCAAAGCCGTCTTCGCCGGGCAGCATCACGTCAAGCACCAGCAGGTCATAGCGGCTGCGCGTCAGCGCGCGGTCCAGTGCCGCAGCATCGGGCACAGTATCGACCGCAAAGCCCTGCTCGGTGAGATAGCGTTTGAGCAAATCGCGCAGACGAAGATCGTCGTCTACAACCAGAATGCGGTGGCGGGAAAGGGAAGTCGTGGTCATGGGTGAATCTTAGGCAGTGGACGCTGGAACGGGGATGTTTTTTCGGGATCAGTTGTAAGCAGATGTTAGCAAACCGCGCCGATCAGCGGCATCGTTACATGACGTTACCATGCAGGCCTGTCGATAGCGGACTTCATGCGTTGAATTGCATAACCTGCACATCTTGTGAAGGTACTTTATATTTTACCCAGTGGAGAATGCCATGAAGACCGTTACCGTTGCCTTGATCGCCGCCAGCTTGACTGCCCTGGCGACTTCGTTCGCGTTTGCCCAGACTCCTGCTGAGCCGGCCAAGACCGAAAAAACCGACAAAGGCGAAAAGCGCGCCGCGCATATGCAGGAGCGGTTGAAAGCGGCAGACAAAAATGGCGATGGCAAGATCAGCCGCGAAGAGGCCGCAGCGTCGTTGCCGAAGCTTGCAAAGCGGTTCGACAAGATCGATGTCAACAAGGATGGTTTTATCACCAAGGAAGAAATGAAGGCCTGGCATGACCAGCATGCCGCGCGCAAAGCTGATCCAGAAAAACAGGCGAAGTAAGCAAAGTGACAAATGCCAGTAGCCGCCAAGGCCAGGTGAATCCACGATGAAAACAGCATCGCGTATGCCAATGTGGCGTCAGCTGCTGACGCTGGCGATATCCGGCATTCTGGCGGTGGCCAGCTCGCTCGTCATGGCGCATGCCGAGCCGGATAGTGCGGCATCGCCCACGTCGAGGTTTTCCTTGTCCGGCCCTTTGGTTGTCGAGGTGAGCGATGCAGTTTGGCGAGATCAGGCGCGTGCGCGCGACATTCCAGTTCGGGTACTTTCGCCACGCCCGGCCAGCGCGACACCTGATACCCGCTATCCCGTGATCATTTTTTCGCATGGCCTGGGGGGCTCCCGCGAAGGCGGCGCCCTGTGGGGACGCCACTGGACGAGCCACGGCTACATCGTGGTTCATTTGCAACATCCTGGCAGCGATGAGTCAATCTGGAAAGGCAAAAAGCCTGGTGAGGGCGTCAGCAACATGAAGCGCGCCATGAACCTGGACAACAGTCGCCTGCGCATTGGTGACGTGAAGTTTGCGCTCGATGAAATGGCCCGTTTGCATGCGGCCGGCATAGCACCGTTCGCCAGTGCCGATATGATGCGTGTGGGCATGTCTGGACACTCCTTTGGCGCACAGACCACGCTCGCCGTGGCCGGGCAGCAATTGCCCTACCTGGAAGGGTCGGATGCTGTCGGATCGCGCGATGCGCGCATCGCTGCGGCGATCGCGTTCAGTCCCAATGCGCGCGCGAAAACCGGATTGGATGCGCAGTTCGGCGGCATTACGCTGCCGTTCTTCTCGATTACGGGTACGCGCGATGGCAGTCTCCTGGACGACAATACCCGGTACGAGGATCGACTTGTGCCCTATGAAAAAATGCCGCCCGGCGACAAATATCTTGTCTCGTTCCTTGATGGCGATCATATGGTGTTCGGCGGGCAACCCCTGGGGGGACGCCGACCGGAAACCGAACGCGATCGAGACATCCAGATTGGCGTGAAAGCGGCAACACTGGCCTTCTGGAACGCGACACTGAAGCAGGATGCAGGCGCGAAAACGTGGCTGCAGCTGGAGTTGAAGTCAACGCTTGTCGCCGGCGATACATTTTTCTACAAGTGATACCAAGAGATCATGCAGCCTGTGCTGGGGAGTAAATGATGAACGCGAGAAAACGTTTTTTCGGTGCTATCGCTGTGGTTCTTGGCAGCGTTTATGCGCTGTTGGCGATGCCGGCCGAAGCGCAAACAGCGATCGGCAGCGACGGTGCGCGTCATCTGCTCAACCGCAGCGGTTTTACGGCCTCCGATGCCGCGATCAAGGCGTTCGCGACCCTGTCGCGCACGGACGCGGCCGATCGCCTGCTCAAAGCCACGTCCAGTGTCGCCGCCACACCGCCACCTGGCTGGGTGGGCGAGGCGCCGATTGCGCCAGCCAAACTTCAGAAAATGTCTCAGGAAGAGCGCATGGCGGAACTGCGGCGCAATGTCGAGCATGCTTTCGAGTTGCGCGAGTGGTGGTTTCGCGAAATGCTGACTACTGCCTCGCCGCTGACCGAAAAGATGACGCTGTTCTGGCATAACCATTTCGCCACCAGCCAGCAGAAAGTTCGTTTTGCGCCGCTGATCTATCAGCAGAACCTGCTGCTACGCCGCAACGCGCTGGGCAACTTTGGCACCCTGCTGCACGAGATGGCGCGTGATCCGGCGATGCTGATCTACCTCGATGGCGCCAATAGCCGCAAGGACCAGCCCAACGAAAATTTTGCGCGTGAAGTGATGGAGTTGTTCACCCTCGGTGAGGGACACTACAGCGAGCAGGACATCAAGGAGTCGGCGCGCGCCTTCACCGGCTGGAGCATCGATCGCGACACCGGCAAGTTCATGTTCCGTCGCGGCATTCATGACTACGGCAACAAAACCGTGTTTGGCCGCAGCGGTAATTTCGAAGGTGACCAGATTCTGGACATGCTGCTGGCCAAACCGGAAACCGCACAATTCATCACTCGCAAATTATGGCGCGAATTCATCTCGCCGACCCCGGACGAAGTGGACGTAAAGCGCATGGCCGCGATCTTCCAGAACAGCGGCTATAACATCGCCAAGCTGATGCAGACGATACTGACTTCGGATGCGTTCTACGCGCCGGATAACCGTGCGGCCCTGATCAAATCTCCGGTCGAGTTTGTGGTTGGCACCCTCAAGACGTTCGACATCGAGGCGTCCAATCTGCGTCCCTTCGTGCTCGCCAGCGCATTGCTTGGACAAAACCTGTTTGCGCCACCCAACGTGAAGGGTTGGCCTGGGGGCGAGACCTGGATAAACACCGCCACCCTGCTGGGCCGCAAGCAATTGCTTGACCGCTTGTTCCGAAACGAAGACCGCATGGAAGTGGCGATGCGCAATATGGACCAGATGTCCGCCAATGTGGGTGCCGATTTGATGCCGCCGGGCCGCGAAGCGCGCATGCAGCGTCAGATGGAACGGCAGATGGAACGGCAGATGGGCGGTATTCGCTGGAATCTGGACAAATGGGCCGCCGGTTTTGCGCAAACGCCCGGTGCGGCCGGCTTGCAGGACATGACCCGTGTGGTACTGGCCATTGCCCCGGCGACCATGCCCGGTAGTGCCGACGCGTCCTCAACCAATCCGGCTGATTGGGCGCGACAACTCGTTGTCGACCCCGCCTACCAACTCAAGTAGAGGATATCCATCATGGACCGCCGACATTTTTTACGATTTGGACTGGCTGCAGCAGGCGTACCCCTGTTCGGCGCGGTGAATGGGGTAGGCTGGGCCGCGCCCGCGCCTGACGTTTTGACGAGCAGTGCGGGGGCCTATCGAAACTTGCTGATTCTGGTTGAGCTGAAAGGCGCCAACGACGGGCTCAACACCGTTATTCCTTATAGTGACCCGCTGTACGCGCAGCTGCGACCCAGGCTCGCGATTGCGCGCGACCAGGTATTGCAGCTGTCCGCGCAGGAAGGACTGCATCCTTCACTGAAACCACTAATGGCGTTGTGGCAGGACCAGCAATTGGCGGTGGTGCAGGGCGTTGGCTATCCGCGCCCCAATCTTTCGCATTTTCGCTCCATTGAAATCTGGGATACGGCCTCGAACAGCGAGGAATACCTGGAAGCCGGCTGGCTGGCGCGCACCTTTGCGGCGACCCCGGCACCACGCCAGTTTGCCGCCGATGGCGTGGTCGTCGGCTCAAGCGATATGGGGCCATTGTCCGGCCCCAATGTGCGCACCATCGCACTTGCTGACACGCGGCAGTTCCTGCAGCAGGCCAGGCTTGCGCAAGGCGGTGCGGATACGCGCAACAGCGCGTTGCGGCACATCCTGTCGGTGGAAAGCGAAATCGTCCACGCTGCCAGCAAACTCAACAGCAATTATGCGTTCAAGACGGAATTTCCCAGGAACGGTTTTGGCAATCAGGTACGCACAGCGGCGCAACTGGTGGCGAGCAATGCCGGCATGGCGGTGATTCGCCTCACCCTCGGCGGGTTTGATACGCACGCCAATCAGCTGGGCACGCAGGCCAACTTGTTGCGCGATTTTGCAGACGGCATTACCGCGCTCAAGTCTGCCATGGTTGAATTGAATCGCTGGGATTCAACCACGGTCATGACCTATGCCGAGTTTGGCCGGCGACCAAAGGAAAACCAGAGCGGCGGCACCGATCATGGCACCGCCAATGCGCATTTCATGATGGGTGGCAAGGTGCGTGGCGGTCTGTACGGACAAGCCCCGCAATTGGGCCAGCTCGACGGCAACGGCAATCTTGCCTTCGCGGTCGATTTCCGCAACTTGTATGCGACCGTGATCGACCGCTGGTGGGGCGGCAATTCGGCGGCAGTACTCGGCGGCAAGTTCGAAAGCCTGGATTTGCTTAAGGCCTGAACTGGCCTGATTCGCTTGCGGCAAGTCGGGTCGGAGGCACGGCCCCGTTATAATGGCGGCTACCCTAATTTTGCACGGTCGTCATGCGCCTTCTGGCAATCGAAACCTCTACCGAACGTCTCTCGCTTACCATCTTGCGTGGCGACGATGCGTGGGTGCGCGAGATCGATGCCGGCCAGCGCCATTCCGAACTGGCGATTGCCGAGCTGACCGGCCTGCTCGGTGATGCGGACTGCACACTCGCGGAGTTGGACGCGATTGCTTTTGGCCGCGGCCCGGGCTCATTCGTGGGTGTGCGTATTGCCTGTGGGTTGGCGCAGGGCCTGGCGCTGGGTGCCAACAAACCATTGGTGCCGGTGGTGACACTGATGGCGCTGGCTGAACAGGCCGACGGCGAGCGTGTGTTGGTTGCAATTGATGCGCGTATGGGTGAATTCTATATTGCTGCCTATGAGCGCAGCCATACCGAAGCCAGCGGCTGGCAGGCAGTAATTGCGCCGATGCTGGCGCGGCCGGATCAATTGCCCGCACTGAACGGTGTTGATTGGTGTGGCATCGGCAGCGCCTTTGATGTGCCCGCGTTACGAACCATTCTGGCGGACCGCTATTCGGGACAGCTCGAACAGGTTCAGGCCGGGGCATTGCCCAGTGCGATGCACATTGTGCGCATCGCCACCCGACAATTGACGCGCGCCGGCATGAGTTCAGCGCTTGCCCCCGAACTGGCAGCGCCTTTGTACCTGCGTAACCAGGTGGCATTGACCATTGAAGAGCGACGTCTCGCCAAGGCGGCGAAGGACAACAATTCGCAGCGTGTGCCGTTGCCGGATGTGGCCGTATGAGCGCAGTCCTGTCCGATCCGCCATTACCCGCGCTGGCGTTCAGGCCGTTCGCGGAGTCTGATATCGCGCAGGTAGCGGCAATCGAGGAAGACATCTATGCGTTCCCCTGGTCGCCGGGAAATTTTCGCGATTCCCTGCTGTCCGGTTACCAATGCTGGGGCTGCTGGGCGGATCGTGAGTTGATCGGCTACGCAATTGTGATGAACGCGCTCGATGAGGCGCATTTGCTCAATCTGGCTGTCGCCGACCGCTGGCAACGCAATGGCGTGGGTGCAAAATTCCTCGCCTTCCTGATCGGCGAGGCACGCAAGCTCAACAAGGAAATGATCTACCTTGAAGTGCGTCCGTCTAATATTGCCGGACGGCGGCTTTATGATCAGTTTGGCTTTACCCAGCTGGGCCAGCGGCGCGCTTACTATCCGGCGGTGACCGGCCGCGAAGATGCGCTGTTCCTCGGCCTGAATATTTCCATCAAAAGAATTTGATCATGCGGCTCGACGAAGACTATCTGCGCGAACTGGAACTGTGGCCGATGTTTGCGCTGAAGGCTGCAGGCGCTGGGTCAACGCGACCCGACAGGGTAGCTTCCCGCGAATCGGCGCCGCCCGCCACCGCCGATGCGGCGGTGCCACACCCGGCAGCGGCCGCAACGCCAACTGCGGCACCCCGCACGGCGCCAGTGGGCCGACCTGCTTCAGTGCCGGCACAGGCGAAAACCGCGCCGCCTGCCGTGACCGTCGATCCGGCGCGTGTTGCACACATCGCCGCGCTTGACTGGGCTGGACTCAATCGTGAAACCGCAGCGTGCACGGCATGCGGTTTGTGCAAGCAGCGCAAGCAGGCTGTATTGGGCGTTGGTGCAATTGACGCGCCCTGGCTGTTCGTGGGAGAAGGGCCAGGCGCTGATGAAGATGCACAGGGCGAACCCTTTGTGGGCCAGGCCGGCAGACTGCTGGATGCCATGTTGAGCGCTACGGGTCTTGCGCGCGGGCGCGAGGTTTATATCGCCAACGTCGTTAAATGCCGGCCGCCCGGCAACCGTACGCCGTCGATCGAAGAGGCGATGGCCTGTGCCCCTTTTCTGGACCGGCAGATTGATCTCATCAAGCCAAAACTGATTGTGGCGCTCGGCAAGACAGCGGTGATGCGGCTGACCGGCTCGGACGCCAGCATGGCCAGCCTGCGCGGCCAGTTGCACCAGTATCGGGGTATTCCAGTAGTCGCCACCTATCACCCGGCTTATTTGCTGCGCAATCTGCCGGAGAAGCTGAAAGTGTGGGAAGACTTGGTGCTGGCCCGCAAGACCATGGCGGGAATCAGCGCCAATACGTGATTTCGTTGAGGGACTTGTAAACTGGGGTTTCGCTACGATATATCGACGGCGATTCGTATGGTCGCCATTTTCAGGGGAAAACAATGCGTAAAGTATTAGTCATATTGGGTTTGGCAGCCGCGATGCTGCTCTCCGGCTGCGGTTACAACGAGTTTCAGACGAAAGACGAAGCCGTCAAAAAAGCCTGGGCGGAAGTACTCAACCAGTACCAACGCCGTGCCGACCTTATTCCCAATCTGGTGGCTACAGTGCAGGGCTATGCGACCCAGGAAAAGGATGTGTTGCTCGGCGTCACCCAAGCGCGTTCCAAGGTCGGCTCCATGAACCTGACAGCGGATGCACTGAATAACCCGCAAGCCATGGCTAATTTCCAGAAGGTGCAGGGCGATCTGTCCTCGGCCCTGTCGCGTTTGCTGGTGGTATCGGAAAACTATCCGCAGCTGAAGTCGGACGCGAATTTCCGTGAACTGCAATCGCAGCTGGAAGGCACCGAGAACCGGATTACCGTTGCCCGCAAACGCTTTACCGATTCGGTAGAAGCTTACAACGTGCTGGCGCGGCAGTTTCCATCCAACCTGACGGCAATGATGTTCGGGTACAAGGAAAAGCCGCAATTCACGGTTGAGAATGAAAAAGCGATTTCGGTAGCGCCCAAGGTTGACTTCGGCGCGAAGCCGGTCGCACCGGCACAACCGGCTCCCGCCAAGTAAGCGCTGCGCGGCCGCTCGCGGCCAGGCATGTCTTTGCACATGATGATGAGCCTCTCACCAACGTTCGCAGCGATTTTAGCTGAGAACGTTCAGGTGCCGCCTGCAGCAAGGCGCGGCAGGAGAGGCTTGTCATCACTTCTTGTTGCCTCACTCTTTCTGATCGCTTCCGCGCTTACCCTGGGCCATGCGGATTTCGCCCGCGCCGCCGAGGGGGACTTTCAACCGATCCCCAAACTCGTCAAGCGCATTAGCGATACCACTGCGACATTGTCGGCGGCGGATGAAGCGCGCATCGAGGCGAGGCTCAAGGCCTTCGAAGCCGCCAAGGGTGCCCAGATTGCGGTGCTGATCGTGCCGACAACACAGCCTGAGCCCGTGTTCGACTATGCCACCCGCGTGTTCACGGAATGGAAGCTGGGTCGCAAGGATGTTGACGATGGCGTATTGCTGCTGGTCGCCAAGAACGACCGCAAGCTGCAAATTTTGACCGGCCCCGGGATTTCAGGCGCTCTGACCGACGCGATGTCGAAGCGCATCATCAGCGAAGTCATCACGCCAAAATTTCGCGCCAATGATTTCGCCGGCGGCATCGATGACGGCGTGGCAAAAATCATTGCGGTGATTGATGGTGAGGCGCTGCCACCGCCGCCGAAAAAACGTGTTGCCTCGCAAAACGGCAATTACGAAAATTTCATCATGCTCGGTATTTTTGCGGCCCTGTTCGTCGGCCCGCTGTTGCGCTCCATGCTGGGTCGCTTTGTCGGCGCATCGGCGACAGGTGGAGTGGTCGGAGCGGCGGCATGGTTTATGGCCGGGGGCATGCTGTTCCCGGTGTTCGCCGGCGTGCTGATATTTATTGTGGTGCTGCTGATGGGCGCGATGAATCTTTCCGGCGGGCGCGGCGGCGGTTGGGGCGGAGGCTTCGGCGGTGGCGGCTTTGGGGGCGGCGGATCATCCGGTGGCGGTGGTTTTAGCGGTGGCGGCGGCAGCTTCGATGGCGGCGGCGCTTCCGGTGACTGGTAGAGGCGCACGATGAGCTTTGTTAAACGCTTTCTCCGTCACATATGGATGTCGCCGATCATTCGCGACCGCAAGTTTCCGCGCAGTACCCTTGCGGCTATCGAGCAGGCGGTTACCGCTGGCGAAAAACTGCATCGCGGTCAGGTACGTTTTGTAGTCGAGGCCGAACTGAGCGTCGCTCAGCTATGGCACGGCATACATGCCCGACAACGCGCCCTGGAGGTATTTTCCATGCTGCGCGTGTGGGATACGGAAGAAAACAACGGCGTGCTGATTTACGTCATGCTGGCGGACCGCAAGGTGCAAATCGTTGCCGACCGCGGCATTCACCGTCACGTCGGCGATGAGCGCTGGCAGGCGATTTGTCGCGAGTTGGAACTTCACTACCGCAAGGGCGACTTCAGCGCCGGGAGCGTGGTGGCGATTCAGAAGATCAGCGAGGAACTCAAGTTCTATTTTCCCGCTAACGGCGGGGCGCACCAGAACGAGCAATCCGACAAGCCGGTTGTGTTGTAGGGTTTAGCCAGAGTTCAGTGTGGCCGCTCGCCAAAGTGCGTCGGCGATTCGCCTTTTTCAATGCCGATAATGCGCTCCGAATCGCCATGCACGCGCTGATTGTAGCGATGCAGCCAGATGACGCCGGCCATTGAGAGCGATACAAAGCCGCCAAACAGCAAGATCACGGTGTTGATATGCATCTTGATCGACAGCATGCATGCATATATCGCCAGCATGGACAATATGCACAGGTTTTCATTGAAGTTCTGAACGGCGATCGAATGCCCGGCGGACAGCAGCACATGGCCGCGGTGTTGCAACAGGGCATTCATGGGGACGACGAAGAAGCCGGCCATGGCGCCGACAAAAATCATCAGTCCATAGACGACAGGCATTTGGGTGACTATCGTCATGGCCATGACTACTGCGCCCATGGCGATTCCTGCCGGAAGCACGCGCAGTGACTGTTTAAGGGGAATGGTTCGCGCCGCCACTATGGCACCGAAGGCGGTACCGAACGCGAATACGCCGGTCAGTACCGAAGCCTTGTCGAGCGGCATACCAAGATGTACTTCCGCCCAGCGCAGCACAATCAACTGCAGGGTTGCACCGGCGCCCCAGAACAGTGTGGTCACGGCCAGCGAGATCTGCCCCAGTTTGTCTGCCCACAGCATCTTGAAACAATGCACAAAATCGGTGACCAGCTTTATCGGATTTTTTTCCTGCTTTTCGTAACGGGCACCGGTATCCGGAATATACAGATTGAAAAACGCCGCAATCACGTAGAAAAATACGATAACCGAAATGGCCGCCTCCGCTGGTGATTCGATGCCGGTGTCGATATAGGGCATGTCCAGCAGCAGAAGTTGGCCCGAGATCGAGGGCTTGATCAGTATTCCGCCAAGCACCACACCGGCGATGATGGAACCGACCGTCAGCGCTTCGATCCAGGCATTGGCGACGACCAGTTTTTCCGGCGGCAGCAATTCAGTCAGGATGCCGTATTTGGCCGGCGAATAGGCCGCCGCGCCGAAGCCGACCACGCCATAGGCAATCAACACCACCAGGTAAGGCTCGAAGCCGAGGCCGGCGATCGCGGAATAAAACAACATCATCAGGCAGCCGCTGATCTTGATGGTGTTGGTCACGAACATGACCCGTCCCTTGGGCAGCGCATCTGCGAAAGGCCCCACGAAGGGGGCCAGGACCACATACGAAACGGTGAAGAAAAATTTGAGCAACGGCGTCATCCACGCCGGGCCGTTGAGTTCAAACAGGAGCGCAATAGCGGCGATCAGCAACGCATTGTCAGCCAATGAGCTGAAGAACTGCGCTGCCATGATGGTGTAAAAGCCGCGTTTCATTCGATGAGTGTGATGATGCTTGAAAAATGAGCGGGGCAGGTCAGGCAGAGCTTTGCCAGCAAGCCACGCATAACGTCAATTGAGTCGGCGCCGAAGAGTTTCTTTTATTGCTGCCATTGGCATCGGGGCCAATGCCGCTTTTGCTTGTTTATACCATGTTTCGATGACGCGCCCCCCGCCTCGCCGACGGCTCATTGCAAGGTGCCACGCCCGAAGCCCGGCGTGAACGTCTGCCGGGTGCGCGCCTCGGTGCGTTGTTCCGGCGCAACCTCTGGTGGCAACCCTGCGCACAGTCCGACCATGCAAAGTGCACCCTTGACAATCTCTTGCGGCGTCCTGGGGCGCTGCCGATCAAGTCTGGCCCGAAACTCCAGCATCGGTGCGCGTTTCGGGGCGACGTAATCTTCGGGTTCGATCGCGCCGTGAACGCGAATTTCTTCCAGGTGCTGGATAGCCTCTGAAGCAGAAGCATGCTTGAGATCTGTGTTTTGCTTCAAGGTGCTATCGTCTGTCCGACGCTTGAGCAACCAGGCGCGTGCCCTGGTATCGAATACGTCTGCAGAAAATTGCTGTGGCTTGATCGCATCTTGATCATCTTCTGTTGCGGCGCTGTTGGTAGCACCGGCCGTACACGCCAGTACCACCAGCACCCGCCACGTTACGCAAACGTTCGCGCACATGTGTGACCGTTACAGTACTTCCGCCGCATGGTCGGCCAGCCGCGAGCGTTCGCCACGCTGTAGCGTGATATGCCCGGAATGCGTCCAGCCCTTGAAGCGATCGACCACATAGGTCAGCCCCGATGAGCCCTCGGTCAGATAGGGCGTATCGATCTGCGCAATATTGCCCAGACAGACAACCTTGGTGCCGGGACCGGCGCGCGTGATCAGGGTTTTCATCTGCTTCGGCGTCAGGTTTTGCGCCTCATCGATGATCAGGAACTTGTTCAGAAAGGTGCGGCCGCGCATGAAGTTGAGCGACTTGACCTTGATGCGCGAACGGATCAGATCGCGCGTTGCGGCGCGGCCCCAGTCGCCGGCTTCATCGTCCGTGCTGTTGAGCACATCGAGGTTGTCTTCGAGGGCGCCCATCCAGGGATTCATTTTTTCTTCTTCAGTGCCCGGCAGGAAGCCGATATCTTCGCCCACCGGCACGGTCACGCGGGTGATGATGATTTCCGAATACACCTTGAATTCCAGGGTCTGCATCAGCGCGGAGGCCAGTGTCAACAAGGTCTTGCCGGTGCCGGCCTGACCCAGCAGCGTGACGAAATCGATATCCGGATCCATCAGTACATTGAGTGCAAAGTTCTGCTCGCGATTGCGCGCAACGATGCCCCAGATATTGTTCTTCTGGTGGGTGTAATCCGTCAGGGTTTTAAGGACCGCACTCTTTCCTTCGGTGCCGACCACGGTTGCATAAAATGGTTTGTCGTCATCCTGGTAGACGAACTCGTTGACGTGCATCGAGGTCACCATCGGACCCTTGATGCGATACAGGGTGCGGCCGTGTTCCTGCCAGGATTCCATGTCCTTGCCGTGCTTGTCCCAGAAGTCCTTGGGCAGCTCGCGAACGCCGGTGTAGAGAAGATCGGTGTCTTCGAGCACCTTGTCGTTGAAATAGTCTTCGGCGGCAACACCGATGGCACGCGCCTTGATGCGCATATTGATGTCTTTCGACACCAGCACCACGCTGCGCTTCGGGTTGTGGTGCTGCAAATCAAGCGCCACCGCGAGAATCTGGTTATCTGCCTTGCCACTGTCGGGCAGGGCAGACGGGAAATCAAGGGTGACCGGACGCGTTTGCAGCATCAGGCGCCCGCTCGCTTCGCGGGTACCGAAGTCCTTTAGCGAAATACCGGTTTCAATCTCGCCTTCCTGGCTGGAGACGATTTCATCCAGGAAACGGCTTGCCTGACGTGCGTTACGCGCAACCTCGGTCATGCCTTTTTTGTTGTTGTCCAGCTCTTCCAGCGTGATCATCGGTAAATAGACGTCATGCTCTTCAAACCGGAACAGCGATGTGGGGTCATGCATCAGGACGTTGGTATCGAGAACAAACAATTTGCTACCGTGCGTTTTGGGTCCGGAAGGGGCTGCGTCTTTTCTGGGTTTTGGGGCCAAAGTAATGTCCTCTCGGATTGATGTTAAGTGTGGGCCGGAATGGAGGGCCCGGAAGTGCGATAAGTCGGTGGCCGTGGCAAGACTTCAAAAGCGAAAAACCCTCTTGCGGCGGCAGCCGTAAGAGGGTCTGTAATCAAATCGGAACAACTCAATTAGGGTCTGCGCAGAGCTATTTTAAGACACATTGTTCGCTGGTTAGCGATTTGATTATGACATGAATTTCACGGCGTTCAATACCTCTTCGGCATGTCCGTCCACCTTCACGCCGCGCCACTCTTTCAGGATCTCGTTCTTCGGCCCCATGATGAAGGTCGAGCGCTCGATCCCCATCACTTTTTTACCGTACATATTTTTTTCCTTGATGACATTGAAAAGTCGGCATACGGACTCGTCGGCATCTGCGAGCAGCTCGAACGGGAAGCTCATTTTCGCCTTGAACTTTTCGTGACTGGCCAGTGAATCGCGCGACACGCCAAACACCAGATAACCCGCTTTCCTGAAGTCGTTGTACAAATCGCGGAATGCTGCGCCCTCGATCGTGCAGCCAGGTGTCGCGTCTTTCGGATAGAAATAAAGGATATAGGGATGGCCGCGGAATGCGGCGCTGGAAAATCGCTGGCCGCCGGTGGCGGCAACTTCAAAATCGGGAATCACTGTGCTGCTCATGCTTGTCGCTCCAGAAGTATAAAAATTTCAGCCGGCACGGCGGGCTGTTTGGCATCAAGTCTGAATATGACAGCCCGGTTTCGGCAAAGTGCCTGGTGCCTAAGCCGCTTCTTGCAGAATCGGCAAGAACGGCCTGCCTTGCAGCAGCAAGGTTCCGCTGCGACCGGGAATTTCGCTTTGAATCGCCGCGTAATAAGGTAATGCATTGCGTTTCAGCGTGTCGTAAATCGTGCGGGTCGGCACCAGTTCATAGCCCTGTGCCTTCCAGCCGATCATGAGTTTTTCAAAAACCGGTTTCAGACGCATGCCTTCAAGCTCGGCGTGCAGAGTGAAGACATGGCCGTGGAGCGGGCTGGACTCGGTCAATTTAAGCACATGCTCGGCGACATTGGTTCCGTTGATGCCATCGACGCCAATCAGTTCATCCAGTGTTGGCAGGGTGGTCGGCAACTGCGGACAGTCGATAATTTCACCATTAACCACCGGAAAATGCGGTTCGGTTCCGCGCCCGTCGGAGCAGTAGTCGAAGTCCATTTCTTCGGTGAGCCTTAGCGCGTGTTTCGACATTTGCCAGCCGGCGGCACCATGAGTCAGGGCGGGTTCTTTATAAATATCGCAAAAGCGGTTCTGTGCGGCTTCCATCTCCCGGCGCGTCCATTCTGCACTGGCGTTGACTACGCCGTCCTGCCACTTCACATGATCCCAGGTGTGGATGCCACATTCGAAACCGTCGTCACGAGTCTGGCGCAAAATATCCGCGCAGCGACGGCCGATGTCCGGGCCCGGCAGCACCGTGCCGTAGAGCAGGGTGGGAAAGCCATAATGTTGCACGACCGACGTGCGCTTGACCTTGCCCAGGAACCCCTTGCGGAACACCCGCTTGATCGCCCGGCCGGTATGATCCGGCCCCAGGCTGAACAGGAAGGTGGC
>JANMXS010000335.1:0-7338 GCA_031394335.1 Burkholderiales bacterium
CAACGCATGGGCTGATATCTGCAGGGTTCAGTGTGCCGAGCGTGGCATCCCGTTGACGGTGGTTGCCGTCGACGTGGATCGACAATCAGGAGTGGGTCTGGAGGCGGCGGCGCGCGACGCCCGTTACGCAGCGTTGATGAGCAGTGATGCCGCCTTTGTCCTGAGCGCGCAGCATCAGGACGATCAGGCGGAAACGGTGTTGCACCAGATGCTGCGCGGTACCGGCCTGAATGGTCTGGCGGGCATGGGCGAGAGCCGGCAGTTACGGGCGGGGCAGGTGCTGTTACGGCCATTGCTCAATGTGAGCCGCGCAGAGATCAATGCTTACGCTGCCGCACACCAGCTTGAGTGGATCGAAGATGAATCCAATCTCGACACGACGTTCACGCGCAACTTCATCCGCCATGATCTGCTGCCCGTGATCAGGGCGCGCTTTCCGCATTACGCAGAATCGTTGTCCCGCACCGCGCAACACGCGGCCGAAAGTGCTGAACTGCTGGAAGCACTGGCGGCGCTCGATCTTGGCTGGAATGGATGTGATGCACATGCCGATACCCTGGATGCCTTGCCCCTGCCACGACAGGTCAATGCCTTGTACCACTGGTTACGCTGGTTGAAAGTATCACCGCCGTCGCGGCTGCAACTGGAGGACTGGGCGGCTCAACTGTTTCGCGCCCCGCCTGCGGACAAGCCGCAGCAGGCCGGCGGACACGATTTCGTCATCCGGCGCAAGCAGAATGGCCTGTTACTGATGCGTCGTGGCGAATCAGGTGGGCAGGGGCCAGATCAGCCGCTTGCAGGGTGATTGAGGTCAAAGGCGTAGCGCCAAAAATGCAGCAGAAACCGGGGCCTACGTGCTAAAATCGCGTGTTTTCATTCAGTTACCGGAGATTCTTCAAATGGCAGTCGAACGCACCCTCTCGATCATCAAGCCCGACGCAGTCGCCAAGAACGTGATCGGCGAGATTTACACCCGTTTTGAAAAAGCAGGCCTCAAGGTTATTGCGGCCCGCATGATGCATCTGTCGCGCGCCGAAGCCGAAGGCTTTTATGCGGTGCACAAAGCCCGTCCCTTCTTCAACGATCTGGTCAGCTTCATGATCTCCGGCCCGGTGATGGTGCAGGCGCTGGAAGGCGAGGGCGCAATCCTGAAAAACCGCGACCTGATGGGCGCGACCGATCCGAAAAAGGCGGCACCCGGCACGATTCGCGCGGATTTCGCCGATTCGATCGACGCCAATGCGGTACATGGCTCCGATGCAGCGGAAACAGCCGCTGTCGAAATCGCATATTTTTTCCCGGCGCTCAACGTCTACTCCCGGTAACCGGGATGATTAGGCGCCTGTCGGGCTTGAAAGAAATCGGCTGCAAAAGATGCCGAGCGGTCCATATTTCGCCGCTGTCTTGAGCAATAGAAAACTATTGCCCGGCGACATCGTCAAAATCTATCCTTGCGCAGCAACTTTTTCGCTGCGATTTTTCAAGTCCGACAGGCGCCTGGCGGGGCGCCTGATCAACGTAGGCAAAGTCTGAATCATGGCTGTCCCGCAGCACGCTAAATCCGATCTCCCCAATCTCCTCGGTATGCCCCTGCCGGAGATGACGGCGTTTTTCGCCGAATTGGGTGAGAAACCGTTCCGCGCCAAGCAGGTGTTCCGTTGGATCCACCATTTCGGCGCCGATAATTTCGACGCGATGACCGATCTTGCCAAGTCATTGCGCGAAAAGCTGCCGCAGGTTGCGACCATTGCGCCACCGCGCTTGATGACCGAGCAGGCCTCCAAAGACGGCGCCCGCAAATGGCTGCTCGATGTGGGTACGGGCAACGGCATTGAAGTCGTGTTTATTCCGGAAGCCGAGCGCGGCACCCTGTGTGTCTCCTCGCAAGTGGGCTGCGCGCTCGACTGTACCTTCTGTTCTACCGGCAAGCAGGGTTTCAATCGCAATCTTACCTCGGCCGAAATCATCGGTCAGCTGTGGTGGGCCAACCGTGCCATGGGGCGTGACCCCAGGGGCGAACGGATCGTTTCCAATGTGGTGATGATGGGCATGGGCGAGCCACTGGCAAATTTCGACAACGTCACCAATGCCATGGACATCATGCTGGACGACCATGGCTATGGCCTGTCGCGCCGCCGCGTAACACTGTCAACTTCAGGCATCGTGCCGAATCTCATCCGCCTCAAGGAACGCTGCCCGGTGGCGCTGGCGGTATCGCTGCATGCGCCCAACGATGCGCTGCGTGATGTGCTGGTGCCGATCAACCAGAAATACCCGCTGGCTGAATTGCTGGCGGCGATCCGCGATTACCTGGAAGCGGCGCCGCGCGAATTTGTAACCTTCGAATACGTGATGCTTGATCACGTCAATGACAGCGTGCAGCACGCGCATGAGCTGGTGGCGCTGGTCGGCGATTTGCCCTGCAAATTCAACCTGATTCCCTGGAACCCGTTTCCGCAGGCTGATTACAAGCGATCCAGCAACAACGCAATTCATCGCTTTCGCGAAGTGCTGCAAAATGCCGGCCTGATTGTTACTATCCGTAAAACGCGCGGCGACGATATCGACGCCGCCTGCGGGCAGCTGGCCGGGCAGGTGGTGGATAAATCAAATCGCAAATCGATCGCGATCAAACCGGTCGCGGCATGATGGGACGACGAGGAGAATGGCTGTGAACAAAGCGTTGCTGTGCGCCGTGATGTTGCTGGCAGTGGCTGTAGCAGGCTGTGTGTCGCAGACCACGATCGAAACCAAGGTGCCTGATCAGGCGGCAAAGGCGGGCGCACTCGATCGCGCGCAAATTCATACCCAGCGTGCGGCGGAATACTATCGCCTGGGCAAACTTCCGGTGGCGCTGGAAGCGGCACAGCAGGCAGTGGCTGCCAACGGCAATTATGCGCCAGCCTACAACATGCTGGGTATTGTCTACATGGAATTGCGCGAGGACGTCAAGGCGCAGCAGGCCTATGAACAGGCGCTCAAGATCGCGCCCAACGATTCCGAGACGCTCAACAACTACGGCTGGTTCATTTGCCAGACGCAAAATCCGGCCAAGGCCATGCCGTATTTTGAGCTCGCGCTCAGGAACCCGGTATACGCTTCACCCGAGAAAGCGCACTACAACGCCGGTGTCTGCGCGCGCCGCATGGGTGACATGGCCAAGGCAGAGAACCAGTTTCGTGAAGCCCTGATGCGTCAACCGCTGTTTGCGCCGGCACTCTATGAACTCGCCGAAATCCGCTTCTCGCAGGGCCAGATGAAGGACGCGGAATCGCTGCTCGGCCGCCATAATCAACTGGTACAGGCGCCCAGCATTGAAGCGCTTTATCTGGGCGCGCGCATTGCGCACGCCCAAGGCGACAAGACCGCCGAAAGCAGCTATGTGCAGCAATTGCGGCGCCGTTTCCCGGATGCCACGCAGACGCGCATGGCAACCGACGGTAAATAGCGGCAGGCCTGTCTGCGCCTGATTCCACCACCTCGTTGTTTCGTCACCCAACTGTGCCCCAGACTCATGTCGACACCTTTTCCTGAACACCTGCAGTCCGCTGATGATGTCGCGGCCAAGCCCACCAATTTGGCGCCCGCCGAGTTAACGCCACCTGTTCCCGATTCCCCCGGCATCATGTTGCGCGCCGCGCGCGAACGTGCTGGACTGTCAGTGGGCGATGTGGCGGCCCGATTGAGAATGGGCGTGCGCCAGGTCGATGCGCTGGAGCGTGGCGATTATGCGGCTCTGCCCACGGGCACGTTTTTGCGCGGCTTTGTACGCAATTACGCCAAAGCGGTTAACGTTGATGGCGAGCAGGCAATTCGTCTGCTTGAGCACAGCAATGCCGAAGCGGCGCGCTTGAAGGCCGCAACCATTATCGTACCCAGCCAGGAAATTCATATCCGCGGTGGCAGCAGCGGGCTCAACATCCCCAAGGCGCGTATTGCGATTTTCGCGGGGGTCGCGTTACTGCTGGCCGGTGCGGTCTGGTACTGGTGGGAATACGTGCGCCCCAATCTGGCACAGGGCGGATGGGCGATTCCGGTGGTGGCGAGCAAAGCAGTGCGCCCGGAAGCGGCAACTGCGGTGCCGGCCGAAAATGGTCCGCCGGGTGAGGTGGATAACCTGGCCAACAGCAAGGCCACCTCTGCGCGGGGTGATATCGATACGGCGCCCCTGGTGAATCCCGCAACGGTGGATACCGGCGCTGCCGTCAAACCGGCAACGGCATCCCCGCTGCGGGTGAAGGCCGCTGGTGCCGGCAGCACCGCTCAGGATCATGTATTGGGTTTCACTTTCTCCGGCGAATCCTGGGTCGATGTGACTGATATCAATGGCCGGACCTTGCTATCGCGCCACTATCATGCCGGTGAGGCCGGCGAAGTCAGCGGTGCTGCGCCACTGTCGGTGGTGATCGGCAATGCGCAAGTCACGCGCATGGCCTACAACGGCAAGGAAATCGAGCTGGCCCCCTATACGCGCGTGTCGGTGGCGCGGGTGACCGTCAAGTAAATTTTCAGTTGCTTCGGCTCGCGCAGTTCACTGCGCGGGTTTCGCATCCAGGCAGATAACCATGTTCAATACCATTTCCCGCCGCAACTCCCGTCAGGTCAAAATCGGCCATGTGTTGGTCGGTGGCGATGCGCCGATCATGGTGCAGTCGATGACCAATACCGATACCGAAGATATCGCCGCCACCGTCAAGCAGGTTGCCGAGCTGGAGCGTGCCGGCTCTGAAGTGGTGCGCATCACCGTCAACACGCTGGCGGCGGCACGCGCGGTGCCGCAGATTCGGCGCGAACTCGATGCCATGGGTATCAATGTGCCGCTGGTCGGCGATTTTCATTTCAACGGCCACAAATTGCTGACCGAGGTGCCCGAATGCGCGATGGCGCTGGCCAAGCTGCGCATCAACCCGGGCAATGTGGGGCAGGGCAGCAAACGCGACGACCAGTTCGGCGCGATGATCGAGGCCGCCATCAAGTTCGACAAGCCGGTGCGCATCGGCGTCAACTGGGGCTCGCTGGACCCGGAACTGATCGCGCGCATGATGGACGAAAACGGCAAGAGCGCCGTGCCCAAAGAAGCAGACGAAGTGATGCGCGAAGCATTGATCGTGTCCGCGCTGGAGAGCGCCGCCAAGGCTGAGCAACTGGGCCTGGCCGGTGACAAGATTGTTTTGTCCTGCAAAGTCAGCTCGGTGCAAGATCTGATTGCGGTCTATCGCGATCTCGCCAAACGCTGCGATTACCCGCTGCATCTTGGGCTCACCGAGGCGGGCATGGGTTCCAAAGGCATGGCTGCCTCCACCGCAGCGCTGGCGGTGCTGTTGCAGGAAGGTATCGGCGACACCATCCGCATCTCGCTGACACCGGAGCCGGGTGGTGACCGTACCAGGGAAGTCATCGTCGCGCAGGAAATCCTGCAGACCATGGGCCTGCGTTCGTTCACGCCGATGGTCGCGGCCTGCCCGGGCTGCGGTCGCACCACCAGTACCGTTTTCCAGGAACTGGCCGAGAGCATCCAGCGATATTTGCGTAACCAGATGCCGATCTGGAAAGGCCAATATCCCGGAGTGGAAGATATGCATGTCGCGGTGATGGGTTGCGTGGTCAATGGCCCCGGCGAATCCAAGCTGGCCCATATCGGTATCTCGCTGCCGGGCTCCGGTGAACGGCCGGTAGCGCCGGTGTATATCGATGGCGAGAAGGCAGTGACGCTCAAAGGGGATCGCATTGCCGAAGAGTTCCAGGCGCTGGTTGATGACTATGTACGCAAGAACTATGCGCCGGGTTCGGAAGGACCCAGGCACCGTTCGCGCAAGAAAGAGATTCCGATCAAGGTCGTTGCCTGATTACCCGCTGCGGGCATCCGCATCCCGGGTGTGTGGCCAGCATTAAAAAGCAAACCCCGCGCCCCGCTTGCCGTTTGGGGCAAAAATGCTTCAAACACCGCACCAATGCTGGATCTACGTTAAATGCTCAGGGCATTTTCGACGGCTGCGAATGCCGTCCGCGCGCAGATTTGGCTGGCTAAAAGTGGCTAAATACCTGTAAAATCTCGTGTTTTGCGGGACTTCGTCCGCCCATTCATTCCGCCTCATGAGTAAAACCATCCAAGCAGTCCGCGGCATGAACGATTTGCTGCCGCAGGACGCACCCCTCTGGCAGTTTCTGGAAGACACCACCCGCGAGGTTTTCGAGCAATACGGTTATCGCCTGATGCGTACGCCGGTGGTCGAGCCGACGCCGCTGTTCGTGCGTTCGATCGGTGAAGTCACCGACATCGTCGAGAAGGAAATGTATTCCTTCGAGGACAGCATGAATGGCGAGAAGCTGACCTTGCGCCCGGAAGCTACCGCCGGCCTGGTACGCGCCGCGATCGAGCATAACCTGATTTACGACGGCCCCAAGCGCGTCTGGACCTGGGGTCCGATGTTCCGCCATGAACGTCCGCAGAAAGGGCGCTACCGGCAGTTTCACCAGTTTGACGTGGAAGCGCTTGGCTTTGCCGGGCCGGATGTTGATGCCGAGCAAATCGTGATGCTGGCGCGGCTGTGGAAGCGGCTGGGCTTCGAGAATGTTCAGCTGCACATTAATTCGATCGGCGACGCGGCCGCGCGCGTTTCGCACCGTGAGGCGCTGGTCAAGTATTTTGAAGCGCACCAGGATCAACTGGATGAGGACGGCAAGCGCCGTCTGTACACCAATCCGCTGCGCACGCTCGATACCAAGAACCCGAAAATGCAGGCCCTGGTCGATGCCGCGCCGAAGCTGGCGCAATATCTGGGCGAAGCTGAACGTGCCCACTTCGACGGGGTCAAAGCGATGCTGGAGGCGGCTGGACTTGCCTATATCGTCAACCCGCGTCTGGTGCGCGGCTTCGATTACTACAATCGCACCGTGTTCGAGTTCATCGCCAAGGGGCGTGATTGGGAACTGACCATCGCCGGCGGCGGCCGCTACGATGGTTTGATTGAGCAGCTCGGCGGCAAGCCCGCGCCATCATGCGGCTTCGGTGTCGGCGTGGAGCGGGTGATAATGTTGCTGGCGGAGACGCCACCGGCGACGCTGGACACGCTGGATGCTTATGTGGTCTACGCGGCTGAAGCACAGGCTGCGGCCTGGCAGATCGCCGAGCAGTTGCGCGACCGCGGGTTGGCGGTGGCGGTGCACGGGTCGACGGATGGCGGCGTAGGCAGTTTCAAGTCGCAGATGAAGAAAGCGGACGGCAGTGGCGCGCGCTTTGCTATCATCTTGGGCGCAGACGAGCTTGCTGCTGGCAAGATAAGTCTCAAGCAACTTGCCGGCGGAGAGCAGGCGCTGGTTACGCTCGATGAAGCGGCC
>JANMXS010000336.1:0-57499 GCA_031394335.1 Burkholderiales bacterium
AGACCATTGGTCGACTGAACTGACTCGAACGTTCCATACAGACGACCGTACAACGTAACCGGGTTCGCGGTTTGCGCCATGACAACAACTGGCGCCAGTGTGGCAGCAGCTACTGCAAGAGCGATCAGTTTCTTGTTCATCAAAAATCTCCTTTGGGGGGGTTAAGTTAAAGCTTGTTATTGCTATTGAGGTATGTAACTTTAAGCTGCAGATGACGGCGCAGAGGGTAAAGGCATCTCTAATTTCAAAGAGGGCAACAACACCCGAACAGCGACTTCCCCGCACAGCTGAATTTGCGAAAGTCTTTTAAGAAGCCAATACCATATTAGCCAAAATTTGGATGGTTGCTCAAGCATAGCTGTACAAATTAGCTCCGCGAGAGGGTGCCTGTTGCGTTTACGCAACAACCAAGGGCCCGCCCCTCAAGCCAAAAGGCGGCTTCCAAACAACTCATCGAGGCCCAATCCGGGGTCCTTCCGACTCATCAGGGCGCCCCCAACCAAAAACGTATTTACACCGGCAGCACACATGGTGTCGACTATTTGCGGACTGCTGATACCACTTTCCGACACCACGGTTCTTTCCCGCGAAACCTTCGACTTCAGGGCGAGCGTGGTATTGATATCCGTGCTGAATTTTTTTAAGTCTCTGTTATTAATGCCGATTAGCGGGGTTTTCAGCGTCAGCGCATGATCCAGCTCGACTTCAGAATGAGATTCCGCCAACACTGCCAATCCCAGCGAATTGGCAAAATCTTCCCATTCGCGGAATTTCCCGATATCAACAGCGCCGATGATGAACAATACGGCATCTGCACCCATCGCGCGCGCTTCCACGATCTGGTAAGGGTCAACGACAAAGTCCTTGCGCAACACCGGCAATCTGCAGGCTGCACGGGCCGCAATCAGGTCATCCGCACTGCCCTGGAAATAATCACGATCAGTCAGCACCGACAGGCATGCGGCGCCATGCACCTCGTAGCTGGCAGCGAAACGCGCCGGCTCGAACATGGCAACTTCGCTGGCGAGACCAGCGCGAAACACGCCCGCACTGGGACTCGCCTGCTTGATTTCGGCAATGACCGCCGGTTTACCCGCTGCGTGCTTTGCTGCAATCGCGGCAAGGAAATCGCGCGCTGGAGCCGCCTCGGCGGCGCGCGCACGCAATTCCTCAATCGGTATGAGGCGTTTTGCGGCGGCCACCTCGTCATGCTTGGTGGCCAATATTTTCTGCAAAATATCCAACACGGTGCGCCTTAGCTTTTGATCGCGGCAGAAAATTTGACCAGTTCACTCAGCTTGTCGCGCGCCTTGCCGGATTCAATCATTTCCCGCGCCTTGGTGACGCCACCCCAAAGATCGTTCGCAAGCCCGGATACATAAATCGCTGCGCCGGCGTTAAGCATCACAATATCCTTGGCGGGCCCTGCCTGATTGTCGAGGACGGCGAGCACCATCGCCTTGGATGCCTCGCCATCCGCCGCCTTGACAAAGTCGAGCGATGCGACATCGAGCCCGAACTGTTTGGGCTCAATTTTGTATTCAGTGACGAACCCGTGCTTCAGCTCGGCAACATAGGTGGGGCCGGAGATGGAAATTTCGTCCAACCCGTTTTCGCCGTGCACCACCATCACATGCCGCGACCCCAGCTGTTTCAGCACCCGCGCCTGAATTCCCACCAGATCGGCGTGAAAAACACCCATCACCTGATTCGGCGCCCCGGCGGGATTGGTCAACGGCCCCAGAATATTGAGGATTGTCCGCATTCCCAGCTCCTTGCGGACGGGCGCTGCATATTTCATCGCGGGATGATGATTGGGCGCGAACATGAAGCCGACACCAATCTGCCGGATCGAATCCGCAACCTGTGTCGGTGTCAGACTCAGATTGACCCCCAGGCCTTCAAGCACATCGGCACTGCCCGATTTTGAAGACACCGAGCGTCCGCCATGTTTGGCTACCCTGGCACCTGCTGCCGCAGCGACGAATGCCGCCGTAGTTGAAATATTGAAGGTGTGCGCCTTGTCACCACCCGTGCCACAGGTGTCCACCAGGTTGGCCATATCGCCGACGTCCACTTTGGTGGCAAATTCACGCATCACCTGCGCTGCAGCTGCGATCTCGGACACGCTTTCCGTTTTTACATGCAAGCCCATCAAAATCGCCGAAAGTTGCACCGGCGTGACCTTGCCTTCCATCACCTGCCGGAAAAGGTCGACCATTTCATCAAAGAAAATTTCGCGCTTGTCTGATAGCCGGTTGATCGCTTCTTGAGGGGTAAACATCTGCTTTATGCTCCGGGTTGTCGAGATGCGCGTTCTAAGAGCTTGTCCGTAAATAAGCGCGAATGCATGACGCCGCAATTTTTGTCTCAATCAAGGCGCGCTTTTCGCAGCAATGGCAAGCCATTGCAAGGAAACGCAACGCAGAGTGAGGCAAAAAGGGCAAGTCAGGCATCGCGTCTTATTTACGGACAAGCTCTAAGTCGTCATCTTCAAAAAATTGGCGAGAAGCGCATGCCCGTGCTCGGTCATGATCGACTCTGGATGAAACTGCACACCTTCCACGGCCAGTGTTTTGTGGCGCACACCCATGATTTCTCCGTCATCAGTCCAGGCGGTGATTTCCAGGCAATCCGGACAAGTTTCCCGCTCAATCACCAAGGAGTGATAGCGCGTCGCCCGGTATGGCGATGGCAGGCCCGCAAACAGGCCAACGTTCGTATGTGTTACCTGCGAAGTTTTACCGTGCATCAAGGTTTTGGCGTGGATAATTCTGCCGCCGAACGCCTGGCCGATACTTTGATGCCCCAGGCAAACACCGAGTATCGGCAGCTTGCCCGCCAGCTTCTCGATCACCGACACCGAAACACCCGCTTCGGTCGGCGAGCAGGGACCGGGGGAAATGACGATCCGATCCGGACCCAACTGCTCGATACCGGCCACCGAAATTTCGTCGTTTCGCTTGACGACAACCTGTTCGCCCAACTCGCCAAAATACTGCACAAGATTGTAGGTAAAACTGTCGTAATTATCGATCATCAGCAACATGCGCCCTCCTGGGCAACCGGCTATTGAGCGCGGTCAAAAAAAGACCGGAACGCGGCGATCACCTGGTCAATCTGCAGTCGCGATACATCAAGATGCGTGACCAGACGAGTCTTCGGCCCCACCAGCACCATGATGTCGTGCTGGCGAAGATGCTGCGCCAGCGCGGCGCATTGCTCGACCGGAACGTCCACAAACAGGATATTGGTGTCAGGCGTCGAAACCTGCAGCGCCGGAATTTCGGCCAGCGCCCTTGCCAGATAGGCAGCGTGTTCGTGGTCCTCGGCAAGACGCTCGATATTGTGCTCCAACGCGTAGAGCCCGGCTGCCGCCAGCACGCCAGCCTGGCGCATTCCGCCGCCCAGCATCTTGCGCCAGCGATGACCCACGCCGATGAAATCACGCGCGCCGCACAATACCGAACCTGCCGGCGTACCCAGCCCTTTGGATAGGCACAGCGATACGGAATCGAAATACCGACAGATATCTTTGACATCGCGTTTTGTTTTGACGGCAGCGTTGAACACGCGGGCGCCGTCGAGATGGGTATTCAGCTTCGCACCAACTGCGAAGGCCCGCACTTCAGCCAGATAGCTTTCCGGGATCACCTTGCCGCCAATGGTGTTCTCCATCGCAATCAGGCGGGTGCGTGCGAAGTGCGCGTCATCAGGCTTGACCGCAGCACGGATCTTGGCGACAGGGATCGTTCCATCCGGCGCATTTTCCAGCGGCTGCGGTTGAATGCTGCCCAGAACCGCCGCTCCACCGCCTTCGTATTTATAGGTGTGCGCATCCTGACCCACGATGTACTCTTCGCCACGCTGGCAGTGTGACATCAACGCCACTAGATTGCTTTGCGTCCCGGTCGGCAGGAACAGCCCGGCCTCCATGCCCGCCATTTCCGCAACGCGCGCCTGCAAGGCATTTACCGTGGGATCGTCACCGAATACATCATCGCCCACGTCCGCGGCGGCCATCGCCGCGCGCATGCCGGCGGACGGCCTGGTGACGGTATCGCTGCGCAAATCAATCATTGCATTCATATCTGTCTCTCAACCTGTCGAATCGATTCCCGAGGCCACCATTTCGGCGGCACGCAACAAGGCCCGGGCCTTGTTCTCGGTTTCCTGCCACTCCAGTTCGGCGACCGAATCAGCGACGATTCCAGCTGCGGCCTGCACATACAACACGCCATCCTTGACAATACCGGTACGGATTGAAATCGCCAGGTCCATATTACCGTTGAAGCCAAGATAACCGGCTGCCCCGGCGTAGATGCCCCGCTTCGAGGGCTCCAGTTCATCAATGATTTCCATCGCACGCACCTTGGCGGTACCGGTCACGGTTCCTGCTGGAAAAGTGGCGCGCAACAGATCTATCGGCCCGACACCGTCATTGATTTCACCATCCACATTGGAGACGAGATGCATGACATGCGAATAACGTTCAACCACGAACTGTTCGCTAACTTTCACACTGCCAACTTTGGCGACGCGACCGATATCGTTGCGGCCCAGATCAATCAACATCAAATGCTCGGCCAGCTCCTTGGGATCGTTGCGCAATTCGGTTTCCAGCGCTTGGTCCTGCTCCGTGGTGACGCCACGTTTGCGAGTACCGGCGATCGGTCGCAGGGTAACCTTCTTGCCTTCCTGTCGCACCAGAATTTCCGGCGATGCACCAACGATATGAAACTCACCCATATCGAAATAAAACATGTACGGCGAGGGATTGATGGAACGCAGCGCGCGATAAAGATTGATCGGCGGCGCATCGAAAGCCTGCGAAATGCGCTGCGAAATCTGCACCTGCATGATGTCGCCGTCGACAATATACTGCTTGGCTTTGGCAACCGCCTTGAGGAACGCTTCCTCACCGATTTCGGATTTCGGCGTGGTCGGCGCGCCACCCGGAACATAGACCGGCAAGGGCGCCTGGCTACGCAGCCCAATGCGCAATTCGGTCAGACGTCGCCGGGCATTGACCAGGGCATCAGGCTGGGAAGGGTCGGCATACACAATTAAATGCAATTTGCCGGACAGGTTATCAACCACGGCAAGCTCGTCCGACAACATCAACACGATGTCAGGCACACCCAGGGGATCATGCTTGGTGGCAAATTTGTCATCCAAGTGCTTGGCGAGTCTGGCCTCGATATAACGAACCGTATCATAGGCAAAATAGCCGGCCAGACCACCTGCGAAACGCAGCGGACCGTCGATCGGCGCCGCCCTGAAGCGTAGGCGATATTTATCGACAAAGGCAAGGGGATCCTCGACAAACTTGTGTTCGATTTTCTCGCTCGCTCCGCCGGTTTTGGCGCGGACCACGGCGACTTCCCGCCCACGAACTTCAAGCCATTCACGCGCCGGCAGACCAATGATGGAATAGCGCCCAGAGCGTTCGCCACCGATGACGGATTCGAGGAGATAGGAGTGCGGCCGGTTGGCAAGCTTGAGATAAATTGACAGCGGCGTATCAAGGTCCGCGAAGGTCTCGAGCGTTACCGGTATTCGGTTGTAGCCAAGCGCCACAAGGCGCTGGAAGTCGGATTCGGTCATGATGTATTTCAGCAAATACGGTTGGACGGGTGCTGCCGGGCAAGACAGGGACGCGCAAGGATCAGCGCCAGATTTGCCACCGCCACCATGAAACCGGATTTGTAAAAACACGCATGATCGAAGGAGAAAGGATTTGAGAGGCTTGCCTACACCGCTAGTTTAACGAATTTCAGGGCGACGGGGATATCATCGATAAACGCATCGCAATCGAGACCACGCAATTCGACGCCCTCGTTATAGCCGTAGGGAACGATCAACACCGGGCTGCCGGCAGCGCGGGCAGCTTCCGCGTCGTTGCTCGAGTCCCCGATCATCAGCATCTCGCTGGTCTTGGCGCCGAAGAATGTGGCGGCATGTCTAAGCGGCAGGGGATGCGGCTTCTTCTCGGCCAGCGTGTCGCCCGACACCACAATCTCGAAGTATTCACGCAAGCCGGTCGCGACCAGCAAGGGTACGGTAAATTTTTCAGCCTTGTTGGTCACGCAACCGAGCCGGAAGCCGGCGGCCTTGAGCGCATCGAGTCCTTCAAGTACGTGCGGATACGGCTTGCTGGTAGTGGTGAAACACGCTTCGTACTGGCGCTCAAAGTTTGCCACCGCCACCTTCAGCGCAGTCGGGCCCACTTCGCCAACCGCGTCCTTCAGCGTTTTGGCGACCAGATTGGCAATGCCCTTGCCGACGAAATTGCGAATGATGGCAGAGTCAAGCGGCGCAAAGCCCAGCGTGGCACGCATCATATTGGCCGCGGTAATGATGTCACCCACGGTATCGAGCAACGTGCCGTCGAGATCGAGCAGGACCGCCTTGACGTGAATAGGAAAAGTGAACTTGGGCTTGGCCCGGTAGCGGATTTTTTTGGTCTCTGTGACCGCTAATGGGGCATTGGCCGGAGAGCCAGCATCGACGGGCATCTCCAAGGCGCTTGCCTCAAACGCCGCGCCAGTGCTTGAGCATGAAGCATTGGCTTGTTGCGATCCATCGAGCATGGCAGAGGATGGCATAACGCCACTCATGCGCCCGTCTTCGCCAACTCGGTGCGCATCGCCGCGATTTTCTGCGGGTAGTTGCCGCCGCCGAAAATGGCTGAACCGGCCACAAAGGTATCGGCGCCCGCCCTGGCGATTTCCGCGATGTTATCGGTCTTGACGCCGCCATCGACTTCCAGCCAGATCTCACGGCCTGACTGCGCAATGCGCTGCTTCGCTTCGCGTAATTTTGCCAATGCCGCCGGAATGAATTTCTGTCCGCCGAAACCCGGGTTTACCGACATGATCAGAATCAGATCGATCTTGTCCATCACGTGGTCTAGATAGGACAGCGAAGTCGCCGGATTGAAGACCAGCCCCGCTTTGCAGCCGCATTCACGAATCAGTCCCAGCGTGCGGTCAATATGCTCGGAGGCTTCCGGATGAAAGGAGATAATGTCGGCGCCCGCCTTGGCAAAGTCCGGCACGATACGATCAACCGGCTTCACCATCAGGTGCACATCGATCGGCACTTTGACGCCATCTGCGCGTTTGGCGTGCGGCCGCACTGCTTCGCACACCAGCGGGCCGATGGTCAGGTTTGGCACGTAATGGTTGTCCATGACGTCGAAATGGATGACATCGGCGCCAGCGTCGATAACATTGCGAACCTCCTCACCCAGGCGGGCGAAGTCGGCGGACAAAATAGAGGGAGCAATTCGAAAGGTCATGATGCATGGATTTTACGCGAACTTGCGCATGAAATTCGCATCTGACCGGGATTCCCGGACTTGGCTTTCGACCGGCCGAACGCACATGATAGGATTCCCAAATGAGCGAAGCCAAAAAATACAATATCAAAGTCACTGCACAATCGTTTTTTCTGCCGGATCAATCGGATGAGGAAAACGACCAGTATGTATTCTCCTATACCATCCGCATCGAAAACGTCGGCCAGGTATCCGCGCAAGTGATCAGCCGCTACTGGCTTATCACCGACGCCGACAACCAGGTACAGGAAGTACGCGGCATGGGCGTGGTCGGCGAACAACCCATGCTCAAGCCCGGCGAGCATTTCGAGTACACCAGCGGCTCATCGATCAACACCATCGTCGGCACCATGCGTGGCACCTACCAGATGCTGGCGGAGGACGGTACCAAATTCGACGCCGTGATTCCGGAGTTCACATTGTCGGTGCCGCGCGTGCTGCATTGACAATTGGGCACCGAGGCCCTGAACAATGCGCCTATTTTTTATCGCTGGCGGCCAGCTCTTCTGCTGAACTGGCGGCTTTGTCCGGTTTTTTGCTCTTGGGCCAAGTCCACCAGACAATCAGCACGCCCATTCCGAACGCCAGAAACACCTGTAAAAATACCCAACCCATGGGGGCCTCCCGCAATTTTTAAATTGTGCCGATTGTATACTCCGCGCATGCCAACTTCTCCAGTCATCACCTCGTATCTTCGCGCCAGCCTGAGCACGGTCCTCGCTCCATTCATCGCCGCCATAATCGGCGGTTGCGCCACCTCTACCGGGTTGCCAGTGACCATGCCTTGCGCGGGCCAGGGTGCCGCCTGCCCAATATGTCCAGCCCCGGAGACGCCGGAGCCCGCACCTGTGGTCACACTGCCACCGGTCGTCACGCCTCCCGTCACCGAAGCGGTGCGCGGCCGCATGGAACGCAGCGAATGGTCAGAGCTGCCCAAATTTGCCACAGATGACCCCAGCGAGGCACTGAATGCGTTTGTGCAAGGCTGTGCGGTGCTGACAAGTAAGCCTGAGTGGCAGGGCGTGTGTGCGCACGCGGCAGCACTGACCAAGTTGCAAGCAAAGACAAGCACACTTTCGCAGGCCGCTGAGGTCAGGCAGTTTTTTATCGACGACTTTGAGCCGTTCCGGGTCATCAACGCCGATGAAACCGATACTGGTCTGGTCACTGGCTATTACGAACCCTTGCTGCGCGGCAGCCGCACACCGAGTGCAGAATTCCGCTACCCGCTTTACGGACCGCCCCAGGACCTGATTACGGTCGATTTGGCCGAGGTCTACCCGGATCTTAAAAATCGCCGCCTGCGCGGACGCCTCGTTGGCAACAAGCTGGTACCTTACCTGGAGCGCAGCGATATTGATGGCGATAGCGCTGCGCCCCCTCTACGCGGTCTCGAAATCGCCTGGGTGAATAATGCGATCGAGTCCTTCTTTTTGCAGATCCAGGGTTCGGGGCAGATTCAGTTACCTGACGGCAGCCGAATGCGCGTTGGCTACGCCGATCAGAATGGCCATCCCTTCAAATCGCTGGGCGGTTTGCTGATCCGTCGCGGTGAAATCAAGCCCGAGCGCGCTTCCATGCAGGGCATCAAGGAATGGGCACGCCGGAATCCCGCCAAAGTGCAGCAGTTCATGAACGGTAATCCAAGCTATATATTTTTCAAGGAATTGCCGGCTGATTTGACCGGCCCCATCGGTACGCTGGGCGTACCGATGACTGCCGAGCGCTCGATCGCAGTAGATCCGCGCGTGATCCCGCTGGGCGTGCCGGTTTATCTATCGACGACTTTCCCCAATACCAGGAACGAATTGAATCGTTTGATGGTGGCTCAGGACACAGGAGGGGCAATCAACGGTGCAGTGCGTGCTGATTTCTTTTGGGGATTTGGCGATGCGGCTGGCAGCCAGGCTGGCAAGATGAAGCAGCAGGGCCGCATGTGGGTATTGCTGCCGCGCGGTTACGATCCGAATGCGGCGACGGCATCCATAATACCGCCCCAGACACCGGTGCAAGCGCCACCTCAGGCCCGATAATCTGGGGCCACATCGCCAACACAATTTAACAGGAGTGTTCCATGACCATTGCCTTCTGGTGCGTACTTATTGCCGGCCTCATGCCGTTTGTGGCTGTTGGTATCGCCAAATATGATCGCAGCTACAACAACCGCGCTCCCCGCGACTGGCTGGCAAACCAGGAGGGCATGAAGAAGCGCGCCTATGCCGCGCATCTGAATTGCTTCGAAGCTTTTCCGCTGTTTGCGTCCGGCGTGATTATTGCGCACCTGGCCGCGGTCCCGGCAGCTATTGTCAGCACACTGGCAGCCCTCTTCATCGCGGTGCGGATTATCTACCTCTATTGCTACCTGAGCGACCGCGCGTCGTTGCGTTCGCTGATATGGCTGGCCGGACTGGGTTTATGCGTCGCGCTTTTCATTGTGTCCGCCGCTGCCAAAGCAGGCTGATAATGGCACCCCCACATTCAACAAAAAGGGTGCCGCTGGCACCCTTTTTGTTGAACGGTCTTGCTGATGACTGCAATTATTTGTTCGCGGCGGCCTTCGCGGCAGACGGACCCGCAGCGATCAGTTTGGCGTCGATCTGCTCCCTCGGGATCGCGCCCGAAATGCGTTCGCCATTTTCAAAGAAAGTCGTCGGCGTGCCGTTGATGCGCAGGCGCTGACCTAGCGCCACCAGTTTGTCCACCGGCGATTCGCAGGTGCCGGCGGCGGTGGGTGCCTGGCCTCGCAGCATTTGGTCCTGCCATGCCTTGAGGCGATCCGGCGAGCACCAGATTGACTTTGACTTGGTCATCGAATCCGGCGACAAGATCGGATAAGTGAATATGTAGGCGGTAACATTTTCGAGCTGGTTGACGTCCTGCTCGAAGCGCTTGCAGTACCCGCAGTTCGGGTCTGCAAAAATCGCCATGCGACGGGACCCATTGCCTCGCACCAGCTTGATGGCCTGCTCAAGCGGCAAATCATCGAATTTGATCGCCGTCAGTTTCTGCATGCGCGCCTCGGTAATATTGCTGCGCGTCTGGGCATCAATCAGATTTCCGAGTACCAGAAAATTTACCTTTTCATCGGTATACAGAATTTCACTGCCCGCAAAAATTTCATACAAGCCGCCATAGATCGTTTTGGTCACACGTTCTATTTTGACTTCAGGAAATTTTTTCTCTACTTCCTTTTTGACCAGATCGGGATTGGCTATTGCGACGTCGGCAGTCATCAGGCCACTTATCGCGAGCGACGCCGCCAATACTAATTTCACCAGTTTTGAAAATTTCACGACAGAATCCTTTGCGGTCAGAGCAGCGGGGTAATTTGGGCCAGAAACATCTGATTGCCGGGCAGCGCGTTGGTTCACCAACACCATAACGTTATTTTATGGCGTGCGCGATCAACATCGCTTTCGTCGCCGACAGACGGTTGACCATATTCAGTCCGCCGCGCCTCACAATTTTTGCCAAGGCGCCGTCGCTCAGGTACAGCGAGCGCAGATTATCGGTAATTTCGCCCATTGCCCAAGCGTCCTCCCGTCGGGCACGCTCATAGCGACGCAGTATCGCAACATCACCCGGGCTCGATAGCGGCGACCGATCGCGCAACACTGCAAACAGCGCTGCAACGTCGGCAAAACCAAGGTTTGCGCCCTGACCTGCCAAGGGATGAATCGAATGCGCGGCATCGCCGATCAGGGCCAGGCCCGGCTGCACCCATTGAGCCGCCGTCATCCGTTTGAGCGGGATGCGCGCGCGCGATGAGGTCAGCGCAAGTTCGCCCAGCGCATTGTTTCCGGCCGCCGCAACCGCTGCGGAAAACGCGCCAGCGTCCAGCGCCTCCAATTCTGCTGCGCGGCCGGTCGGGACCGACCAGACAATCGACACCCGATCCCCCGGCAATGGCAAATAGGCCAGCACGCCCTGCGCAGAAAACCATTGCCGCGCCACGCCGCCATGCCCGCGAGCGGCGCGAAAATTGGCGACCACACCATCGCTGCCGTAGTCTTTGACCTGCGTATCGATGCCCGCCATGCCGCGCACGCGGGACGCGCTGCCGTCGGCAGCAACCAACAACGCCGCCTCCACAATTGTGGCCTGATCAGCCAGCCTGATTTCGACACCGCCGGCGGGATACGCAAAGTCGATCGCAGCAACTTCGGCGTTATCGATTACCTGAATGCGGTCGCATTGCACGCTCACCGCCGCCTGCATGGCATTCATCAACGCCGCATGCTCGACGACAAATGCCAGCGGGCCCCCCTGGCTGAAATCGATTTCACCTGCTTGCTCGTCGCCGGCATCGCCAAACACCTGCATGGCGCGGATCGGCGCAATGCGCGTGCTGTCGAGCAGCTGCCATACCCCCAACTCCTGCAGTAGCGCGCGTGAGCCCGGGGAAAGCGCATAAACGCGATGATCAAATCCGTCCATGAGCTGATTGGTCGACAGCGCCCGGCGTTCAATCACGGTGACATCCAGGCCACGCAGTCGTGCTACCGCCAGCGCAAATGCAAGCCCGACCGGGCCCGCGCCAATAATGACAATACGGTTGGATGCAGTTGCCATGGTTGTGTGCTGCTTTCTGCTCAACGCGCCGCGCCGAACAGCATGCGTCGGGCCAGCGCACGACGCGCAAACGGCAGCAAATCAACTACCGCCAAAGCCAGACCGCGTGGCATGCGCAGCAGGGCGTCATCGCGCGAAAATGCGCCCACCAAAAAATCCGTGAAGCCGACACTGCGGGTCACATCCTGCGCGCGGGTCGCCGCATAGCGCGACAGGCGTGCGTCGTCGGCGAGATCGCCATGTTCTGCAAGCCCCTGCGCAAGATCGGCAGCGTCGCGCAGCCCGAGATTGAATCCCTGGCCGGCAACGGGATGCAGCGCCTGGGCAGCATTGCCGATCACCACTATGCGTCCGGCTACCGGCGACGATACAGTGCGCAATTTCAACGGGTAACTGCGCCGATTGCCCACGGTCAAAAACTTGCCTGCCCGGTACCCAAAATGATCCTGGAACGCTGCGCAAAACGCGTTGCCCTCCAATTCCTTCAAGGCCTCGATACGTTCCGGGGCCGCTACCCAGACCATCGAGTAGTCGCGCTCACCCAGCTTGGGCAACAAGGCAGCCGGCCCCTCGCCGGTAAACCGCTCAAATGCGCGGTGACGATGCGGTTCATCTGCCGAGATCTGGCCAAGCAGCGCGACCTGGCCGTAGTCTTTTTCAGCGACCACAATCGCCGGTACCTTGCCGAGATTCGCACCACCGTCAGCAAGCACCACGATATCCGCGTTGACCTGCTGTTCGCCGCCCGGCAAAGCGTAACGAATCTCTACGCAGTCGCTGGCCTGATTGATGGCCGACACAATCGCCCCGCGGGTGACAGCAATACCCTGATGCTCGAGTTCGGCGTCCAGCGCCGCCTGCAAATCGGCATAGCTCAGCACATAACCGAGTGCGGCCACGCCGCCGTCTTCGCGCGACAGATCGACGCGGCCAAAGCCACCTTTTTGCGAGGTGTGGATCGAGTAGATCGGGGTAGCTTGCAGTGCGTGGCTCCAAGCCCCGGCCTCGTCGAGAATCTCGCGACTCCCCCAGGAAAGCGCCAGCGTCCGCCCTTCACGCGAAGGTCCTTCGCGTGCCTCCAGCAGGGTCACGTCCATGCCCGCAAGTCTGGCGAGCAGGGCGAAAGTAGCGCCTACCGGCCCGGCACCAATGACGAGTACGTTCATGCTGTCCGGTCGATCGGTCGCTTACTGCTTGGCCGTTCAGCCCGCCGTCAGCGCTTCGATATCCTTGACGGATTTCGGACAGCTTGCCGTCAGGACGCGATTGCCGGTCTTGGTGACCAGCACATCATCTTCGATGCGCACACCGATATCCCAAAAGTGCTTGGGCACATTGTCCGCCGGGCGGATGTACAGACCGGGTTCTACCGTCAATACCATACCTGGCTCCAGCGCTACCCATTTGCCGCCGCGCTTATAGTCGCCGGCATCATGCACATCGAGGCCCAGCCAATGGCCGGCGCGATGCATATAAAACTGTTTGTAGGCTTCGGTTTCAACCACCCTGGCGAGGCTGCCTTTACAAAGCTTCAGATCAATCAACCCCTGTGCCAGCACGTTGACGGCGACCTCGTGATATTTGCCGAACGGTGCGCCCGGCTTGACCGCCTTGATACAGGCGAGCTGGGATTCGAGCACCAGTTCATAGATATCTTTTTGCGGGCCGCTGAATTTGGACGCAATCGGGAAGGTGCGGGTGATATCGGCGGCGTAACTTTCCAGCTCGCAGCCGGCGTCGATCAGCATCAGATCGCCCTTGCGGAGCGGCGCGGAATTCTCGCGGTAATGCAGCACGCAGGCATTGGCGCCCGCCGCAACAATGCTGCCGTAGGCGGGCTGGCGCGCACCGTTGCGGATGAATTCGTGCAGCACTTCGGCTTCGACCTGGTATTCGAACATACCCGGCTTGGCCAGTTTCATTGCGCGCACATGCGCATCCGAGGAAATTTTTCCGGCCCTGGCCATGATATCGATCTCGACCTCATCCTTGATCAGGCGCATCGCGTTCAGCGTATGGCGCGCATCTTTCAATTCCACCGGTGCGGTGACGCCGGTGCGAATCTTGGCGCGCACAGCATTCAGCCAGCGGCTGATCGATTGATCCCATTCGGCGTCGGCGCCCAGCGGGGTATGCACCACATCGCAATTGGTCATCAACTCGGGAATGCGCGATTCCAATTCGGTAATGGAATAGGCTTCATCGAACTCGAAGACTTCCTTGGCCATGGCCGGGCCGAACCTGAAACCGTCCCAGATTTCACGTTCCAGATTCTTGTCGCGGCAGAACAAGATGTGGCGCGGCTTCTTGCCCAGGGTGATGGCAACCACGGCTTCGGGCTCGCGGAAGCCGGTCAGATAATAAAAGTAGCTGTCCCAGCGGTAGTCGTAGTGCGAATCGGCGTTGCGCGCGCGCTCATGCGAAGTCGGCACCAGCAGCAATCCTTCTTTCAAGATTTTTGTCAGTCGCGCACGACGCTTGGCGTGCGCCTTGACATTTGGGACAACAACCGGGACCGGCAGGAGTTCGCGTTTCATGTTCAGCCTTTCAGGCAAGCGATGCGTGTGCCCGTGCGTTTACACTTATCGGGCAATAATTCGTTGAAAATTGGTCAGGCCCTTATTTTACGGCTTAGTGCGTCCATTTGCTGCGGCGTACCAATGTTTTCCCATAAGCCCGCGTGATGCTCGGCTGATACCCGCCCCGCATCCACCAGTGCATTCGCCCAAGGGAACAGTTTCTTCTTTTCGCCCGCAACGAAACCGGCAAACAGCTTCGGGTGCCAGCAGGCGATCCCGGAATAGTTGAGACGGAGTCCAATGCGACTGGCCAGCCCCTGTTGAATCGCAAAATCACCCTCGGCATGAAACGGCGGATTGCTGGCCAGCACAAAGTGGGCGTCGATCTCGCCACGCGCAATGCGCGCCAGCACCGGCAGCAATTTTCCATAGTCGAAGTCGGTATAGACATCGCCGCTGGTAGTTACAAATGGCTCAGGGCCCAGCATTGGCGCGGCTTTCACGATACCGCCCACGGTTTCCAGGGCCTCGCCCTCATGCGAATAATCGATCGCCAGGCCATACTTTCTGCCGTCGCCCAAAGCCGGCTCGAACTGCGCGCCCTGCCACGCCGTGTTGATCACTACCCGGGCAAAGCCAGCGCGCGACAGGGCCTCCAGCTGATATTCGATCAGACGCTTGCCACCCAGCCGAAGCAGCGGCTTGGGTGTGGCATCGGTCAGCGGACGCATGCGTTCGCCGCGCCCGGCCGCAAAAATCATGGCCTTGTAGTTTTTCATAGTGGGGGGATGGGCACAGGTGGGCAATGGCAGGCCGCTGACACCGCCTAAAAGGTATATCCGGTTATTTTTTCCACGCCATCGTCAATTTTCAGTTTGTCGAACAGCCGGATCAAGGGGAACAAGGCGGTATAACGCTCGCCAGTACGACGTATATAGTTCACGAATCGGGGCGCATCGGCCAGGTATTTCGGCTTGCCGTCCCGATAGTTGATGCGCGCAAAAATGCCCAGCACCTTGAGGTGGCGCTGCAGACCCATCCATTCCACATCGCGATAAAAGTCGCCAAAATCCGATGGCACCGGCAGGCCCGCTTTTTTGGCTTTTTCCCAGTAGCGGATGGTCCCGTCGAGCACACGTTCTTCATCCCATGAAATGAATGCGTCTTTGTACAGGCAGGCGATGTCGTAGCTGATCGGGCCGTACACCGCATCCTGAAAATCGATTACGCCAGGCACGTTGGCCGGAAGTTCGGGGCAAACCATCAGATTCCGCGGCATGTAATCACGATGCACATAGACGCTGGCCTGCGCCAGATTGGCATTGACGACAGTTGTGAACACATCCTGCAGGGTGCGTTGCTGCTCCGGCGACAGTTCGGCGCGCAGATGTTTGGCGATATACCAATCCGGGAAAAGGCCAAGCTCGCGCCTCAGCAAGACGCTATCGTAGGCAGGCAACACCTCAGGCTTTGACGCAAGCTGCCATTTGATCAGCGTATCGCCCGCCCCGCGCAGCAGTGCGTCGGCATTATGCTCGGTGAGCACATCCAGATAAGTCTGCCTGCCCATATCGGTCAACAGCAGGAAGCCCTGCGCCAGATCCTGCGCCACGACCTGCGGGACGGGCATGCCTGCATCCGCCATCAGCGCCGCCACCCTGACAAACGGGTGGCAGTCCTCTTGTTCCGGGGGCGCATCCATGACGATGCTCGTTTGCCCTGCCAGCGTTATGCGAAAATAGCGGCGAAAGCTGGCATCAGCCGAGGCCGGTTCGATCAGATAGTCGGACCTGCCCAGTACAGCGTTAAGCCATGCAGCAAGAGCCGTCATGCGAGCGGCAGCATTTACATCATTCATTTGATTTGGTTGTTGGGCGTTATTGAGGCGATATTATCACTTGCGTTTCAGCACTTACGTTTTACCACTCGCGTTTTGTCCGTCTCCCAACATCCTCACACGCACTTATTTTTCTGATGGACCTGATCCCTTTCGTGCGACGCCCTTTCTGTGCCGCCTCCCCGGCTCGCCGCAGCCGCCTGGCATTGGCGCTGGCGCCGCTGCTGGCTGGCGCGGTGGCCCTGCCGCCATCGGCAGCATTCGCCCAGCAATCGCCCGCGCCGAATCAGGCCGAGCTTGACCGGGCGATCAGCGAGGGACGCAAGTCGAATACCGTGATCCCGACGCCGGGAACCCTGCTAATGCGGCGCAAGGACGGGCCGCGCCTGATCGAGGCTGACGAGATCTCGGGGATCAATCAGAAGAGCTTGTCTGCAAAAGGAAGCGTTGTATTGCGCCAGGACAGCATTGAAGTGTTCGCCGAGCGCATCGACTATGATCAGGAAACCGACACCGCCTTTGCGCCCGGCACGCTGCGCCTGAAGCGGGACGGCGATACGATCACCGGCAGCAACCTCAAACTGCGGATCGACGCCGAGGTCGGCACCTTGCTGGCGCCGACGTTTTTTTTTGGCAAGAGCCCGACGCGACCGACCCAGCGTTACGAAGCGCGCGGCGCCGCCGGCAGCATGGACTTCGAAGGGCCGGACAAGGAACGTCTGTTCGGCGCCTCCTACACCACCTGCAAAGTCGGCGAAGAAGACTGGTTCCTGCGCGTTTCCGAACTGTCGCTTGATCGCGCCAGCAATATCGGCACCGGCTACAACGGTCGCATCGTTTTCAAAGGTGTGCCGATCCTGTACGTGCCGTACATGAATTTTCCGCTTAACAACGAGCGCAAGTCGGGCCTGTTGACGCCCACCTTTGGCTCGTCATCAAACAGCGGGCTCGAACTGGCGGTACCGTTTTACTGGAATATTGCGCCGAATCACGACGCGACGATTACGCCAAAGATATTCAGCAAGCGCGGCGTCCAGATTGGCTCTGAAGTCCGCTACCTTGGCAAGCAATACATCGGTCAATTCGACGCTGAATATTTGCCGAATGATCGGAAGGCCGATAGCGACCGCTATTTGCTGTCGCTACGACATTACCAGAATCTTGAGGGTGTGTTTGGAAGCCTGGTGGGCAACGGCCTGACCCGTGGCTGGAGCGGCAGCATCAACGCCCAAAAAGTTTCGGACGACGCCTATTTCCGCGATTTGTCGACGCGTATCGCCAACACCGCACAAACCAACCTGCCGCGTGACTTCGCGCTCAACTACAACTCCGACTTTGGCAACCTCAGCGCGCGCCACTTGAGCTTCCAGACCCTGCAGGATCCGTTGGCGCCGGTGGTCACGCCGTATCGTCTGGCGCCACAAATCACCTTCAATGCCCGTCCAGCGCGCGTACAGGGGTTCGAGTTCAATACCACCGGCGAGCTGACGGAATTTCTCCACCCGACCTTGGTGAACGGACGACGTTTGCTGCTCTACCCCTCGATCGCGTATTCGATCACCAAGCCTTATGGCTACCTGACGCCGAAAATCGGTTACCACCTGACACGCTACGACCTGACGCAGAACACCATCGGTTATGCCAGCCAGACGCGCAGCCTGCCGATTCTAAGCCTGGATAGCGGGCTGGCCTTCGAGCGGCCGACCACGTTCGGGGGGCAGGGATACACGCAGACCCTCGAGCCACGACTGTTTTTTTTGTACGTTCCCTATCGCGAACAGTCCACGATTCCGATCTTTTCCACCTCTGAAACCGATTTCAATTTTTCGCAAATTTTCAGCGACAACCTGTTCATCGGCGGCGACCGCATTTCGGATTCCAAGCAGTTGACCGCTGCTGTAACCACACGATTTATTGAAAACCTGACGGGCATTGAACGTCTGCGTGCCGCCATCGGCCAGCGCTACTCCTATCAGACGCAGCGGGTATCCTTGTCAAACAGCAACACGCTGGCGGCCTCGGGCACGGCCGGTAGCGTCGGGCGCTCGGACCTGCTGGCAGCGGTGTCCGGCCAGGTATCCGACCAGTGGTTCCTGGATTCCAGCTTCCAGTATGGCGCCTCGCAAAACCAGTTCCAGAAATCGAATGTCGCCGCCCGTTACCATGGCGATGGCGGGCGCATTTTCAATATCAGCTATCGCTTTACGCGCGACTCCCTCAAGCAGATCGATATCTCCACACAGTGGCCGTTCGGACGCATGGCCCCGGGCTGGACGCTGCTGGCACGCGCCAATCATTCGCTTTCCGACCGTCGCCTGATCGAGGCCTTGTTTGGCGTCGAGTATAATAAGGGCTGTTGGGAATTCAGGCTGGTTGCCCATCGTTTCGCCACGGCAACCCAGCAGTATTCCAATTCCATCCAGTTCCAGCTTGAACTCAAAGGGCTGTCAAAACTGGGGATCAATCCGTTTGAAACGCTTAAACAGAACATTGTTGGCTATAAGCGGTCAGATGATCGTGACTACGATCCTGTCCGCTGACAACGGCCCCGGTGGCGGGATCAAATTTGTTGCCGCCCCGATTTAATGTGAGATGCCCGCTATGAGCCCTTCTTTATCCCCGTTGCGCATCGGCGCCGTTGTCCTGTGCAGTTTGCTCGGGGCGTCCCTGCCGGCTGCAGCGCAGCTCGCCTCCCCTGCGGCGCAAAACCCGCTGGTTCCCTCCGTGGTACCTTCGCTCATACCTTCCCATCCTGCACCGGGGCCGCGTCTGGACACGCAGCTGGCGGCGCCAACCAAACAGGGCGGAATCATCCAGCTCGACCGCATTGTCGCGGTGGTCAACAACGATGTCATCACCCTGAACAATCTCAACGAGCGCCTCGCAACGGTCGTCAAGGGCTTGCAGAAACAGGGCACCTCGCTGCCGCCGCAGGATACGCTGCAAAAGCAGTTGCTCGAACGCATGATCAACGACCTCATGCAGGTGCAGGAAGCCGGCGACACCGGCATTCGCGTCAGCGATGGCGAACTCGACAAAATATTGCAGCGCATCGCCGACGAAAACAATCTGTCGATGACCGATTTCCGTCGTCTGCTGGAGCAGGATGGCATGCCGTGGCAGCGCTTCCGCGAAGAAATCCGCAACGAGTCGATCATCGGCCGCTTGCGCGAACGTGAAGTGGAAGGCAATGTGACCGTCACCGAAGCGGAAATCGATACCCAGCTTGCGCTCGAGACCCGCGAAGCAAGCACTGACCAGGAATTCCGCCTCGCCCATATCCTGGTGCAGGTGCCCGAGCAGGCAACTACCGCGCAGATCGAGGTTCGACGCAAACGCGCCGCACAGGCGCTTGCCGAATTGCGCAGGGGCGCAGAGTTTGCGCAGATTTCGGCGCAGTTTTCTGACGCACCCGATGCGCTGCAAGGCGGCAATCTCGGCTGGCGTCCATCGGGACGACTGCCCGCGATCTTTCTCGAGGCCCTGAACACGCTGAAGCCGGGCGAAGTCAGCGATATTCTGCGTAGCGCAAACGGTTTCCATATCGTCAAGCTTCTCGATAAGCGCGGTCGCAGCGCGACGCCGACCATTCAGCAGACCCACGTTCGCCATATTCTCCTGCGTCAGAAGGAGGGCGTAGTCAGCGACAACGAGGCACGCGAACGCCTGGCGCGCCTGCGTGAGCGCATCACCGCCGGCGCCGACTTCGCCGAACTGGCCAAGGTTCATTCAGACGACCCTTCGTCTTCCAAGGGCGGCGACCTGGGTTGGCTGTCGCCAGGGGATACCGTGCCCGAGTTTGAGCGCACAATGAACGCCCTGCGCGATAACGAGATCAGTGCCCCGGTGCAGACCCAATTCGGCTGGCATCTGGTGCAAGTTATTGAACGCCGCACCGAGGGCGTCTCGGAAGAGCGCCGCCGCGCATTGGCGCGCAACACAATACGTGCGCGCAAGGCCGATGAGGCTTACCAGGACTGGCTGCGGCAAACCCGCGACCGCGCCTTTGTCGAATACCGGCTCGAAGAAAAATAACGAGCCCGCTGAGGCGCCAGCATGAGCATGCGAGCGCATGCCGGCGGCCGGACAGTCCCGCTTCTGCCTCCATCTTTGCGCCTCGCGCCGTCATGAAACCTGTCCTGGTCATTACCTCTGGCGAACCGGCCGGCATCGGCCCCGACCTCTGCGCCTTGCTGGCCGCAGGGAGCGCCGACGAAAAATTCAATGCCCGCCTGGTTATCCTCGGCGACCGCAATTTGATCACCGAACGTGCTGCGGCCCATGGCATCGATGCTTCGAAGTTGTCGATAGAACATATCCCGTTGCGCGCATCGGCAATCGCCGGACAGCTCAACACCGCCAACAGCCCCTATGTGCTGGCCCTGCTCGACCGCGCGCTTGAAGGGTGTCGCAGTGGTGTCTACGACGCCATGGTCACTGCACCGATCCACAAGGGCGTGATCAATGATGCGAAGATCACCGGCCTCGGCAAATTCCAGGGCCATACCGAATATCTCGCGGAAAAAACTGCTGTGCCGCAGGTAGTGATGATGCTGGTCGGCGGCAAGCCGATGCTGCGGGTCGCACTCGCCACCACACACCTCGCGCTGAAGGACGTGCCGGCGGCCATCACCGGCGAGGGCCTGACGGCGACACTGCGCATTCTCGACGCTGAATTGCGCCGCAAATTCGGCTTTGCCGCGCCGCGCATCCTGGTGGCGGGCCTCAATCCGCATGCCGGCGAATCGGGCCATCTGGGCGATGAAGAAATCAAGGTGATTGTGCCGGTTGTCGAGGCGCTCAAACGCGAGGGACTCAAACTCATCGGTCCGCTACCCGCCGACACCCTGTTCACGCCGCAGCATTTGCAGCACGCCGATGCGGTGCTGGCGATGTATCACGACCAGGGCCTGGCGGTACTCAAATATGCGAGCTTCGGCGTAGGGGTCAATATCACCCTGGGCCTGCCGATTATTCGTACTTCAGTTGACCACGGTACCGCGCTTGATTTGGCAGCGAAGCCCGGCATCGACAGCGGCAGCATGTCTGCAGCGATTGCGCTGGCCGCCGAGCTTGCTCAGCAAGCGGCAACGGCGCGCGCTGGCGCAACAGACTGATGCAACCGATCCCGAAGAAACGGCTGGGGCAGCACTTCCTCACCGACCGGCATTACATCGAGCGCATCATCAACGCCATCGCCCCCAAGGCCGGCGAGCTGATGGTTGAAATCGGCCCCGGCCCTGGCGCGATCACCGAGCCGCTGATCGCAGCGCTTGGGCATCTGCATGTTGTCGAGATTGATCGTGCGCTGGCCGCAGCGCTGCGAGAACGGTTCAATGAAAGCAAAATTACCGTACACGACAGCGATGCACTGGAATTCGACTTTGGCCAGATTGGCGCGCGTTTTCGCGTCGCCGGCAACCTGCCCTACAATATCTCCACGCCCCTGCTGTTTCATCTCGCCGATTTCGCCGAACACATTATCGATTCGACATTCATGCTGCAAAAAGAAGTCGTTGATCGCATGGTCGCCGCGCCCGACACCGATGCCTATGGCCGCCTGTCGGTGATGCTGCAATATCGCTTTGCGATGAAGCGCCTGTTCGACGTTCCGCCCGGCGCGTTTTACCCGCCACCCAAGGTTGACTCCGCGATCGTGCGCATGGCGCCATTGCCGGTCGACCGGCCACGCGCGAAGAGCGACAAGCGGCTGGCGGAGATTGTGACGGCGGGTTTCGGGCAGCGGCGCAAAACGCTGTCGAATACCTTGAAGCCATTCATGCCGGCAACGGCGATAGAAGCGCTGGGAATAGACCCCAAACGTCGCGCGGAAACACTGTCGCTTGCCGAGTTCATGCGGCTCGCCGACGCCAGCGAACCTCAGGCAAAATAGCCAAACTCAAGCACTGGCGCGGTGTTTGAAGAATTTTTGCTCCAAACGCCGCGCCAATAGGCGATCTACGTTTTTCAACCGATGGCGTTCAGGCTTTCGCCATCTGGATAAATTCGATCTTGTAGCCGTCCGGGTCCTGCACAAAGGCGATCACACTGCCGCCGAATTTCATCGGCCCCGGCTCGCGCGTCACCACACCGCCCTTGGCCTTGACTGCATCGCAGGCCGCATAAACATCGGGCAGGCCGATGGCGAGATGGCCAAAACCATTGCCGAGGTCGTAGCTCTTCGTATCCCAGTTGTGCGTGAGTTCGATAACCGCCGTTTCTGACTCATCGCCATAACCGACGAAGGCCAACGTGAACTTGCCATCCGGATAATCCTTGCGGCGCAGCAACTTCATGCCCAGCACCTTGGTGTAGAAATCGATCGACTTGTCGAGGTCGCCGACGCGGATCATGGTATGCAGCAATTGCATGAATTTCCTTTGATTAAAACGCGCGAAACTTGTGATCGTTGCGATCAAGCTCCGCCTTCAATGTCTCGTAATCGGGACACATCCGCTCAACCTCGGCCCAGAACGCGGCGGAATGATTCATATGTCGTAAATGTGCGAGTTCATGACAAACCACATAGTCGATCAGCGCCGACCGCGCCTTCATCAGGCGCCAGGAGAAACGCACCTCGCGCCGCGAATTGCAGCTGCCCCAGCGACTATTGGCGCTGGACAGGAATACGCGCGGCGGCGTCAGGCCGTGCAGCTTGGCGAATAAAAACGCGCGCTGCGCCAGATGCGGCAGGGCCTGTTTCTTGATCCACGCGACCACGGTTTTTTCCACATCCTCGGCGCCATACGACTTCACACGGACGAATAAATGCGACTGCGCCAACTCGGCACCGGGGCGGCCAGCGCCAGCATCGATCATCAGCGTCACGGGCTCACCCATATAGGAAATCGTACTGCCGGTCACCCATTGTTGCGGCGTGATTCTTCGATGTGTCCACTCGCCCAGTTTTTTCAACACCCAGGACTGATTCTTGCCGATCATTTCCTCGATGGCGCCAATCGGCGTGGTCAGCGAAGCCGCCACCGTCATGCCGGCGCCGTCAATTTTCAAACCGACGCCACGCCGCCCGCGACGACGCACCAGTTTGTAATCGACGTGCCGGCCGTCAAGCGCGATGCTGCGTTCGTCGGCATCAATCACATTGCGAGACGGTGATTTTGCGATGCGTGTCTTTGCCGTACGGGGCTTGCCAACACCGCTCGCAGGCGCTTTCGCCGGCGGCAGCGAAAAATCAAGCAGAGGCTGGAGGAAGCCGGGCCATTTCATCTTCGATCCAGTTCTCGGTCAGCTTCAGCACCGCGAGCGATTCCTTGCCGGTGGTGTCGATCACCGGGCCGATGCTCATCGTCACCTTGCCGGGATATTTCAGGAATGCATTGCGGCGCCAGCACTCGCCGGCGTTGTGGGCGATCGGCAGGATCGGCGCACCGACGCCGGCCGCCAACCAGGCGCCACCGATGCCGTAACGGCCGCGTTGTCCCGGCGCCACGCGCGTACCCTCGGGAAAAATAATCACGCCATAGCCGCGCGCCAGACGATCGCGGCCCTGCTCAAGAATTTGATCGCGCGCTGTCTTGCCGCTTTTGCGATCAATCGCGATGGATTGCAAGCCGCCCAACACCCAACCGATCACCGGCACCAATAGCAGCTCACGCTTGATGATCCATGCCGATGGCGGCACCAGCACCAGGATCGCCACCGTCTCCCAGGCCGACTGGTGTTTGGCCATCACTACGCAGGGCTGTTTGGGAATATTTTCCAAGCCGCGGATTTCATAATCGATGTGGCACACATATTTGGCCAAGCGCAAAATTTGCCGGCCCCAGGACCGCGCGCACTCATAGCCCCAGTCGTGATACAGGATTGCCAGCGGTACCGTGAAAATGCCGTAGAAAATTGTCACCAAAATACCGGACAACAGGAACGCCACCGAACGAATATAAATCACGCCACCGCTCCCGCATGTTTCGCACGCGACGGATCGGTCACCAGATAGCGCACCGCCTCGGCAAGATCGGCGAACACTTTGGTGCCCTCGGGCAGCCCACCATCCTTCTGCGTTTTCTTGCCTTTGCCGGTCAACACCAAAATCGGCGCGCAGCCAACTTTTGCGCCGGCTTCCAGATCGCGCAGCGAATCGCCGATCGTCGGCACACCCTCGAGTCCGACGTGGAAGCGTGTGGCAATATCCTCAAACATGCCGCTCTTGGGTTTGCGGCAACGGCAATTCTGCTCGGCCGTATGCGCGCAGAAAAACACCGCATCGATGCGACCGCCTTGACGGAACACCAGTCCCATCATTTTGTCGTTGATCGCGTTAAGCGTGGCCATGTCGAACAGGCCGCGACCGATGCCGGACTGGTTGGTCGCCACCGCCACCCGATAACCACCCTGGTTCAAGCGCGCGATCGCCTCGATGGAGCCGGGGATCGGTTTCCATTCATCGGGCGACTTGATGAACTGCGCGCTGTCCTGGTTGATGACACCGTCGCGGTCGAGGATGATGAGTTTGTCGGGGGCGCTCATGGGGGCATCTTAAGCGGCGAGTTTGGACAAGTCGGCGACTTTGTTCATCACGTCGTGCAAATCGTGAAGCAGCGCGAGCCGGTTCTCCCGCAGCTTTGGGTCTTCGGCGTTAACCATAACCTGATTAAAGAACGCGTCCACCGGGGTCTTTAGCGGCGCCAAGGATTTGAGTGCGCCGGTGTAGTCCTTGGCGGCATAAAGTTTATCGAATACTGGTCCTGCGACTTTGAGTGCGTCGAAAAGAGCGCGCTCTGCCGGCTCGACTATCATCTTGGACTCCGCCCCGCTAAATTGCTGCTCGGACTTTGCCAGGATATTCCCAATACGTTTGTTGGCAGCAGCCAGACTTGCGGCTTCCGGCATTTCACCGAATGCACGTACCGCGGCAAGCAAGCTTGGCGCAATATGAACGCCAGCGCCCAGACTATTTATTACCGCCTCAACTTCATTGGCTGTATAACCCTGCTCCCGCAACATGCCGCGCAGACGCTCTTTCATAAACTGCTCAAGATCGGAATGCGCGTGCTGAATCATGTCAGACGGAAATGCAGCGAACGCGGCGTCGGTCAGCCTGAACAAAGGAATCGCCAACTGTTTTTCCATCAACATGCGCAGCACACCGAGTGCATGGCGGCGTAATGCAAACGGGTCCTTGTCACCGCTCGGCTGTTGGCCAATGCCAAACAAGCCCATCAACGTTTCCATTTTATCGGCCAGTGCGACCGATAACGCCACAAGCGACTCCGGCAATTTGTCACCGGCGAACCTAGGTTGATAGTGCTGCGCAATAGCATCGGCAACAACCGGCGATTCGCCGTCATGGAGCGCGTAGTAGCGCCCCATGGTGCCTTGCAATTCGGGAAACTCGCCGACCATATCGGTGAGCAGGTCTGCCTTGGCCAGATAGGCGGCACGTTGTGCGTGCGCCGTATCCGCCCCGATGAGTGCCGCGATTTTCATCGCCAGCTGCTGCACGCGCTGCATGCGATCGAGCTGATTGCCGAGCTTGTTGTGATACACCACATTGGCCAATTTCGGCACCCTCGTTTCAAGCTTGGTTTTCTTGTCCGTTTCAAAAAAGAACCGCGCATCGGACAACCGTGGCCGCACCACCCGCTGGTTGCCCTCGATCACATTGTGCGGATTGTTGAGCCGCATATTGCTGACGATCAAGAAGCGGCTCGACAGACTGCCGTCAGAAAAAAACAGCGGAAAATATTTCTGGTTGAGCTTCATCGTCAGGATCAGGCATTCCGGCGGCACGCTCAGAAATTCCGCTTCGAAGGCGCCCGTATAGACTGCGGGGCGCTCAACCAGGGCGGTGACTTCATCCAGCAAGGCCAGGTAGTCTTCGCGTTCTCCCAGTGAAGTACCGTGTTCTTCGGCACGCTCGAACAGCAGGCGCTCAATCTCGTGTTTGCGCTTGTCGAAACTGGCAATCACCGCGCCGTCGTTTTCCAGCCGTGATTCGTATTCATCCGCATGCGTCAACTCGATATCAGCGGCGCCCTGAAAGCGGTGGCCATGGGTGACGCGACCAGCGCTGAGGCCGAGCACGCTGACCGGCACAATGTTGGCCCCATGCAGTGCCACCAGGCCATGTGCCGGGCGCACAAATTGCACCGAGGTCTGCCCGTCGGCGAGTTGGTAGGTCATCACCTTGGGGACCGGCAGTGCAGCGATGGCTTCTTCCAGCGCGCCCTGCAAACCAGCTTGAAGGGTTTGGCCCTTGGCCATGCCGCGATACACCAGCTGTTCGACCTTGCCGTCGCTTTCGCGTTGCAGGGTTGCTGGGTCGATATGCGCCAATGATTTTGCGGCGAGTTTTTTCTGCAGCGCCGGTGTGGCTTTGCCATCCTTGTCCAGACCGACGCTGACCGGCATTAGTTTCTCGACAAAGGCCTGGTCAAGCGCAACGACATGCACATTGGTGATGGTCACCGCAAGACGACGCGGGGTTGCGAAAGTCGTCGCGGCGGAATCTGCCTCAAGCAGACTGCGCGAGCGCAAGCCTTTGACGATACCTTCGGCGAAGGCGGCGCCCAGGCGCTGCAAGGCCTTGGGCGGCAGCTCCTCGGTGAACAATTCAACCAGCAGGGTGGCGACGCTCATGCGGCCACCTTGTTCACGGTGTGCAACATCGGAAAGCCCAGCCGCTCGCGTGATTCGAAATAACTCTGTGCAACAGCGCGCGCCAAATTGCGAATACGACCGATATACGCAGCGCGTTCGGTTACCGAGATCGCGCCATGCGCATCGAGCAGATTGAAAGTGTGCGCGGCTTTCAGCACCTGCTCGTAAGCGGGCAAGGCCAGCTGTGCTTCGATCAGACGCTTGGCGCCGGCCTCGTAATCTGCAAAATGCTGCAGCAGGCTGGACACATCGGAATGTTCGAAGTTGTAGGTCGATTGCTCGACCTCGTTTTGCTGGAACACATCGCCATAAGTCAGGACGCGATCGATACCGTTCTCTTTCCAGGTGGTCCAGATCAGGTCGTAGACGTTTTCCTTGTTCTGTAAATACATGGCGAGGCGCTCAAGGCCATAGGTGATTTCGCCGGTGATCGGCTTGCACTCGATGCCGCCGACCTGCTGGAAGTAAGTGAACTGCGTGACTTCCATGCCATTGAGCCATACTTCCCAGCCCAGGCCCCAGGCTCCCAGCGTGGGGTTTTCCCAATCGTCTTCGACAAAGCGCACATCGTTTTGTTTCAGGTCAAGTCCCAGCGCCTCCAGCGAGCCCAGATACAGCGCGAGGATGTCCGGCGGCGAGGGTTTCAGAACCACCTGATACTGGTAATAGTGCTGCAATCGATTCGGGTTTTCGCCATAGCGCCCGTCCTTGGGCCGGCGTGATGGCTGCACATAGGCGGCGCGCCAGGGCTCCGGACCCAGCGAACGAAGAAAGGTTGCGGTATGCGAGGTGCCGGCACCAACTTCCATATCGTAAGGTTGCAGCAATGCGCAACCCTGATCGTTCCAGTATTTCTGGAGACGCAGGATGACTTCCTGAAAGGTGGGGGAGGCTTGAACTGAAGACATGGATTAGACGCGCCGCAAAATACTGAATGATCTGCGATTTTACGGGGTAAGCCCCACTAAGGCAAAGCTAAGCGCGGGATTTGCGAGCGAAAAATGCCACCGCGATCAGAATCAGGGCGATGCCCAGCAGCACTGGCCAATCACCCCAGCGCACAAAGGGTGTTATCCCGCTGCGTGGCTGCGCATCGATTTCCAGCACGCCGCGGGTGAATTGCGGCAGGGCTTTGACGATTTCACCATGTTCGTTGATCGCTGCGGTGACGCCGGTATTGGTCGCGCGCAGCATCCAGCGCGAGGTCTCGAGCGCGCGCATCTGCGAAAACTGCGCGTGCTGATCGGCGGCCAGCGAACGGCCGTACCAGGCCATATTGGAGATGTTAACCAGCAGTTCGGCGTCCGGCAGCGGGCGACGAATTTCATCGCCAAAAGTATCCTCATAGCAAATGTTGATCGCAACGCGATGGCCTGAAACCCGCATGGATGCTTGCTCCCGGGCACCCGGGGTAAATCCGGCGAGGGGAATTTTCAACCATTGATAGACCCAGGAAAACATCGGCGGCATGAATTCACCGAACGCAACCAGGTGCTGTTTATCGTAGCGCTGGCTTGCCGAGACGCCCAGGGAAATAGCCGTGTTGTAATAAGTGTAAAGCGGCTCGTCAGGCGCAGCACGCTGGGCGATGGGCACACCGACAATCAGGTCACCGCCGTTCTGCTCAGCCTGCTGTTTGAGCGCGCTCAGGTATTCGCGCGGCACTTCGTCAATGAATGTCGGTAACGCGGTTTCGGGCAAAACAATCAGCTTGGCCGAGCTGGCCTTCACCATGACAAGGTAAGCATCCAGCGTAGCGGCCCGTTGGTCTTCGCGCCATTTCATTGCCTGCTCGATATTGCCCTGCAACAGTGCAACTGTAACCGGAGCACCAGTTGGCACGCTCCAGCCGACCGATTGCAACGCGATACCGGCGCACCACAGGATTGCGACAACAACGGCGGCACCCATCTGGCGGGAACGTGAAAATCGCAAGCCGGATAGCAGAGGAATACAGGCGACCACCACACCTGCGCTCAAAGCGATCATCCACGACAGCCCGAATACGCCAAATACCGGCGCAAAGCCGGACAGCGGCGCGCCGAGCAAGCCGCCAGGTGTTTGCGAATAGCCGGCAATCAGCCACGGGAAGCCGCTTATGAACCAACCGCGCAGGTATTCGGACAGCACGAATAAAGCAGGCATTGCCGCCAGCAAGATCAACAGGGGAAATGACGGGAGTTGCGCATGCAGGCGGCGCACCAGTACGCCAGCGAGCAGCGGGTACAACGACAGATAACTGCAAAACAGCAGGATCGCGAGCGCGGCCAGCGGCGCCGGCATATTGCCGTAAACATGCAGACTCACATACAGCCACGAGACCCCGGTAAGGAAAAATCCCAGCCCCCAACAGAATCCGTACAGCGCAGCCTGTTTTTTTGAGACGGCGCGAAACCACAGGGCGAACAGGCATGCCAGCGAAATGATCAGCAGCAGCCAGATATGGAACGGCGCGAATGCAGCAACCCCAAGTGCCCCCGACGCAACTGCCAGCAGTGCGCGCGCCGTTTCAGGCGGCTTTGGCATCTTCCGCCTGCGGTGGGGGCAGCCTCTCAACCAGCAGTGAATGGGCCATGCGACTATCCGCGCGCAATACCGAGAATTTGAATCCGTTAAAGGTAACGATATCACCGCGCTTGGGTACGCGACCGAACTGGTTTACCACCAAGCCGCCGACGGTGTCGAAATCTTCATCCGGAAAACTCACACCAAAGTGTTCATTGAAGTCCTCGATTTCGGTCACCGCCTTGACGCGGAAGCGGCCGGCCTTGTCGGGAATGATGTTGTCCTCGGTCTCATCGAAATCATATTCATCCTCGATGTCGCCAACGATCTGTTCGAGCACATCTTCGATGGTAACCAGGCCGGCCACGCCACCATATTCATCGACCACAATAGCGATGTGGTTGCGATTCTCCTTGAATTCGCGCAGCAGGATATTGAGCCGCTTCGATTCGGGCACGAACACGGCCGGGCGCAACATATCGCGCACATCGAAGGCTTCGGCATTGGCGTAATAACCCAGCAGATCCTTGGCCAGCAAAATGCCAATCACATTATCCTTGCCGTTTTCATAGACCGGGAATCGCGAGTGCGCGGTTTGCATGACGAAGGGAATGAATACATCCGGTTCGTCCTCGACATCGATCATGTCCATTTGCGAGCGCGGAATCATCACATCGCGCGCCTGCATCTCCGAAACCTGCATGACGCCCTCGATCATCGATAGCGCCTCGGCATCCAATAATTGTTTTTCGTGTGCGCCGTGCAGTAGCTCGACCAGTTGGTCGCGATCTTCCGGCTTGCGCAGCAGCAGGGAAGACAGGCGCTCCAGCAGCGAGCGCTTGGGGGAATCGTCCATGGGATAAATCAGAATTGCGAGAAGTTCACTTTATCACATCGCTGTTTTTTGACTGCTGGTTTTTGACTATATTGCGGCGACATGACAGACGCTTGCATGCCTTGCGCAGATCACACATAAGGGTTCGGATAGCCCAGCGCCGCCAGTATTGCTGCCTCGCGCGCTTCCATGACCTTGGCTTCCTTTTCCGTTTCGTGGTCGAAGCCCGCCAGATGCAAAGCGCCATGGACGGTCAGGTGCGCATAATGTGCAATCAGCGGCTTGCCCTGTTCGCGTGCTTCACGGGCCACAATCGGCGCGCACAGGATGATGTCGCCCAGCAATGTCCTGGCGTTGCCCTCGTGGTACACAAAGGTCAGCACATTGGTCGCATAGTCCTTGCCCCGAAACGCGGAATTGAGATTGCGACCTTCTGCGGCATTGACGATGCGCAGAGCCAGTTCGGCGTCCCTATCCAGGGCCGCAGCAATCCATTTGCGAAACGCGCGGGCATCGGGAATATTCGGCAAAAGGCTGACCAGCTGAACGTCGAGGTTGATTTTCCTTGACATAAAATTACTGCGCCGGAGCGGGTGCCGTGCGTGCCATGGCGAGGAGTTTCGCGTACTGGGCGGCCACATAATCGTCACTGAGGCCCATCAGGTTTTCACCCACATAGATCTCCATCGCACTCCAGTTGGGCAGGTCGGAAGCACGCGGTGCGCCCAGCCAGCACTGTTCCTCTGCCGCAATTTTATCGCGTGCGAATTCGAGCGCGGTTGTTGCGACCGGAAAATGCAGATGTAGCATGTTCGCCTGCGGCGGGTTCGGATTCACCAGCAGCTGATCTACGGCTGCCATCGTTTTGGCAAACGTTTTAGCACGCTCAAACCAGGCCGGCATGTGCGCAATGCGTTCGTCAAATCGCATTGCCGCGCTGGCGACGAAGGGCAGCATCTGCACCAGATTACCGCCATGGCGGCGCTGCCAGACGCGCGCCTCGGCAATGAAACCGGTATCGCCCAGCAACATCGCACCGGCCATTCCGCCAATACCCTTGTAAAACGAAACATAAACCGAGTCGAAGCCGGCACAAATGTCGGCGTAACTGCAATTTTTATAAAACGCCCGGCTTTCCCATAAGCGCGCGCCGTCGAGACAGAGTTTGATCTCGCGCTCACGAGTAACCTGTTTGATCGCCTCAAGCTCAGCCCAAGTCGGCAACTGGCCACCAATCTCACGCGCAGGGAGCTCAACGATCACAGCAGAAATAGGCTGCGTGAGTTCGGCAATATGCTTGGCGGTGATCGGTGAATTACGCGGGCCGATATGCACTGCCTTGAGTTGGTGCAAAAAAGCGTAGCCCTGCTGTTCATGAAGTTCGAGATGACAAGTTGGATGCATGCCGAACACTGGCGTCTTCGTTCGATCTGCCCAGACGCGCACTGCAATCTGCTGTGCCATGGTGCCACTGGGCATGAACGCCGCTGCAGGCTTGCCAAGCAGAGCAGCGATCCTGGCCTCAAACTCATTGATGAATTTACCGCTGCCATAGACATCCGCATCATAGCCGTGGATGCGGCACCACTCGCCAACGGCAATCAGCTCGGCGCCGGGCACAGCATTCGAGTGGCCCGGAATGATGGTGGTGCAAGCGCGCTTCAGCGCGGCGCGCTGTTCGGCGCTGGGTGGCTGGACGTAAGCCATCGCCTAACGGACATTCCGGTTATGGGCTTCGTAAGCAGTCACAATCGACTGCACCAGCGGGTGTCGCACCACATCGTTGGCCTGAAAAATCGTGAAGCCGATATCGCGAATGCCATGCAACACATTGCGTGCATCGATCAAGCCGCTTTGCGTACCGTGGCGCAAATCGACTTGCGTCACGTCACCGGTAATCACCGCCTTGCTGCCGAAGCCGATACGCGTCAAAAACATTTTCATCTGCTCGGGCGTGGTGTTTTGCGCCTCGTCGAGGATGATGAAGGAATGATTCAAGGTGCGGCCACGCATGAACGCCAGCGGTGCGACTTCGATCTGGTTGCGATCGAACATGCGCTGCACCTTATCGAAGCCGAGCAGATCATAAAGCGCGTCGTAAAGCGGGCGCAGATAGGGATCGACTTTTTGCGACAAGTCGCCAGGCAAAAAGCCAAGGCGCTCGCCAGCTTCCACCGTCGGGCGCGTCAGCAAGATGCGCTTGACCAGATCGCGCTCAAAGGCGTCAACCGCGCAGGCCACCGCGAGATAGGTTTTACCGGTGCCGGCCGGGCCGACGCCAAAGGTGATGTCGTGTGTTTGCATTTGCCGGATGTACTGCGCCTGGCGATCGGTGCGCGCACGCAGGTCGGGACGGCGGGTATGCAGGGCGATATTGTCCGGGGCGTTTTCAGGATCCTCGACCGGCTCGTTCTGGGTCCGGGATGGGCGTATTCCACCAGTCTCACTCCCGCCACGACTGCGGCGCAGCTCCAGCAATCCCAACTGGATTTCTTCGGCCGTCAAACTGCGGCTGGCACGCGAATAAAATTTGTTCAGCGCCTTGGCGGCAAGATCGATTTTTTCGCGCTCGCCGGAAATGCTGAATTTTTCTCCGCGGCGCGCGATCGACACTTCGAGCGTGGCCTCAATCTGGCGCAGGTTGGCATCCAGTGAGCCACACAACGAGGCGAGCTTGCGGTTATCGACGGGGGTAAGGCTGAATTCCAGCGAAGGCGTTTTCATGCGCGTCATGCCGCGATCGTTTCTGCGATGACGATTTCTCCACGTAGCGTGAAATGCATGGCGTCGGTAATCAGCACATCAACGAAAGCGCCAATCAGCCGCTTGTTGCCTGGAAAATTCACCACGCGATTGTTATCGGTACGGCCCATCAACTCGGTTTCATCCTTGCGTGAAGCACCTTCGATCAACACCCGTTGGGTGCTGCCGACCATCGCGTTGGAAATCGCCGTGGCCTGCGCTTCGAGCACACGCTGCAGGCGCTGCAATCGCTTCAGCTTGACCTCATACGGCATATCGTCAATGAGGCTGGCTGCCGGCGTGCCGGGGCGACGCGAATAAATGAACGAGAAGCTGCCATCGAACTGGAGGTCTTCCACCAGCTTCACCGTCTTTTCAAAATCGTCATCGGTTTCACCGGGAAAGCCGATGATGAAATCGCTGGAAATCGAAATATCCGGGCGCACCGCGCGCAGGCGGCGGATGATCGATTTGTACTCCATCACGGTGTAATTGCGCTTCATCGCCGCCAAAATTCGATCGCTGCCTGCCTGCACTGGCAGATGCAGCTGCGAAACCAGCTTGGGCAATTTTCCGTAGGCGTCGATCAGGCGCTGCGTGAACTCCAGCGGGTGCGAGGTGGTGTAGCGAATCCGCTCGATCTGCGGAATGGCGTGGATCGCGCCCAGTAACAGCGCGAAGTCGGCACTCTCGCCGTCCTCCATTTCGCCAATGTAGGCGTTGACGTTTTGACCCAGCAAGGTAACTTCCTTGACGCCTTTCTCGACCAGCGCATTGACCTCAGCCATCACGCTCTCGAAGGAACGCGAAATTTCCTCTCCGCGCGTGTACGGAACCACACAGAAGCTGCAGTACTTCGAGCAACCTTCCATGATCGACACGAATGCGGTCACGCCCTCAACGCGCGCCGGCGGCATATGGTCAAATTTTTCAACTTCGGGGAAGGAGATGTCTACTTGCGAGGTGCCAGTGCTGCGCCTGGCCTCGATCATTTGTGGCAGACGATGCAGCGTTTGCGGTCCGAATACCAGATCGACATAAGGCGCGCGCTTGACAATCACATCGCCCTCTTGCGAAGCGACACAGCCGCCGACGCCGATCATCAGCCCCGGCCTGGCATCCTTGAGCTCGCGCAGGCGGCCCAGATCCGAAAACACTTTCTCCTGCGCTTTTTCGCGCACCGAGCAGGTGTTGAGGAGGATCATGTCCGCGTCTTCGACCTTGTCCGTTTTCTCGTAACCCTCGAAGGCATTGAGCACATCGGCCATCTTGTCCGAGTCGTACTCGTTCATCTGACACCCGAAGGTTTTGATGAACAGCTTCTTGGCGGGCGCTTTGATTGGTGCGGTCATGCGAGTCTCCTGGATCACGGGGAATAGCCCGGGCAGGTGGTGCAATTGGATTCGGTGAAAGCCTTTAGAAACGGAGCGAGAAGCTTCAAGTTGGCGGGGAGCAGCGGAATCGTACATTTGTACGATGAGCAGCGGACCCGACAAATTGAGGCTTCGCAGCCCGTTTATGAAGGCTTAACGAGAAAGGGCCAGCAACGCTGGCCCTTTCGAGTGTTCTGGTGGCCAATCCCTGATTCGAACAGGGGACCTGCGGATTATGATTCCGTCGCTCTAACCGGCTGAGCTAATTGGCCATACTTGTTACAGCGCAACACACCGCAACAAGGGGGCGAATTCTGGCATTCACTCACTGGTTTGTCAACCAATAGAGCCCATTTTCTTCGCGGGCTTCATGTCGTACGCTTTTGTTTTATAAGCATTTTCAGCAAAAGCGCCGTATCTGAAAATTTACCTGGCCGGCAGGTCTTGACTTTCATGTTGCGCTGCAGCATAGTTTCGCCGCGCAGAATCAGCTTTGCCCTGCGCACGCCCGGAAAAGCCAGCGATATATTGCTTCATCGCTCGCCGCTCCGGCAGACAAAACGTCAATCGTGTTTTCATACCCTCTTCGCAGCGCTTCCCTTGCTGCCCATACCGCCAAACCGACTTCCCTGTCGGCATCCCTTATTTTGTCTGGCGCATCGCATTCGATCAGGGTGACGAGAGCATAATGGCGACCGCTGTACCCGCGACCGATCCATCCCCAGCTTTCCTTTTGATCGCCGCCAATTTCAAAGGCAACGTTCCGCTATGAATAACCCCAATAAAAAACTTGGCGCACTCACCATTGGCGCTATCGGTGTCGTATTCGGCGATATCGGTACCAGCCCGCTGTATGCGCTGAAGGAATCATTCAATCCTGCACACGGCATCCCGTTGAACGAGGCCACGGTGCTGGGCATACTCTCGCTGATGTTCTGGTCGCTGATGACCCTGGTGACCGTCAAGTACCTGGTGTTCATGATGCGCGCGGACAACAAGGGCGAAGGCGGGATTCTGGCGCTGACCGCATTGGCACAGCGCTGTTATCCGTTCAGTTCACGCAATCGCTGGTGGGTGGGCGCGCTCGGCATTTTTGGCGCCGCGATGTTTTTCGGCGATGCGGTGATTACGCCCGCAATTTCGGTATTGTCCGCAGTCGAGGGCCTGAAGGTGGTGTCGCCGACACTGGAACAGTACATCATGCCGATTTCGATCGGCATTATCGTTGCGCTGTTCGCCATTCAACGCCAGGGCACCGCCGCCATCGGCAAGCTGTTTGGTCCAACCATGGTGGTTTGGTTTGTAATCATTTTTTTGCTGGGTATCATTCAAGTCGCCAAAAATCCAAACGTGTTGATGGCGATCAATCCCTATTACAGCTTCCAGTTTCTGATCGCGCACAAATTCCATGCCTTCGTGGTGCTTGGCTCCGTGGTGTTGTGCGTAACCGGCGCAGAAGCCTTATATGCGGACATGGGTCATTTCGGCAGGACGCCGATACGCTATGCATGGTTCATCATGGTGTGGCCGGCGCTGCTCATTAATTATTTTGGCCAGGGCGCACTGGTGCTCGCCAACCCGGATGCGGTGACAAATCCGTTCTTTCTGATGGTGCCGAATTGGGCGCTGATCCCGATGATCGGCCTGGCAACCGCCGCCACCGTCATCGCTTCGCAAGCCGTGATTTCCGGTGCCTACAGCATGTCCAAACAAGCGATCCAGCTGGGCTATCTGCCGCGCTTTGCGATCAAACATACCAACGACAAGGAGGCCGGGCAGATCTACGTGCCATTTATCAACTGGGCGATGCTGGTTGCGATCATTGGCCTCGTACTCGCGTTCAAAAGCTCCGATAATCTTGCCGCTGCTTATGGCATTGCGGTCACGATGACGATGCTGATGGCAACGCTTTTGCTCTATGTTGTCATGACCCGAATCTGGAAGTGGAACAGGTGGCTGGTGTATGCACTGACGGCGGTTCTGGCCGGTAACGACATCATGTTCATGAGTGCATGCCTGCTCAAATTTGTCGATGGCGGCTGGTTCCCGGTGGCGATGGGCATCGTGATCTTCACCATCATGAGTACCTGGTGGCGCGGACGACAAATCGTGCGCAACATCACCAACGATAGCGCCATGCCGCTGAAACTCTTCATCGAATCAATCGCCATGAGCCCGCCGCACAAAGTGTCGGGTACCGGCATCTTCATGACGCTGAATACCAACAATGGAGTACCGAATGCGATGCTGCACAACCTGAAGCACAACAAGGTGCTGCATGAACGGGTTGTGGTCCTTTCGGTAGTCAACGAGGATATTCCGTACGTACCGAAGGAAGATTACGTATGGATCGAAGATTTGGGACACGGTTTCTGGAGGATCACCGGGCACTACGGCTTCAAGGAGCAGCCCGACATTCCCACCCTGCTCGCCGACTGCAAACTGCAATCGATGAGCTTCGACATGATGGAGACCAGCTTCTTCATCAACCGCGAAACCCTGATCGCCACGCCGAACAACGGCGGCATGGTGATGTGGCGCGAGCACCTGTTCGTATGGATGTCGCACCTCGCCGGCAAGGCCTCCGATTACTTCCGGATTCCGACCAACCGCGTGGTGGAACTGGGCACGCAGATCGAAATCTAGGCATCTGTCCAAAAATAAAACTCTAGCACTGGCGCGGCGTTTTGAGCATTTTTGCTCAAAACGCCGCGCGGAATGGCGTTCTAAGTTTTTTATCTTAAGGCTAAACGTTGAAGCGGAAGTGCATCACATCGCCGTCCTTGACGATGTATTCCTTGCCCTCAAGCCGCATCTTGCCGGCCTCCTTGGCTTTGGCTTCACCATTGAGCGTGACGAAGTCGTTGAAGGCGATGACCTCGGCGCGGATAAAACCGCGCTCGAAATCGGTATGAATCACGCCGGCCGCCTGCGGTGCGGTGGAGCCCTTGTGAATCGTCCAGGCGCGCACTTCCTGCACGCCAGCGGTGAAATAGGTTTCGAGGCCAAGCAGCGTATACGCCGAGCGGATCAGGCGGTTAAGGCCCGGCTCGGTCATGCCGATATCAGCCAGGAAAACATTTTTGTCTTCGTCGCTCAAATCTGAAATTTCCGATTCGACCTTGGCGCAAATCGCCACCACTGGTGCGTTCTCCGTGGCCGCATGCTCGAGCACCTTGGTCAACAGCGGATTATTCTCGAAGCCACCTTCAATCACGTTGGCGACATACAGCACCGGCTTGGCGGTGATGAAACACAGCGGTTTGATCAGCGCCATCTGATCGCGATCCAACCCCATGCTGCGCACCGGATTGCCCTGGTCGAGGTGCTTCATCAGCGGTTCAAGAATCGCGACCATCTTGATCGCCTCCTTGTCGCCGGCACGCGCCTGTTTCTGGAAGCGGTGCAACGCTTTTTCGCCAGTGCCCATATCGGCAAGCGCGAGCTCGGTATCGATCACCGCGATATCCGACAACGGATCAACCTTGCCGGCGACGTGAATCACATTCGGATCATCGAAGCAGCGCACCACATGCGCGATCGCGTCGGTCTCGCGGATGTTGGCGAGAAACTGGTTGCCCAGGCCCTCACCCTTCGAGGCGCCTGCCACCAGACCGGCGATATCGACAAATTCGACGATCGCCGACTGGATTTTTTTCGGGTTGACGATAGCCGACAGTTGCGCGAGGCGCGGATCGGGCACCTCGACGATGCCGATATTGGGCTCAATGGTGCAGAACGGATAATTTTCCGCCGCGATCCCCGCCTTGGTGAGCGCATTGAACAAGGTTGATTTGCCCACATTGGGCAGGCCGACAATTCCACACTTCATTTCAATTCTTTCTTATCGCTGACGTCGTTCGATTTTTCGTTTGCTTTGGGTTTGGCGGCAGTTTCTTTGGTGTGCAGTTTGAGCATGGCGGCTTCCATATCGCCTTTGGCAATCGCCGGCCATACCTCAATGGCACGTTTCATGGCGTCTTCGATGGCGCGTGCATCGGCCGCATCCGGTCGATGCAACACATAATCGACCACCTCGGGGCGATCCATGCTGCCGCCGAGCTTTCCTGCCAATTCCCGTGGGTGGCCGATGCCGAAACGCAAGCGCCAGAAATCCCGCGTGCCCAGATGGCTGACAATATCCTTGATGCCATTGCTGCCGGCGGCACCGCCGATTTTCATTTTGATGCCACCGGGCGGCAAATCCATTTCATCATGTGCCACCAGAATTTCCGCGGGCGTGATCTGGTAAAACTTGGCGAGCGCACCGACCGACTGACCGGAGCGATTCATGAAGGTGCCGGGCTTGACCAGCCAAACACCCCCCGCTTTGGCAACTTCGCCATGGAACTTTGATTCCTTGTTGAACGCGGCGCCCAGTTCGCGCGCAAGTGCGTCGAGCCACCAGAAACCGGCATTGTGGCGGGTCTGTTCATATTCGCGGCCGGGATTGCCAAGGCCGACCACAAGTTTGATGGGAGCGCTCATCGTGTTTTGTAATACAAAATGTCGATTGGCTTCAGTGAAAAGTGCGTACCGATTTTGGAAAAATCAACCCTGGTAAAAAGTAGCGTGGCGCCTGCTGCAAATAAAAATGCCCGCCGCACCGCGACGGGCATTTCGAATATGCAACGCGACAGCAAAGCAGGTTACTTTTTGTCTTTTCCGCCCTTGTCGTCTTTTTTCTCCTCTTCCTTCACCTTCTGGTTCGCGGCCGGCACATCAGCAGCAGAAACTGCCGGTGCGGCTACCACTTCTTCAGCGGCAACCGCGCGCGGAATAATGATCGTTGCCACGGCAGGGTCATCACCACGTTTGGTAATGGCTTCAACACCGGCAGGCATTTTCAGATTCGAAATATGAATCGAGTGCCCGGCGGCGAGGTCTTTCAGGTCGACTTCGATGAACTCCGGCAGGTCTTTCGGCAGGCAGGCGATATCGAGTTCGTTGACGATATGCGAAACCATGCCGCTGGAAACCTTCACGCCAGGCGCGATGTCGGCGTTGATGAAGTGCAAAGGCACTTTCATATGGATCTTCTTGTCCGCGGCAACGCGTTGGAAGTCGACGTGCATGACGATCTGCCGGAACGCGTGCATTTGCACATCGCGCAACAGAACCGGCTGCTTTTTGCCGTCGAGTTCCATGTCCAGGATGGAGGCATGAAACGCTTCCGAACGGAGCTTGTGATAAATATCGTTATGGTCGAGCTCGATGACGGTGGCGTCAGTGCCGCCGCCGTAAACGATGCCCGGCACCTTTTCCGCGCGACGCAGGCGGCGGCTCGCACCAGTGCCCTGTACTTTGCGCGTTTCAGCTTTGATGGTTATTTTCATGATGACTCCAATTACATGCCGCAGAATGCGCGGCGGTTAAGAGCAATTCGCGACCAAATTGCTCGGGATGCCTGCTATTTCCATACTGCGCAGGCAGATTTGCAACAACTTCAAATCATTAATCTGTAAACAGCGAGCTGACCGAACCGCCCTCGGCAATGCGGCGAATCGTTTCCGCCAGCAACTCGGCGGTGCCAATCTGGCGAATCTTTTTGCAGGCGATCGCTTCCGGGTTGAGCGGAATCGTATCGGTTACCACCAACTCATCGATCACCGAGGCCTCAAGCCGCTCGATCGCCGGACCCGACAGCACCGGATGCGTACAGTAAGCCAGTACCTTCGAGGCGCCGCGCTCCTTGAGCGCCCGTGCTGCCTCGGACAGGGTTCCAGCCGTATCCACAATGTCATCCATGATGAGGCAGGTACGGCCCTCCACATCACCGATGATGTTCATCACCATCGACACATTCGCTCGCGGACGGCGCTTGTCGATAATTGCCAAATCTGCATCCAGCTGCTTCGCAATCGCCCGGGCCCGCACTACGCCGCCCACATCAGGCGAGACCACTATCAAATTCGGGTAATCGTGTTTCCACACATCACCCAGCAAAATCGGCGTGGCGTAGATGTTGTCCACCGGGATGTCGAAGAACCCCTGAATCTGGTCCGCATGCAGATCCATTGTCAGCACGCGATCGACACCCACGCCGGTCAACATGTTTGCGACCACCTTGGCCGAGATCGCCACACGCGCCGAACGAGGACGACGATCTTGCCGGGCATAACCAAAGTACGGGATGATCGCGGTGATGCGCGCCGCACTGGAGCGCTTCAAGGCATCGGCCATCACCATGATTTCCATCAAATTGTCATTGGTCGGCGCACAGGTCGATTGCAATATGTAGGCGTCCTTGCCGCGGACGTTTTCCATGATTTCGACCATCACCTCGCCGTCACTGAACTTTGAAACCTTGGCGCGACCCAATTGCGTACCCAGCAGCTTGGCCACTTCCTTGGCAAGCTTGGGGTTGGCGCTACCTGCAAACACGCTTAAGTTATCAAAGGACACGCCGAATCCTGCTGAATCAATCGATTTAAGATCTGACGCAAATTCGCCACTTGCGTCGCCTGCAAAGCCAAACCCGAAATCTGCCTTCGCTAACTGGCTGGGGAGGTAGGGATCGAACCTACGAATGCCGGAATCAAAATCCGGTGCCTTACCACTTGGCGACTCCCCAAACTCTTTCGCTGCCCCAAGGGTGCGTCAATCTGAGCACTCGCTGGGCGGCAACGCTATTGCCACGGATGTCGATCCAATCCGCGCGCAATGAATCCCTGGTATTCCGGCGAAAGTTCGGCAAAAGCGTCACGGGCATTGGTCTCGGATTCGAACGCCGCAAAAACGCCAGCCCCCGAACCGGTCATGCGTGCCCCAAATACCGATTTGAGGCTCGCGGATTGCAGCGCGTCAAAGTATCGCGCTACTGCCGGAAACGCCTTCAGAACAACGGGTTGCAGATCGTTACAGTAATCCGCCAGCCGCATCGCTGAAAAGTCCGCTATTTTGAGGGGGATCGTGTCTCTTGTCAATTCTGGCGCGGCAAATATGCCGGGGGTAGGCACCCCGACGGGCGGGGTCAGCACCAGATACCACCATGCCGGCAGCGGGATCGCGCTGAGCCTCTCTCCCACGCCCTCGGCAAAGGCGTTCCTGCCAAACACGAAAAAGGGCACGTCAGCGCCCAGCGACAACCCCAGCTCGCCCAGCCGTTCGCGCGACATCCCGAGCTCCCAGAGATGGTTCAACGCGAGCAACGTGGTGGCGGCATCCGAGCTGCCACCACCGAGCCCGCCACCCATCGGGATCAGCTTCGTAACCGAGATTTCACAGCCGCGACGGGAACCGGATTCACGCTGTAACAATCTGGCAGCGCGGATGACCAGATCGTCCCCCTCGGCGACGCCGGCAAGTTCGGAGACGCGCCGAATTTGTCCGTCGGCGCGAAGCGAAAGCTGCAGTGTGTCCACATAATCAATCAAGGTGAACGCGGATTGCAACAAATGATAGCCATCCGCCCGGCGACCGATGACATGCAGGAACAGGTTGAGCTTGGCGGGCGCCCTGACCGACAGCGTCGTGTTTGTGCTTGTGTTCACAAGGCCTGCCATTCATCGACAACGAGACGGATGGTGATATCGCCTTTCACCGCCGTGAGCCGTGCCGCATAGCGAAAAATACCGCCCGGTCGATTGAGCGTAGTGGCGGTCTGCATGCGCTCTGCGGTCACCCGCCAGGTGCTCCCGTCACGCAGCCGCAGATCGCGCGACTCGCCATCGTCAAGACCCACGCCCTGAATCCATTTTCCTATTTCACCGGTATCCAGCGCGACGCCCAAAAATGATTCGGTAAGTGTACCCAGCGATTCGGCAGTAATGACCTCCCTGCCCTGGCGCAAAATCGCAATGCCGCCGTCAACTTGCGATACCTCCGCAACTTGCGAACCAAACGGAGTGAAAAATTGCAGCCGTTCCTCGTGCTGATCTTTCAGCCAAACCAATTTAACCGAATCGAGGCGCTCTCCCGAACGAATACTTAGCCTTCCGGTAAGCGAAAAGCGGGTTGCAATGGAAGTATTTGCGACCGGGGCAATACTTGCAAGCGGCAGCGTCTCGCAGGCGTTCAGCAGCCATGCCATCAGCACGTATGACGCCGCAACGAGCGAGCGCGTCTCGCGCATATTCACTCGCAATCGCATTACGGCCGGTATTTCTCGAGCAGCACGGTCAGGGAATCGTTGCCTGGGCTTTCCAGCAATGCGGCTCGCCACAGTTTCTGCGCCTCCTCACGCTGGCCGGCCGCCCACAGGACTTCGCCGAGATGCGCTGCAATTTCCGGGTCGCGGCGAACTTGATAAGCTTTCCTGAGTGTGGCAAGTGCCGCATCGGTGTTGCCCATGCGAAATTGCACCCAGCCCATGCTGTCCTGAATGAAGGGGTCCTCGGGCGCAAGTGACAACGCCTTCTGGATCAGTGCCTGCGCCTCGCCCAGCCTCTTGTTGCGTTCGGCGAAGGTATAGCCCAGGGCGTTATAAGCGTGTGCATAGTCAGGCTTGAGTTCAATCACACGTTGCAGGTCCGACTCAAGCACGTCCAGTTTGTCGAGCTTATCGGCAACCATGGCGCGGTCGTACAGCAACTCCACAGAATTGGGCGCCTTGACAAGCGCCGTGCTGAGCACAGCATAGGCCTCACCGAATGCCTTGGCATCACGCAGCAATTGCGCTTCCGCCAGAATCAGTTGCGTACGCACTTCGGGCGAATCGTCTTCTGATTCCTGCGCATCACGCAGAAATTTTCGCCCTGTCGCCATGCCATCCCGTTTAGCCAGTAAGGCGGCTGCCTTCAGCTTGGCACTGACAAAATATTCGCCCTCACCCACACGCCGGTACCAGCCGAGGGCAGCGTCGCTATCCTTGCGCGCTTCGGCTACTACACCAAGATTGAACAGTACCGGATTGGGGTCCCGTGGCGTCAACTCCAGGGTGCGCTGGAGTTGTTTTTCCGCCTCCGTGTAGTCTTCGAGCTGCTGCGAAATCAATGCAATTGCATAAGGTATTTCCGCATTGGCCACGTTATCACGCAGATTGTCGCGATCAATGCGCAGAAATTCTTCTCGCGCCGGCACATAGGCCTTCCTTGCGACCAACAGACGCGCATAAACGAGCCGCACATCGTTGGCATCGCCATGCACTTTCAGGAAATCGCTCAGCACTAGCGCTGCGGATTCCTCTGAAGTATCGCGCAAGATCTGCGCTTTCAAAATTGCGGCTTTGGACCATCCCGTCTTGAGCCGGCTCGCTTCGTCGATTTCTGTCAATGCGCGCTTTGCGTCCCCCACAAACAAGGCAATTTGCGCAAGTGCAAAGTGCGATTCTGGCAGCTGCGGATACGGCTTCGCCAGTTCGCGCATGGTGGCATCGACCTTGGGCTTGTCAGGGAAACGCGCCAGCACGGAAGGAATTTGCATAAATAGCGCTGCAACCTTGCCCGGCTCAGCGAGCCAGCGCACGAACGCCCCTTTGCTGCTTTCCAGGTCCGTGCCCGCAAGCCGGCTCAGCACCTGTTTCGCTACCTGCGAATCGGGCTCAAGCTGCAGCCACAGTCCGGTCGCCTCTCTGGCCAGTTCCATATTCCCGGACTGGAACGCCAGTTCGGTCGCTCGCCTGGCGAGCCGCGGGTCGCGGGTCTTCCCGGCCAAATCAAGCATGCCGCCAAACGCTAGTGCAGAATCGCCCCGCTGGCCGGCGATTTCCGACAGAAAATACTCGTACAAAAATTGCTCGCCGTTATCCTGACTGGCACGCGGCACGCGGCGGATTGTGGATTGTGCCTGACTACTTTTTGCCGCGCGCACCGGCAGCGGCGTCTTCACCGCCTCGGACAACGGGGACTGCGCTGTCGCCGGCTGAAGCACCGACGAGAAAACAAGCGCCGCAATAAAGCCGATCGGGATCAAACGTTTCATCAATTGTGACCATCAGGTAGGAGGAATTGGTTGGTTATGATAGCCCGCGATTCTCACTTCGTCACGTTAGTAGCGTGCGGCCTCCGGCACATCGTGTCACAATTTACGCTTGCTCCAGACCGGTTACCCCTATCCATGCCTGAACTTCCCGAAGTTGAAACGACACGCTTGGGTTTGCTGCCGCATATTCAGGGTAAACGCGTGACCGATGTCACCGTGCGCGAACACCGCCTGCGCTGGCCGGTGCCACCTGATTTCGCACAAAACCTGCGTGGCTCGATGATTGAAAACATTTCGCGCCGCGGCAAATACCTGCTGTGGACCTGCGAAAAAGGCCCGGGAAGCGGATTTTTGCTGAGTCACCTCGGCATGTCCGGCCGCCTGCGCGCATTGACCAGCAGTGAGCCTGCTGCACGGCATGATCATATCGACATCCACCTCGACAGTGGGGCAGTCATCCGCTATACGGACCCTCGTCGCTTCGGCGCAATGCTGTGGATTGCAGGTCGTCAACAACGCCACCCACTGCTGGATATTCTGGGGCCCGAACCACTCTCCGAGCAATTCACCGGAGCGCATCTATACGCTTCGTCGCGGGGACGAACGGTCAGCATCAAGGAATTCGTGATGAACGGCCATATCGTGGTTGGCGTCGGCAATATTTACGCATCCGAGTCACTCTATCGCGCCGGGATTGACCCGCGACGGGCAGCCGGCAAGATTTCGCTTACCCGCTATAACCACCTGGTTGATGCCATCCGGAAGACATTGGGTGCCGCGCTCAGCGCCGGCGGCTCATCCCTGCGGAACTACGTGAAGACCGATGGCGAACCGGGTTATTTCCAGATTGACGCTTTTGTTTATGGCCGCGCAGGCCAGCCATGCCGTGTATGCGAAACGCCAATTCAGTTGATCGTACAAGGGCAGCGAAGTACATTTTTCTGTCCCGCCTGTCAGCATTGATTGCGATAATAGCCGGATGAATCAAAAGCACCCCATCACCGAGCGCCTCGCCAATCTGCAATCGTGGCGCTATGGACTGGAAACTCAGCTGGCACGCGTTGCCGACTCCCTGCGCGAAGCGGGCTTCATGACGCGCGATGCACAGTTGCGGCTCGACGAGTTGCAGATTCGCGTCACGCAGGAGCGCGTGACGATAGCGTTCGTGGCTGAAATTGCACGCGGCAAATCGGAGCTGATCAACGGGCTGTTCTTCTCGGATCTGGGCCACCGACTGCTGCCCGCTGGGCTGGGACGTACCACCTGTTGCGTGACCGAGTTGCGCTTTGACCGCGACATGGCGACCGGTATCCGGCTGCTACCGATTGAAACGCGCGAAAGCCCGCGTCGATTTTCGGAGTTGTATGCTGATGCGAGCCAATGGCGCTCGGTAGGCTTTGAAGCCGACGATGCCACCTCTGTGGCACGAGCGCTTGCCGCCTTATCCGAAACCAAGCGCATTTCGCTGTCAGAGGCGGTTGCCTGGGGGCTGCATGGTCAGGGCGTGGGCATGTCGGCGGGGCCCAGTGGAGCGACCTTTGTAGAGGTTCCGCGCTGGCGGCACGCTATCATCAACTTTCCTCATCCGCTGCTTGACGCAGGGCTGGTCATCATCGATACGCCCGGGCTAGCGGCACTTTCTGCTGAGCCGGAGCTGGCGCGTGAGCGGATGCCACGCGCAGACGCATTGCTGCTGGTGCTCGACGCCAACGAAGGCGTGACCAAGTCGGATCTCGCGATCTGGAAGGAGCATCTCGGCGGTGGGCGCAATATTCGTGAGCGTGAAGAGGATGAAAGTACGCAAGCCCGCATGGTCGTGCTCAACAAGATTGATGAGCTACAGCTTGAGGCTCAGCACAATTCAGCCGACGTGAATCGCGAATGGCTGCGTGAACTGGACAGACGTGTCAAGGATGCCGCTGACCTGTTGCGCGTGGACCCCATCCGCGTGGTCCCGGTTTCCGCCAAGCTAGGCCTGCTGGGCAAGTTGGCCAATGACGCCGACAAGATCCTGAAGAGCCGCCTCTATCAGCTGGAGCGCAGCCTCGTCGGTAATTTGCCGGGAGGGCGGCAGGACGCGCTCACGCTGGAGACAACGTCGCTGTTATCCGCCTTGATCGAGTCTGCTCAAGCCCAGCTCGACCAGCAACGGTTCCAGGCTGTGAAAGGTTTGAGCGAGCTGGGTGCGGTGCGAGCAAAAAATGAAAAGTTGATGGCTGCACTCGCCACCCAAACCAGTTCGACGCAGGACCGTCTGGACACAACTTTTCGTGATTTGCGTGGTGTCAAATCGATTCACACGCGGCTCGCTGAAGAACTTGCCGACATTGTTGATATTGCATCGGCCAAAAAGGATACTGAACGCACCAGGCTTGCGATCGCCGGCAGCGTACTGCCTAGCAGCGCGCTTGACAGCTGCAACAAGTATTTTGCCCTGACGGAGGAAAAACTCGATGCGATCGAGCAAAAGGTCGACGAGATTCGCACCCTATTCAGCAGCATAGGCAGCAAAATCAGACGGGATTTTGATCTGGGTGGTGTTTATCAGCACGATGCGCATCCGTTTGCGACGCAGCGTTTTCAGACTGAGCTGACAAAAGCTCGCGAAAAGGCTGAAACCGAGTTTGGCAAAACAAGCAATTTGTTTATTCGTCGCGGCAGCGCACTTGCCGACCAGTTCGAGGAAGTGATTGCCAGCCGCGTGCTGCGTATTTTTGAAATTGCCAGTCGCGAGACTGCCACCTGGATGCGCGGCCTGTATGCAACCCTGGAACAACCGCTCGAGGCATTACGCGTGCGCGAGGAGCAGCGCGCAACAAGCAGCGAAAAAATAAAGGCCGCTGAACTTGATCTTGCGGAACGCATATCCGAACTGCAGGCGTGCATCGATGTGATCAAACAAAAACATGCGATGCTGGCCGACACCAGGCAGGGCCTCGAACGTTATATCGGCTCGGACCGGCAAACCAGTGTGCCCGCCAACGTGGATTAGCTTCTTGTTTATACATCACGAAGCGATGACCTAGGCTATCGCATCCATTTTCTTGTCGGCCACCAAGCCGAGAAATTTCGCATGCAGCTGATCTTTGGATTCGATGAATTCCGGATCAAGCGGGATACAGTCGACAGGACACACCTCCTGACACTGCGGCTTGTCAAAATGACCGACGCATTCCGTGCATTTCGCCGGATTAATCTCGTAAATTTCTACGCCCTGATAGATGGCGCCATTCGGGCACTCGGGTTCGCAAACGTCACAGTTGATGCATTCGTCGGTGATCTTCAGCGCCATTTTTCAAATATCCCAGTCGACGAATACCCTGCGCGTCTGCATGCGCGCAGGGCGAACCCCGGCTCGCGGCATGCCGCTCGAAACCCCGGGGTACGTGTCGGTGATATTCAGCGCCGTTTTTCAAATATCCCAGCCGACGAATACCCTGCGCGTCTGCATGCGCGCAGGGCGGCCCCCGACTTGCGGCATGCCGCTCGAAACCCCAAGGTAGGAGTCAGTAGTTTTCAACGATGTCATTCTTTGCCCACCTTGACGTTAAGTGCAGAAACAACCAATGGGTGCACGAAATCGCGGACATCGCCACCCAGCGTAGCGATTTCCCGGACGATGGTGGCCGAAATGAACATGTATTTGTCCGAAGGTGTCAAAAACATCGTTTCCACGCCTGGATTCAGCTTGCGATTCATGCCCGCCATTTGAAACTCGTATTCAAAATCGGACACCGCCCTCAAACCGCGCAGAATTACGCTTGCGTCCTCCGCCTTCAGGAATTCGGAGAGTAAGCCGCCAAAACCGGTAACTTTGACGTTGGGATACGCCGACAGGACGTCCTTGGCCAAGCCAACGCGCTCCTCCAGCGTAAAGAATGGGCGCTTCGACTGGCTATGTGCGACGGCGACGATGACTTCACCAAACAATTTTGCAGCGCGTGCAACAAGATCTTCGTGGCCTTTGGTCAACGGATCGAAGGTTCCAGGATAGACGGCGCGAATCATTAGGCTACCTCGTTTGAAGTCGAAGAAATTTCGTCTTGTGATAGTAGCGCAAAAAATACGGCCCCTGCCTGTCCGGCGCGAAGCACCTTCCACTGGTTACCGGGTAATTGCGTGATGGCGTCTGACAGCGGCTCTCTCCACTCCGCGTAAACCATGCCACCGGGACTCAAGCAGTCAACCAGCTTCGGCAGCATGGCTGGCAGAAAGTCGGACGAAAATGGAGGATCGACGAAGATGACGTCAAACGTATCCTTCAAGACATTGAGCGTTTTGATGACATCTTGCGCAACGATCTGACACTGATTGGCACCCAGACGCTCCCGGTTTCGGCGTAGCGCGTCAATGGCAGGACGCGCGCTTTCAATCATCGTCACCGAGCTCGCCCCGCGAGACGCCGCCTCGAAACCAAGTGCGCCGCTGCCTGCGAATAAATCCAGACAGCGTTTTTCCATCATGGTTTGTCCAAGCCAGTTAAATAGCGTTTCCCGGACGCGGTCCGGGGTGGGGCGTAGCCCGGGCAGGTCGGGGAATTCGATCATGCGGCTACGCCACATGCCGCCGATAATGCGTACGCGGTTCTGGCCGCGCGGCTTGGGGTTGGTGTGCTGCGCTCGTTCTGGCATTTGTGGCGACTGTCAATTGTTGCATCAGAGGATATTAATCATACCGCGCCCTTAACGTTACCAACCTGTTCTGCATTAGGCGGGATTTTCAGCTCTCGCCGGGATTGGTGTGCCTATGCCTTAAAATATGTCATCTCTGTTTACCTGAAAGACTGGCGTGTTCTCGATATTCGGTTCCAAAAATCATCCCCCTCACAATCTGGCCGCGCCGGCCAAAGTGACCGGCATGAGCAAAATTGAGCAGCCGAAGGCTCTTGCGGACTGGATGTCCCGCCTCAAAGACGGACTTTCCAAAACGCGCGCTTTACTCAACAGCGATGTAACAAATCTGTTTGCGCGACACGCCAAAGTTGACGAATCGCTCTTTGAAGAACTGGAAACTGCATTGATTTCTGCGGATGTGGGAATCCGTGCGACAACACACCTGATTGATAAACTGCGACACGTGTCGAAGGAAAAGAGAATTTCCGACGGAGCCGCGTTACAGGCGGAGTTCAAAGAATTGCTGGTTGATCTCGTCCTGCCACTCGAAAAACTATTGCACGCAGATACAGCAAAACCATTCGTGATCATGGTCACGGGCGTAAATGGTGCCGGCAAAACCACGACCATTGGCAAACTGGCCAAATATTTTCAATCGCAGGGTTTAAGCGTGATGCTTGCCGCCGGCGACACCTTCCGGGCTGCAGCACGCGAGCAACTCATGACTTGGGGTGAGCGCAACCATGTTACGGTCGTCGCGCAAGAACAGGGCGATTCTGCAGCGGTAATTTTCGATGCCGTTCAATCCGCCCGGGCACGCAAGATCGATGTGGTTCTTGCCGATACGGCAGGTCGCTTGCCAACGCAATTGCACCTGATGGAGGAAATCAGGAAGGTAAAGCGGGTTATCGCCAAGGCAGACGCGGGGGCGCCACACGAAATCCTGCTGGTGCTTGACGCAAATACGGGGCAGAACGCCGTAGCACAGGTGAAGGCCTTCGATGAAGCCTTGCAGCTGTCAGGTCTGGTTGTCACCAAGCTCGACGGGACGGCTAAAGGGGGCATGATTGCGGCGCTGGCGGCCGAGCGGCCGGATCGCATCATCCCGGTACGATTTGTCGGCGTAGGGGAAGAAATCGACGATCTCAGACCCTTCAGCGCGAGCGAGTTTGTTGGCGCACTTTTCTAGCGGCAAAAATGATCAACTTTTCCAATACCGTCAAACGTTATCCCAATGGCTTCGAAGCGTTAAAGGGCGTTTCGCTGACCATCGAGAAAGGCGAGATGGTTGCCGTCACTGGCCATTCGGGGGCAGGCAAGTCCACTCTGCTCAAACTTGCTGCAGGTATTGAAGTGGCTTCGCAGGGAAGTGTGCTGGTGAGCAACCAGAATTTAAGCCAGATCAAGGAAGCGGGATTAGCCGTATTGCGCAGAAACCTCGGCCTGGTATTTCAGGACCATAAGCTACTGTTTGACCGCAGTGTTTACGAAAACGTCTCCCTGCCGTTGTCCATCGCCACGTTTCCGCGTAGTGAGGTCGGCAAGCGCGTCCGTGCAGCTCTGGATAAAGTGGGTTTGCTCTCGCGAGAAAAGTCCAACCCCATCACACTTTCTGGTGGCGAGCAACAGCGCTTGTGCATCGCACGGGCAATCGTCAATCGGCCGTCAATCCTGATCGCCGACGAACCCACTGGCAACCTGGACCAGGAGTACGCAGCGACAATCATGGACTTGTTTAAATCATTCAACCAAGTGGGCGTTACAGTGTTGATGTCCACGCATGATGAGATCGGTTTGACTCGCCTCAATTGCAGGCGCATACACCTCGATCATGGAAGGCTGGTCAAATGATTTTTTCCTGGCTTGCCGCTCATATCCAGGCGTGCGAACAGGCGTTTCGACGTTTAGCGGCGCAGCCATTGGTGAGCGTCTTGTCGATTACGGTCATTGGTATCGCCGTGATGTTACCGCTCGGGCTCTACGTCATTTTCGATAACGTGACTGCCGTCACAGCCCGTCTCAACACCGAGCCCAATATCAATGTCTACCTGCAGGTCAGCGCCAATGAAGAGGAAACGCGCGATGTGGGAAAACGCCTCAGGACATTGTTCAATGCGGAGAATGTCAAGTTCATTCCGCGCGAATCCGCGCTCGCTGAAATGAGACGGCTAGCGAGCGTTGCCGATCTATTGTCCGGCCTGGAAATCAATCCGCTGCCCAACGCGTTCGCAATTCGTCCGAGGTCAACCGATCCTGTATTGCTGGTGGCGATGCGTACCGAGATTTCCGCCATTCCCAAGGTGGAAATTGTTGTCATGGATTTCGAGTGGGCCCAAAAGCTGAAACGCTTTGCCGCCTTTGCAGAGCGCGTCGTTGCACTATTGGCCTTTGTACTTGCACTGGCAGTCATATTTGTCACCGGAAACACAATAAGACTGCAAATGCTGGCCCATAAGGACGAAATTGAAGTGAGTCGACTGATTGGTGCGACCAATCGGTTTGTACAACGCCCATTTCTTTACTATGGAGCAGCCCAAGGACTGCTCGCAGGGGTCTTGGCGATCCTTGCGCTAACGGCGCTGATGTGGTGGGCGAGCATAGAAGTGCAGGCGCTTACAACATCGTATGCTTCTGATTTTTCAATGAAATATTTGTCCATAAAGCAAATTTTGGGGGTTATCGCCGGGGCGGTGGCACTTGGCTGGGTTGGCGCATTTGTGTCCGTGTCGCACTACCTCCACCAGCGTCCGAAGCACTAAGAGCTTGTCCGCAAATAAGACGCGATGCCTGACTTGCCCTTTTTGCCTCACTTTGCGTTGCGTTTCCTTGCAATGGCTTGCCATTGCTGCGAAAAGCGCGCCTTGATTGAGACAAAAATTGCGACGTCATGCATTCGCGCTTATTTACGGACAAGCTCTAAGTTTCCATCCGCGGAACTTTTGCGATTGTTAGCACTCGAAACCGGAGAGTGCTAAAATTTCTTTATTGGACTCGATAATGATCTACTTCTTGCAGTGGCAGGGTAGGAGTAGGACACAATTTTGTGGAGGCAAAAAACTTATATGACCACCGCTACTATCAACTTGCCCACGTTAAATGTCGCGAGTCTGGAAAACTATATTTCGGCCATCAATCGCATCCCCATGCTGACGCCTGAGAGAGAGCATGAGCTTGGCGTTGCCCTGAAGGAGAGGGGCGATCTTACCGCCGCATCGGAAATGGTGATGTCGCATCTGCGTCTGGTGGTATCCATTGCGCGCAATTACGCTGGCTATGGCCTGCCGCAGGCGGACCTGATTCAGGAAGGCAATATAGGCTTGATGAAAGCGGTAAAACGCTTTGATCCCGACCGCGGCGTACGTCTGGTGTCGTTCGCCATGCACTGGATCAAGGCGGAGATTCATGAGTACATCCTGAAAAACTGGCGCATCGTAAAGGTGGCCACTACCAAGGCACAGCGTAAACTGTTCTTCAACCTGCGCAGCATGAAGCCAAACTTCGGCGCGCTTTCGCCCTCCGAAGTGAAAGAAGTTGCACGCCAGCTCAATGTGAAAGAAACTGACGTTGCCGAAATGGAACAGCGCTTGTCCGGACGCGAGATCTCGTTGGAGCCAATGAATGACGACGACGAGAGCTGGGTAAGCCCGATCGCATATCTGCAGGATGCGACCGTGAACCCGCTTGATCGCCTGACGAACATGCAGAAGGATGTCGCTGCTACGAATGGACTTAAAACCGCCCTGGATAGCTTGGATGCACGTAGTCGACGCATTGTGGAGGCGCGCTGGCTGAATGAAGGCGAAGAAATGACCTTGCACCAACTTGCGAGCGAGTTCGGGGTTTCAGCCGAGCGTATTCGTCAGATTGAGGCCAAAGCGATGCAAAAAATGAAAACATCTCTCGATGACTACGTAGCGACTCGCTAACATGCCGATTCAGAGTGGTTGCACGAAGAAAAGGGCGCGGCGCCTTTTTTTCGACCCCAAACAACCACTATTGGGCAGCAATGACCTGAATCTCCACTTTGTACGCCGGCTTGGCAAGCTTCGCCTCCACAGTTGCTCTTGGCGGAGTATGGCCTTGCACTACCCAGGCGTCCCAGACGGCGTTCATTGCCGGAAAATTCGCCATATCAGCGATGTAGATCGTGGCCGACAGGATCTTTGCTTTATCGCTGCCTGCTTCGGCAAGCAGCTTGTCGATGGCTGCGAGCACCTGCTGAGTCTGGCTCGTAATATCCTGCACGGGATCATCTGCAACCTGACCCGCCAGATAGATGGTGCCGTTGTGGACCGCCATTTCAGACAGGCGCTTGCCCACATGAAAACGTTGAATGGTCATTGCTCAATCCTCTGGTTAGCTAAAGCAGGCGCTTTATATCAGCCGCGATTTTATCTGCCTCCAGCCCATAATTCACAAACAGGCGAATGCGCCCCTGTGCATCAAAGACGAGCGTACCTGCGGTGTGGTCGACCATATAGCTGTCGACCGTCTTGCCTGACACCTTGCGGTAGATGATTTTGAAATCTTTGGCGACTTGCGCGGTAGCGGAATCGTCTCCGGACAAGCCCAAAAAAGTCGGGTTGAACGAAGGCACGTACTGACTCAGCACTGCGGGCGTATCTCGCGCAGGATCTACCGTGATGAACAGGACCTGCATCCGATCGGCGTCTTTGCCAAGCAGATCCATCACCCGCTTCATGTCAGATAACGTGGTCGGGCAGACGTCGGGACAATGGGTGTAGCCGAAAAATATCACGACTACCTTGCCGCGAAAATCCGCCATCGTGCGTATCTTGCCGGTGTGATCAGCGAGACGAAAATCCGCACCATAGCCTTGTGCCCCGGTGATATCCACCGCATTGAACGGCGTCTTTGCGGGCTCACAGCCGGCAATCAGGAAAAGCCAGGAAACAAATGCAGCAAGCAGGAAGCGCTTCATGATCAGCTACAGAAATACCAGCACTGCGTAATGATCGACAAGCAGTGCCGCAAACAGGGCAGCCAGATAGAGTATCGAGTAAGCGAAAGTCTGTTTGGCCAGTGCGTCACTGTAAGCGCGGAAGAGCTTGATGGCAAGAAACAGGAAATACGAATTCAACAACAGCACCGAAACCAGATAAATCATTCCAGCCATTCCGACGGCCACCGGTAGCAAAGTACAGGCGACAAGGATGACGGTATAAAGCAACAGCTGCAGCTTGGTGTACGCCGCGCCGTGCGTGACAGGCAGCATCGGCACACCGGCCTTGGCATACTCATTCGTACGGTAGAGCGCGAGCGCCCAGAAGTGCGGCGGCGTCCATGCAAAAATAATGAGGAAAAGCAACATTGATTCTGGCGACACCGTGTTGGTCACCGCAGCCCAACCGAGGATCGGCGGCATCGCACCGGAAGCGCCGCCAATGACGATATTTTGCGGCGTTGCTGGCTTCAGGATAATCGTGTAAATCACGGCGTACCCGACAAAAGTAGCAAGCGTCAGCCACATGCTGAGCGGATTGACGAATTGGTGAAGCACCATCAGCCCAATCCCGCCGATTAAACCAGCTAGCAGCAAAATTTGCCAGCTTCGAATTGAGCCGGCCACAGTCGGACGGGCGCGTGTCCGCGCCATCTTTCGATCAATCTGCTGCTCAACCAGGCAATTGAACGCTGCCGCCGCACCAGCTACCAGCCAGATGCCAATTGTGGCAATCAGCATCAGACGCAGATCCCACGCAAGGCCGGCCGGGTAGGCGAGCATCATGCCGATGATTGCGGTGAACACAATCAAGGCGTTCACGCGTGGCTTGGTGAGTTCCAGGAACTGCACCAGAATGTTCGGCTGATTTACCGCTAGTATTTCCTGCGCCATGTTCAATGACTCATTTCGCCAACCGTAAATTGATAATCAACAACCATGCGAACAACATCGCTGCGACCCCGTTGTGCGCCACAGACACCAGCAGCGGCAGGCTGAACCAGACATTGCTTACCCCCAACACAATCTGGGCCGCCAGCATGACGATCAACATGCGCGCGGCCTTCCTGGCGCTTTCAATAGCCAGCAGCCGCTGCGCAAATCCGCCCACTACCAAAACAGCGACAATTGCGCCAACACGATGCGTCCAGTGAATCGCCGTTAGCGCATCCAATGTCAGCAAAGCGCCATCAGGACCGATCCCAAGCGGGCGGATTACGTGAAACGCATTGGCAAAATCCATATTGGGTATCCAGGCGCCGTGGCAGGTTGGCAGATCGCCACAGGCCAGTGCGGCATAATTTGTGCTGACCCAACCTCCAAGCGTAATCTGTGCGAATAATATCGCCAGGGCAAATAGCGCAAAGTTTTTTAATCCAGGACAAGCCATTATACCTTCAGCCCATTTCCCGGCACCCGGCTGGCGGGAAAGCTGCCAGACCAGTAGTGAAAGAATGCTGACCCCCCCCAGAAGATGGGACGTTACGATCGCTGGCTTCAGCAGCAAGGTAACCGTCCAGGCGCCCAACGCAGCCTGAAAAATCACGGCAACTGCTGTTACTGTCGGCAATAAAGGCGACTGCATCCATGCGCGTCGATTGCGCCATGCGATCAGCATGATCGCAGCAATCAGGGAGCCGACGACCATCGCCAGATAGCGATGCACCATCTCCTTCCACGCCTTGACCATGCTGACAGGACCGCCAGGCTGAACTGCCTCTGCCGCCTGTATTTCGGATGCAGCGTGTTGCGGCGTCAGGTTGCCGTAGCAGCCCGGCCAATCGGGACAGCCTAACCCCGCATCGGAAAGCCTTACGTACGCCCCAAGCACAATAAGGACCAGCGTCGCCACCGCAGTGAAGGCGATGAGCCTGCGATATCTGAGCACGTCTTTCTGTGTCCACAGGAACACGCCAACAATAACAACAAGCGTAATCATGCCTACAACACCGTGCTCAAATGCATTCATTTTCATTATTCAGAAATATTCCCGATTAACCGATCTGCGATGCTTTCAATACACGCTGGAAGTCCTGAGTCATCCGCTTGATATCCGGCTCTGCGCCGTAGCGGATGAATACATTACCCAGCGGATCAACGCCGTAAATTTGTCCGCGGCCACCGCTGGAATCATCTTTGGCTACAGGTAACATTTTCAGCCAAGGTTGCGCCTTCGCGGGAATCCAGACCGTACCTGCGTATTTCTGGCGGAGCGCCTCCTCAGGGGTCACATCGTCGTCCAGCAAGACGACGCGGAGTACGCGGTCCTGCTCGCGCCCCAGAATCAATCTTGACTGACGCATCGCGTACAATTTTTTCTGGCAGGCCGCTTCGCAAGCACCGCTGTCACGGGTCAACATCAACCATTTGCCGCGTAGCGCCTTGTCCAACTCATCACTTGATGCAGCCCCCGCGTCGACTACCCCCAGCCTTGTCTGCGGGAGCGACAGGATGGGCGCCAACAGTTCACCGTAGTTGCCGGTAGCGGCGGGCTTCCAGAAAACAAACACAAGCGTTGATCCCACAAAGGGAATCGAAAACATCAGAAAAATCAGGACAAATTTGGTACGCGGACTCATGGTGCATTTCCTGCGTGGAAAGAATTGGGTTTTTCAGGGGGCATGATGTTGAGGTTGAGCGCAATCCAGAGGATAGCTATCGTCACCGACAGGGAGTACCAGGTCAGCATGTATTCAATATGTTTTTCGACGCCGGCATCGGGATGCTCCGTCAACATCAGCAACTCATGCTTGGCATCAGGCTTGACCTCGCCCGCCAACAGGACAAAGGGCAGCACGTCCAACCTCGTGCGCTTACGATATCTATCAATTGTCAGGTTCTGCCAAACATTGGTTTGTATTCCTTCGGCTGATAACTCGAGAAACTTTGCGGTCGGTACGGTAACGGTGCCGCTGACTTCCACTGGGCCGGCAGGCACCCCAACCAGCGGCGGAGCAGGATAGTTGGGGCCGCGCGCAATCCAGCCACGATTGACCAGCACGAAAGTGCTGGTACCGGGCAATTTCAACGGAGTAACGACGTGGTAGCCGGCAGTCCCGCCGTCGGTTTTGTTGTCCAGATAAATCTGCCCATCGGCAAACCACTCACCACGTGCTACGGCGCGACGATAGCGAAGTGCGTTTGCATCTTGCGCCTTGGCATCAAGTATCGCAGGCACCGACGCAACGCGTTGGTCGAACTCTGCCTGCAATCCGCGTTTTTCCGCAGCCCGGCCCTGCTGCCAGGTCGCCAGATGCAAGGTGAGACCAATCAGCAAGAACGCGGCTAATGTCGGCCATGCGCGCGGCCTGAAGGTGATGCGGCGATTTGCAAAATGCATAGTGTTAACCAGTATTCGAACCATACTGACGCGCTACAATGATTGGACTAAGACAAGTTATTGCGCAATTGATTCGCGCCTTTGAAACGAGATGCAATGAAAATTCTTATCGGGGTTCTGTTGTTGCTGGTGCTGGTAAGTTTGTTCAGCGGCCTGTACTTCATGTACAAGGACAAAGGCAATTCGAAACGGGTCGTCAAGGCGCTGACGATACGCGTTGCCCTGTCGATCACGATCATTGTGATCGTGATCGCAAGCTATTTCCTGGGGCTCATTCCGCCGAGATAGACAAGACGCATTTTGCTGATCGGTCGGTCATCGACAAAAAGGCCGCACACTGGTGCGGCCTTTTTTTGCACGCTGCTTGCCGTCTTTTT
>JANMXS010000337.1:0-6996 GCA_031394335.1 Burkholderiales bacterium
CATACTGGGAGCGACTGCCGTCACCATCGCGCCGGGGCGAGTGGCGCTGGCGAGGATTGAATACTGGCGCTATCAGATATTCGCGCCCGGCAGCCACACCGACTGGGGTTTGCTGCTGCTGGCGCTGTGGTTTTTTGCGCAGTTGAATCCCGCCATCCCGTTCTTTGAGGCGGGCAATGTGCTCAACCCGCAGGTGTCAAGCGAAAAACTGCCGCAGCCTTACGACCCGCTCTATCTGCTGCCGCAGGCCGCCGGAATTACCTTCAATGTCTGCGGCTTTGCGTTGATGATTTCCCTGGTGTTGGCTTCGACCACACGCGTCTGGTTGACCGTGGCCCTGGTGATCATGTTCGGCTTTGTGGCCAAGGTATCGATGGCCGCGCTGATGCTCAAGGCGCCGCAGCTGATCGGCTGGATGGGGCCAGGTACGGTCATCGGGCTGATAGCCGGGCTGGTGTTATCGACCTTCTTGCTGTCACTGTCCTATCGCTGGCGGGTATTGGCGGCAACGCTATTTGTTTTCGCCGGGGGGCTGATGGCAAAGATGTCCAGCGTGTACGGCGAAGCCTTGCGCCTGTTCGACTGGCCATATGGACAGCTGGTCAATTTTGCCAGCCTGACCAGCTGGATACACGAGGTGTGGCCGTTGGCGGCATTCATTTACCTGGCGGTGGTGTTCGTCAAACAGCGCCACAGTCACTAAACCTCTAGAATCCTGTCTTCAATTTTTGAAAGCGCGGCCATGGGCTATTACCGGCATCACGTATTTTTCTGCGTCAACCAGCGCGAGGATGGCAGCCAATGTTGCAACCAGCACGATGCCGAGGGTGTGCGCGCGTACGCCAAAGATCGTATCAAGGCCCTGAAACTCAACGGCGAAGGCCATATCCGCATCAACAGCGCGGGTTGTCTTGATCGCTGCCGCGAAGGCCCGGTGCTGGTCGTGTATCCGGACAATGTCTGGTACACCTATATCGATAAAAATGATGTCGATGAAATCATCAGCGAACATCTGCAGCATGGCCGCGTGGTTGAGCGGCTGAAAATCTAGGCGCGCGAATGGCAAGTCCCTTCCCCAGTGCGCGTTCATTGCTCGACGGCGAAGCCGGGGCCATTGAGGTGGTGGCGCATGTGCACGCAGAGGTGGCGGCACGTGCGGTGGCGGTGGTCGCACACCCGCATCCCCTGTTTGGCGGCACCATGGACAACAAGGTGGTCACCACGCTGGCGCGCGCGTTCTTCGATGCAGGTGCTGCTACCTATCGATTCAATTTTCGCGGCGTTGGTGCATCTGCCGGCAGCCATGACGAAGGCCGCGGTGAAACCGTCGATATGTTGCAGGTGATTGCGCAAGCGCAGCGCAATCATCCGGGGCTGCCGCTATGGCTGGCCGGGTTCTCGTTCGGCGGCGCCGTCACCCTGGCCGCCAGCGAGCAGGTTGAGGCCAGCGAGATGGTGCTGGTGGCGCCGGCATTCAGCCGCCTGGCGCATTGGGCGAATGTGCAGTCAGGCGGCAAGCCGCCGGAGACCGCCATCATCATTCATGGCGAGAAAGACGAAACCGTGCCGCTGGCGGCCTCGCTCGACTGGGCGCGCCCGCGCAATATTCCGGTCATCGTGGTGCCGGGGGCTGATCATTTTTTTCACCAGCGATTGCACGTGATCAAGCGCCTGGCAACCCGGCTTGCGGCCAGCGCCTGAGCGGTAATGAACGGCGGCGCTGCTGCCGCCGGTTAATTGCTACCAAGCGTTAAATGTGAAAAAAGTCATACCCGGTCAGGACCGGGCGCGCCGATACTGCGGCAACTCCAACAATATCGACAAAGTCGCGGGGACCCATGCTCAACGCCATTCCCATGTTCGGCAATCTCAACAGCGCACAGCTGGCGCGCATCAGCGCGCATGCTGCGGAGCGCGCGGTACATAAAGGCGAAATCATCCTGCGTCAGGGCGATATAGCCGATTCCTGTTTCGTTATCCTGTGCGGGCAGATGAAGGTCTACAGCACGGATGCGGCCGACCCCAATCGCGAAGTCATCTTCAAAACCCTGTCGCCGGGCGATTTCTTCGGCGAATTGCCGATGTTCGATCAAGAGCCGCGTTGCGCGAATGTGGCCGCCATGGAAAACGGCCGCCTGCAGGTGTTGTCGTACAAGGCGTTCCTGCGCGCCATTGAAGAATCGCCGGAAATTTCGCGCCGCGTGATGGAGACCATGGCCAAGCGATTGCGTCATGCCGACCGCAAGATCGGCGCGCTGGCGCTTACCGATATCAGCTCGCGGGTCTCGCGCACACTGCTTGAACTCGCCATCCTCTCCAATGGCAAGCGCGTGGTCGGTGCGCCGTTCACGCAAAAGGACCTGGCGGGCATGGTTGGCGCCTCGCGGGAAATGGTCAATCGCACCCTGCAGGATCTGGCGCAGGAAGGCTATATCGATGTGCAGCGCAAGCAGATCACGATCCTTGACGAACAAAGACTGGTTGCACGCTAAACGGTTGCGCGCCCAGGCGCAACGGCCAAAACACCACAGCCCATAATAAAAAAGCCCGCAGTTGTGCGGGCTTTTTAATTGCCGCCGCCGCCGTTGCAACGCGCAGCGGGGAGCCGGACCATCAGGCCATGCGCGCTTTCAGTTCCTTGTCGACCGCATCCATGTATTGCTCGGTGGTGAGGTAGGGATGATCGGCGCGAATCAGAGTCGCCAGGTCCTTGGTCATGCGGCCGCTCTCGACCACATCGACGCAGGCTTTCTCGAGGGTCAGTGCAAAGTTCACCACATCCGGCGTGTTGTCCATGCGGCCGCGCGCCTGCAGACCGCGCGTCCAGGCGTAGATCGAGGCGATCGGATTGGTCGAGGTCGGCTTGCCTTGCTGGTGCATGCGGTAATGGCGCGTCACCGTGCCGTGGGCGGCTTCGGATTCCACCGTCTTGCCATCCGGTGACATCAATACCGAGGTCATCAGGCCGAGCGAACCATAACCCTGCGCGACGGTGTCGGATTGCACATCGCCGTCATAGTTCTTGCATGCCCACAGATAACCGCCGCTCCACTTCAGGTTGGAGGCAACCATATCGTCGATCAGGCGATGTTCATAAGTGAGGCCGGCGGCATCATACCTGGCTTTGAATTCCGCGTCGAAAATTTCCTGGAACAGGTTCTTGAAACGACCGTCGTAGATTTTAAGGATTGTGTTCTTGGTCGACAGATATACCGCGTAGTTGCGCTGCAGGCCGTAGTTCAGGCAGGCGCGCGCAAAGCCCTTGATCGATTCATCGAGGTTGTACATCGCCAGGGCAATACCGGCGCCGGGTGACTTGAATACCTCGCGCTCGATCGGCGCGCTGCCATCGGCCGGCTTGAACGTCATCGTCAGCGTACCGGCGCCCGGGAACTGGAAATCGGTGGCGCGGTATTGGTCGCCGAAGCCGTGACGGGCCACCACCACCGGCTTGTCCCAATGCGACACCAGGCGCGGCACGTTCTTGCAAATGATCGGCTCGCGGAAGATGGTCCCGTCGAGAATATTGCGGATGGTGCCGTTCGGGCTTTTCCACATTTGCTTCAGGCCGAATTCCTTGACGCGCGCCTCGTCCGGCGTGATCGTCGCGCACTTCACCGCAACGCCGTATTCCTTGGTGGCCATCGCCGAATCGACGGTGACTTTGTCATCGGTTGCATCGCGATGCTCCATGCCCAGGTCGTAGTATTTGAGATCGATATCCAGATACGGCAGGATCATCTTTTCGCGAATCATCTGCCAGATGATGCGCGTCATCTCATCGCCGTCCATTTCAACGACGGGGTTTTTAACTTTGATTTTGGCCATGGAGGGTTCCTGCGGAAAAAGGGAATGGAACTGCGAGGAGGGCTTAAAAACAGGCGTGAAGTATAGCAAATCCATGCCTGCACCTGGCGCGGCCGCGGATGCCAGGATCGCCTATTGGCGCGGTGTTTGAGGCATTTTTGCCCGGAAAGGCGCGCGGAATGGCGTTCTGCGTAAATTTCCATGGGAGGAGTTATACGCGGCTCTCCCGCAGGGTCAGGAACCTCCGCTACACTTTGCGAACAAATCGATCGACTTAAGAAGAAAGGGTAATCATGCAAAATTCGGGAAAAATGTTGTTGGCCAGTGCTGCTGTAATGACGATGGCCGCACTGAATGGCTGTGCCAGCAAGCTGATCGAAAAACGCGTGGGCTCAGAGATTACAAGGCGATGATAGCCAAAGCGAAGATATTCAAGGATTCACAAAAACTAATTCGGCCGATGTTCCAAGCATTCCAAGCCAATGTCACTGCCTACACAGTCTCTCTGCTGGCCGATAGGCTCGGCGAACGTATTGACCTTGAAAAGATTTGGGTCAAGCAAGGGGTCTCTGCCGAACTACTCGCGCAAATCGGCGTGTGGGCCGAAGAGGTCAACGAACTACTTCACAAAACCGCTGGCGGCCGCATGGTGTCGGAGTGGGCCAAAAAACCGGAATGCCGAGATGCAGTGCTCAGCGCCAGCTATTCAGAACCAGCGACCGACATTCCAGAGTTGCGCCCCTGACGCAACTTACGATTTTTGTCTGTTCCTTCCTTCGCTTGGGTTCGCGAGAAATGATCGGGAATTGATTGTGGTGATTTGCTTTAGACTCTCCGAAAAGCACCTGGTCACTCCGAAATATGTCTGTGATTTACCAATATTTACGAAAAATGCCCGGGAGGCATTATTGAGCGCCGCCAAACGCTTCCGAAAATCACCTGGCATATCCGAAAAACAGCCGGTAAATACAAAATTATCCGAAAAATGACCGGCGGCTATTTCTCGGAGTAAAATAAAAAATCCGGCCATTAAGCGGCGACATTCAATTTCTCGAAAGGATAACCAATGCCGACAGAGCTTGTTGGATACGCCCGTATGGCTGAGGACTTTGAGCTGTCGATTCGCCAACTGACAAGCTACGCCGTAATCGATTCAGCTGCCAAGGGAAGAAAGGCAAAAACATTGGGCTATGGCGAAATCATGGTGTTTGAACCCAGATATCGCCCGGAACAAACGCCAATCGGCCATCTCCAATTTGCACTCAAGTACGAAGGTCTGAATTTGGAGCTCCTCGCGCGCCTGTTCGAAAAAACTGGTGCGGGGGATATAGAGGCCTTAATCGCGCAAAAGCCGGAATCCATTTTTGGCCGACGAATTGGCTATCTGTACGAATGGTTGACCAAGCGAGAGATAAAAGCCGTAGTCGCTTCTCGGGCTGCCTATGTAAAAGTGGTCGACGAAAAGTTGCAATTCGGCATGGCGACGGGCGACAAGAATGGCAAGTTCAGAGTTATCGATAATCTTCCAGGCAATCAACGATTTTGCGCGCTGGCGCGCAAGACGAAGTACTTGCAAGCAATGGTCGAAAAGAATTTAAAGCAACGCGCAGTCGACAAACTGGCGCAATACGACCCGGCACTTTTAAGTCGCGCGGCCACATTCCTTTATCTCAAGGAGACCCACTCATCTTTCGAAGTTGAACGCGAAAAACCGAGCGCGACGCGCGCTCAGCGCTTCGCTGAGCTACTTCGGGAGGCCGAAAACGGAATTTCACTCTCTGAAGAGCGTTTCGTGGAATTGCAGAACGCAATTGTCGACCCGCGATTTGCCGAATTCGCGTATCGAAATGAGCAAAATTGGGTCGGGCAGGATCTTGGACATCGCAAGAAAGTGGATTTCGTGCCTGCGCGTCCGGAGCACGTACGCGATTTGATGGATGGACTCGTGGGGTTCTCGGAAACAATCCGGGCACATCCTGAACGCCTCGATCCGGTTATCTCTGCCGCTGCGCTAGCTTTCGGCTTCGTTTTCATTCATCCATTCATGGACGGAAACGGCCGACTGCACCGTTTCCTGATTCACGACGTTCTTTCAGCGAGCGGCTTCACACCTAAAGGCATAGTGCTTCCTGTCTCTGCGGTCATACTTGCCAACCAAGTGCAATATATCGAAACTTTGGAGCATTTTTCCAAACCGCTTTTAGCCTTGACAACCTATAACCCAGATCCTCCTGGAATACCTGCAATAGGCAATGATGCCGTCTACTACCGTTACTTTGATTCCACAGACCAGGCGTCATTTCTCTACATGGCGCTCGAAAGAACGGTTGAACAGGACTTGGAGCAGGAAATCACTTTCTTGCTCGGATTTGATACGGCGTACAAGTCATTGAAGGAAATTCTCGATTGGCCCGCGCATTCTGTTGATCTCTTCATTCAATTTGTACATCAAAACCAAGGAATTCTTTCGAAGACGAAACGTCAATCGCATTTTTCATGGATGACGGAGGAAGAAATTAAGCGTTCAGAGGCTATCGTAGTTGAAGCGTTTTCGTCAAAGCACTGAATACGGGCAAAGAATCACGCGCCCTCAAAAATGAAAAACGCTCCACGGGCGAGCGGCGTCGAAATATTGCCGCAGCAGGCGGAATGTGCCAGTCTCGCCCGCTTTTTCGTTAACACGCGATTGCGCCATCGCTGCGCGACCGCGCGGCAACGGCGCCGCACGTCCAAGCGAAGTCCACTGGACTTCGCTTGGACGAACCAGGGGTGGTTCGTTCCCTGCCGCAGACCGTCAAATTAAAAAGCCCGCGGTAGGCAGTGGCATCGAAATATTGCTGCAGCAGGCGGAATGTGTCGGACTCGCCTTAAGGCGAGTCCGCCATCGCTGCGCGACCGCGCGGCAACGGCGCCGCACGTCCAAGCGAAGTCCACTGGACTTCGCTTAGTCGAATCAGGGGAGGTCCGTTCCCTGCTCGCAGGCGATCAACCTAAAAAACGCTCCAGGCACCGCCCCACAATTTCGCGACGGAGGCGGAATGTGTCGGTCTCGCCTTAAGGCGAGTCCGCCATCGCTGCGCGACCGTGCGGCAACGGCGCCGCACGTCCAAGCGAAGTACCCTGGACTTCGCTTAGTCGAACCAGGGGAGGTCCGTTCCCTGCTCGCCGGCGATCAAAATAAAAAACGCT
>JANMXS010000338.1:0-7442 GCA_031394335.1 Burkholderiales bacterium
CGCGCGCGCCAGCGCCGACGCAATCCTGCTGTCCGGGCGACTTGCCTCGCTGATGGAGGCGATACAAGTGGCGCGTGCAACACGCCGCACAATTAGCCAAAACCTGGGGTGGGCGATCGTCTACAACGCGATCGTGGTGCCGTTGGCGATGATCGGGTGGATTTCGCCGTGGCTTGCCGCGCTCGGCATGTCGGCAAGCTCGCTGCAGGTGGTTGTCAATGCGGCGCGGTTGCAACGACCGATTGCTGTGGCACCCCAGTCGAATATACCGCTAACCAAGGCCGACGCGTAACCATGGAATCCCTTTACCTGCTCATTCCGCTGAGTGTCGCTGCCATCTTCGGCATTGTAGTGGTGCTGTGGTGGGCAACGTCTGGTGGCCAGTTCGACGACCTCGTCGGACCCGCCCATCAGGTACTGATGGACGATGACGCGCCGGCGGATGAACAGCCATCCCCTCCCGAGCGCGACTAGTTTGATCTGCATTTGATCTGCATTTGATCTGCATCAAAGGCCAATTTCGCTGCACCACTAAGGTAGGGCTCATGATCTCAACAACAACGGCACCCATGAATGACACCACCTATAACTACAAAGTAGTGCGCCAGTTCGCCATCATGACCATCGTCTGGGGCATTGTCGGCATGCTGGTCGGCGTTCTTATTGCAGCGCAGCTGATCTGGCCGGATCTCACTTTTGGCATCCCGTGGCTCTCCTATGGCCGGCTGCGACCCCTGCACACTAATGCGGTCGTTTTTGCGTTTGGCGGGTGCGGTCTGTTTGCCACCTCCTATTATGTGGTGCAACGAACCTGCCAGGTGCGGCTCGTGTCCGACAAAATGGCGGCGCTGACCTTCTGGGGCTGGCAGCTTGTGATTGTGCTGGCGGCGGTGACGCTGCCGATGGGTTACACCACCGGCAAGGAATACGCCGAGCTGGAATGGCCCATCGATATCCTGATTGCCATTGTCTGGATAACCTATGCGCTGACCTTCTTCGGTACGATCATGAAACGCAGGGTGCCGCATATTTACGTGGCCAACTGGTTTTTCGGCGCCTTCATCCTCACCGTCGCCATCCTGCACATCGTCAACAGTGCGGAAATTCCTGCCGGCCCGTGGAAGTCCTATTCAGCCTATGCCGGGGTGCAGGATGCCATGGTGCAGTGGTGGTATGGGCACAACGCCGTCGGCTTTTTCCTCACCGCAGGCTTCCTCGGCATCATGTACTACTTCGTGCCCAAGCAGGCCGAACGGCCGGTGTATTCCTACCGCCTCTCGGTGGTGCATTTCTGGGCGCTGATCTTCACGTATATGTGGGCGGGACCGCATCACCTGCACTACACCGCGCTGCCGGATTGGGCGCAATCGCTGGGCATGGTGTTTTCGCTGATTCTGCTCGCGCCCAGCTGGGGCGGAATGATCAACGGCATGATGACGCTGTCGGGGGCGTGGCATAAACTGCGCGACGACCCGATCCTGAAGTTCATGATCGTCTCGCTGTCCTTCTACGGTATGGCCACTTTCGAGGGGCCGATGATGTCGATCAAGACGGTGAATGCGCTGTCGCATTACACCGACTGGACCATCGGCCATGTGCATGCCGGTGCGCTGGGATGGGTTGCGTTCATTACCATCGGCGCACTCTATTACCTCATCCCGAAGCTCTACGGTCGCCTGGAAATGTACAGCGTCCGGCTCATCACCATCCATTTCTGGGTCGCCACGGCGGGCGTGGTGCTGTACATCGCGTCGATGTGGATTGCCGGCGTCATGCAGGGTTTGATGTGGCGCGCGGTGAATGCCGATGGCACGCTGACCTACAGCTTCGTCGAGGGGGTCAAGGCGAGTTATCCGTACTGGACCATCCGGCTGATCGGCGGGGCGATGTTCTTTTCCGGCATGTTGATCATGGCCTGGAACACCTGGAAGACCGTGCGCCTGGGCAAAGCCTACGACGCGCCGATTGCACCACTCAAGCCGCTATCAGGCCCGGGCGGCGCCCCCAACCCGATCGGCCCCGCGATCGTACCGGCTCACGGAGGCTGAACGATGAAGTTCTCGCACGAAACGATTGAAAAAAATATCGGCTGGATGGCGTTGTTGGTGATCCTGGTCGTCAGCGTGGGTGGCCTGGTGGAGATTGTTCCGCTTTTCTTCCAGCGTTCAACTACCGAGCCGGTGGCGGGGTTGAAGCCCTACACGCCCCTGCAACTCGCCGGACGCGATATTTACCTGCGGGAAGGCTGCTACAACTGTCATTCACAAATGATCAGGCCGTTCCGGGCGGAAACCGAGCGCTACGGCCATTACTCGGTCGCCGGTGAATTCGTCTACGACCATCCATTCCAGTGGGGCAGCAAGCGGACCGGGCCCGACCTTCATCGTGTCGGCGGTCGCTATAGCGATGAATGGCATCGTCTGCATCTTCGTCAGCCGCGCGACCTGGTGCCCGAGTCGAACATGCCGGCCTATCCCTGGCTCGAAAAAAACTTGCTGGATCCGACCGAATCGGCACCGCACATGACCGCACTCAGCTACGTGGGTGTGCCGTACACGAAGGACGAAATCAACAAGGCCGCAGAGGAAGTCACCGGCAAGAATGAGGAAGATGCGCTGATCGCCTACCTGCAGGTGCTCGGCACCGCGTTGAAGAATGTGAAATGACCATGGACGTCAACGACCTTCGCATCCTGATCACCGCCGTTTCATTCCTGGTTTTTGTCGGCATCGTCTTCTGGGCATTCAGTGGTAAGCAACGCAAGGGCTTCGACGAAGCGGCCCAGCTCCCGTTCGCCGAGCCAGACACACCTGCCACGCCCGCCGTGGACATTGGCGCCGACCAACGCAGGTCCGGTGGAGAACGCAAATGAGTGATTTTACGTCCGGCTCCTGGCATTGGTTCATCGCCATCGTTTCGCTGGCTAGCATTATCGGCTGCGGCATATTGCTGAAAATGCAGAGTGTCAAGCGCCACGCACAGGACGATAAGGGCAACAAGGTCGAGCTGCATGGACACGTTTGGGATGAGGATCTTACCGAGTACAACAATCCGGTGCCGCGCTGGTGGATGTGGCTGTTCTACCTGACCATTGTATTTTCGCTGGGTTATCTGGCGGTATATCCGGGCCTGGGTACATTCAGGGGCTTGTTTAACTGGACGTCGGTCAACGAATATCAGACAGAAATCAGCGCGGCGGATGCGCAATACGGACCGCTATTCGAGAAATACCTGAAAGTCGATGTCGCCACACTGGCCAAGGATCGCGATGCCAATGCGACCGGACAGCGCCTGTTTCTCAACTATTGCACGCAGTGCCATGGTTCCGATGCCGGCGGCGCAACGGGCATTCCGAATCTGCGCGACACGGATTGGCTGTACGGCGGCGAGCCGGCGACCATTGAAGCCTCCATCCTCGGTGGCCGCAACGGCGTCATGCCGGCCCTCGGCGCCGCTGTTGGCGGCGAGACGGGCATCAAGGAACTCACGCATTACGTGCGCTCGCTGTCGCGACTGAAGCACGACCCAAAGCTGGCCGAAACGGGCAAGGCAAGATTTGCCATTTGCGGCGCCTGCCACGGCGTGGACGGCAAAGGCAATCAAGCCTTGGGTGCGCCCAACCTGACGGACGACGTATGGCTGTATGGCAGCTCGGAAGCGACCATTGCAGAAGGCATCCGCAATGGCCGCAATAATCTGATGCCGGCACAGAAGGAGCGCCTCGGCGAGGCCAAGGTGCACCTGCTTGCCGCCTATGTCTACAGTCTCAGCAGCGCCATACCCGTACCCGCTCCCGTGACCGGTTCCGCTCCGCTCGCCGTGCCCGCACGGTAATGGTCCGGCATGGCTAGTCCGCGCAAGGTCATCCCGATTGTTGCTGCGCTTGAAAGCGGCAATGATCAGGAGCAGGCGCTTTATGAGGTTCGCAAAAAAATCTATCCGCGCGCGGTCAGCGGTTGGTTTGCGACCTGGCGGTGGGCGATGGTGTTCGCTACGCAACTGGTGTTCTACGGCGTGCCTTGGCTTTACTGGAATGACCGCCAAGCGGTGCTGTTCGATCTCGGTGCTCGCAAGTTCTACATATTCGGCATCGTCTTTTGGCCGCAGGATTTCATCTATCTCACCATCCTGCTGCTGATCTCGGCGTATTCATTGTTCCTGTTTACGGCGGTGGCCGGACGGCTCTGGTGCGGATACGCCTGTCCGCAAACCGTCTATACCGAGATCTTCCTGTGGATCGAGCGCACCATCGAAGGCGACCGCAGCGCACAGATGCGGCTCGACAACGACGCCTTGACGGCAAGAAAAGTTGCCAAGAAAACCGCCAAGCATGGCGTGTGGATTGCCCTCTCTATGTGGACGGGCTTCACCTTTGTCGGTTACTTCACGCCGATCCACGACCTGGCGGGCGAAGTGCTCAGCTGGACGCTGGGTCCCTGGGAAACCTTCTGGCTGTTGTTCTATGGTTTTGCGACCTACGGCAATGCCGGCTGGATGCGCGAGCAGGTGTGCAAACACATGTGCCCCTATGCACGTTTCCAGAGCGTCATGTTTGATCGCGACACACTGGTCATCACCTACGATGAGGCGCGCGGCGAGCCACGCGGCGCACGCAGCAGGAAAGCGAACACGGGCGCGCTCGGGCTGGGCGATTGCGTGGACTGCGAGATCTGCGTGCAGGTCTGCCCCACCGGCATCGACATCCGCAAAGGCCTGCAATATGAGTGCATCGGCTGCACCGCCTGCATCGACGGCTGCAACCAGGTGATGGACAAGATGGGTTATCCGCGTGGCCTCATTCGTTATTCATCGTCGAATGCACTCCAGGAACATCTGGGATGGGCGTCGATGCTGAGACGGATAATGCGCCCGCGGGTGCTCATTTACAGCGCTGTGCTAGGGGCCATCATCATCTCGTCGTCGATTGCGTTGTTCAATCGACTCCCGGTCAAGGTAGACGTGATTCGCGACCGCAATGCGCTGTCGCGCGAAGTCGAAGGCGGGCAGATCGAAAACGTATATCGCCTGCAGATCATGAATACCGAGGAGAAGTATCGCAACCTGCAGATCACCGCCACCGGAATCGACGGACTCAAGGTTCAGGGCATCAACATGCCGCTGAGAGTCGACCCGGCGTCAACGCGCCTGTACACCGTTAACCTGCGGGCGCCGGCTGAAAACGTGGCGAAGGGTTCAAACCGCATCGAGTTCCACATTGTTGCGGTCGACGCCGAGGGCAAGGCCGCAGGCGACGCATTTTCCTTGCACGAGAAGTCCGTTTTTTTCAAATCCTGAGGTGAAGCCATGAAAAATATTTCCGCAAGCCCCGCTGCAAATCCCTGGTATCGCGAACCGTGGCCATGGCTGCTGATGGCGGGCCCGGCTATCGTCGTCGTCGCTGGCTTCGTGACGTTAGGCTTCGCCATCGAAAGCTCCGACGGGCTGGTCGCCGACGACTACTACCGACAGGGCAAGACGATCAACATGACCATACATCGCGATGAGCGCGCCAGAGAACTTGGCTATCGGGCGCAGCTGGTTATCAGCGATGGCGGCAAGCGCGTCTCACTCGGCTTCGCGGCTGCGGCGCCCGCCCTGTCGCCATTGCGGCTGACCCTGAGCCACCCTACCCGCAGCGGATACGACCGTGAGGTATTGCTCGCGCGCGGCGACGATGGCCGTTACGGCGCGGCATTCCCGGCGCTGGAAGACGCGCGTTGGAAACTTACGCTGGAAGATGAAAGTCGCGCATGGCGATTGACCGGAACGTGGGTGCCCGGTATCGACGCGGCGACGCTAGGCGAAGAAAAATAGTCGCACTCAACCCGAACGGGAGAAAAAATGTCGAAATATTTCATGTGGATATTGTGGCCCGCCTTCATCGCGGCCGGAATCGGCGTCGGCATTCTGTTCACCTTGATCGATCCCGAGGCAATTGTTATGCACGGTACCCCTTTGAATCTCAGCCGTATCGCCGTCTATACACTCGGCTTCTTGTTCTTGTGGGCACTATGTGCCGCATCGAGCGCGCTAAGCTGCTTTCTCCAATCGGCTTTGGCGGCGCGACGCGGGTAAGGTATGCGCGAGGTCGCGGCGTATTGCCCTGTAGCCCCAACTCGAAGCCCAACTCAGAGTCCCAATTCGGTCAAGCCAGGATGATCGTCGGGGCGACGACCCTGCGGCCAGTGGAATTTGCGCTCGCTGTCCTTGATCGCCAGGTCGTTGATCGACGCGTAGCGAATCTGCATCAGGCCGGCCTCGCTGAATTCCCAGTTTTCATTCCCGTAGGATCGAAACCAGTTGCCTGAATCGTCATGCCACTCATAGGCGAAGCGCACCGCGATGCGATTGCCTTCGAACGCCCACACTTCCTTGATCAATCTGTATTCAAGTTCGCGCTGCCATTTGCGCGTCAGAAATTCGACGATCTGCTCGCGGCCCGCCAGAAATTCAGAACGGTTGCGCCAACGGCTATCGGTGGTGTACGCCAGCGATACGCGCACCGCGTCGCGGCTGTTCCAGGCATCCTCAGCCATGCGCGCTTTCTGGATAGCGGTTTCGCGGCTGAACGGTGGCAGTGGCGGACGGGCAGTTTCAGCGAGGGCCATGGCTTGATCTCCAGGAAATAAAGTGTTTGAAAAGTTGCTGTAGGCAAGAGTATATCGAGGGACGAATCAGCCGCTGCAAAGCTCAAACGCATTCCAAACCAGGAATTGCGCATTGGCTTTCAGAAAGCCAAACTCAAGGCGGGGCGCGGTGTTTGGAGCCTTTTTGCTTCAAAAGGCGCGCCAAATGGCGTTCTACGTATTTTGTTGGACGGCCTCCATTAGCCATGGCGGCCATTGAAAACACGGTGCACAAGAGAGGGCATGCGCTTTACTCAAGTAAACTCACGTTTTCGCGAATAGCCAGAAGCGCAATGCTTAATCCAATTTTGATTTCCGCCAGTACGTCGCGCATTTATGGTGCCTGCAAAGGTCTGCCATGTGTGGCTTGAGCGGCTATGTCGAACTCAGCAGTGCCGCTTCGTCCTACGACCGTGGCGAAACCTTGCGGCGCATGACGCGCAAACTCGCGCATCGCGGACCGGATGCCGAAGGCTATTTTGAACAGGGTCCGGCGCATCTCGGCCATCGTCGCCTCTCGGTCATCGATATTGAAGCCAGCCGTCAGCCGATGGCGACAGCCGATGGCCGCTTCAACCTGGTTTACAACGGCGAGGTCTACAACTTCAAAGCCATGCGCGCCGACATGCAGGCGGCAGGCCGCAGCTTCCGTACTGCCGGCGATACCGAAGTCGTGCTTCAGGCCATTGCGCATTGGGGCGAACAGAGTCTGGATAAATTGCAGGGCATGTTCGCCTTCGCCGCTTGGGATGCTGCCGAACAAAGCCTGTTTGTGGCGCGCGATCACCTCGGCGTCAAACCGCTTTACTATTTCTG
>JANMXS010000339.1:0-7434 GCA_031394335.1 Burkholderiales bacterium
CCATGGAGCGGCACCTTCTCGCAGAGTTTCACAGCCGGCTACAAGGATGAGGTACCTGCGGGGGTGGTGCCTCCCGGCTTCAATCCGGACGTAAAGAGCTACACGGTGTACCACGTGTCCACCACTTACTCGGGCTTCAAAAACACCACGGTGACATTGGGCGTGAAGAACCTGTTCGACCGCGACCCGCCGTTCACCGCGCACAATGTCGACTTCGCCGCCGGTGCCGGTTGGGATCCGCGCGTTGCCGATCCACGTGGCCGCGCCTTCATCGCCCGGGTCACGTACACCTTCTAGACGCAAGGCTTGATCGGGCGGCGCGGTTGTCGGCGTGCCATGTCCCGTGAATAAAACCGCAGGGTATCCGGGCAACCGGGTACCCTGAATTTTTTGTAGCGCCGTAACGGAGAACGAGGCGAAATGGACCGACGTAATTTTGCAAAATGGCTTGCTACCGCGGTAGCTTCGACAGCAGCTATGGGCGCTGCAGGCCGTGCTTACGCCGCTACCGCGCCACGTCGAGCGCCACGGCCGCTGATCAAGCCGCGCGCCCTCAAGCAAGGGGATCTGGTCGGACTGATCGCGCCCAGTGGCGTGCTCGACGACGCCACCCTGCAACGCGGCGTGAGCAATCTGGAGTCGCTGGGTTTGCGCGTCAAGCTCGGCGCCAATGTGCGCGCCGCGCGCGGCGGCTATGCGGGCACGGTGGCGCAGCGACTTGATGATTTGCACGCCATGTTTCTCGATCGCGACGTAAATGCGATTTGGGCGGCGCGCGGCGGCTCGGGTTGCAGCGCACTGCTGCCGGGTATTCAATACGAGCTGATCCGCAATCATCCGAAAATTCTCGTCGGTTACTCGGATATCACCGCACTGCACCTGGCGATTCATCGCCAGGCCGGGCTGGTTACTTTCCATGGCCCGGTTGCGCCGTCGACACCCACGGATTACGCGGTCACGCAGTTGCAGGCGGTGCTGATGTCGCCGCGCCCGGAAACCGAAATCCAGATGTCGGTCGAGAACAGCAAAAAAGCCATTGAGCAACCCGAGTTTGCGCCGCGCACCTTCCGCCACGGTATTGCCGAGGGACGCTTGATCGGCGGCAACCTGAGCGTGCTCAGCGCCCTCATCGGCACGCCGTATGCGGCCGAGATCAGAAACAAGCTGCTCTTTCTGGAAGACGTCGGCGAGGCCCCGTACCGCATTGATCGCATGCTGACCCAGTTGCAACAAAGTCTGGATCTCAACATGGCGGCGGGCATCATGCTCGGCGTATTCCAGAAAAGCAGCGTGCCGGCTGGTGAAGCCTCATTGACACTGGACGAAGTGCTCGATGGCCATTTCGCGGCATCAAAGGTACCCGCGGTGTATGGCTATTCGTTCGGGCATATCCAGCATCAGTTCACGATCCCGGTAGGCATCAAGGCGCGGCTGGATACGCGCAACCAGACGCTGACCTTGCTGGAACCGGCGGTGCTGGCGTAATCAGGATTGCTTGAACGCTACGCTATTTTCAAGGCGCAATCTGGATGCCGATGATATCGATCACCGGACGTTCGACCGATAGCGGCAGCGACAGCGCCGCTTGATCCGAGGGCTTGTTGGCGATGGCAAACACGCCGGTCGCCGGATCCTTCAACACCAGCGAGGTGCTGCCGCCACCATCGAGATTGATGGCGCTGTCGGCACCAAAATTCTGCATGATGGCGGCCAGTTCGGCCAGCGTCACGCCGCGGCTGTGCTTCTCCTGTCGGCCATCCACCGCCACCAGGATCAAGGTCTTGGCATCGGCGCTGAGGCCGACGGCACTGCGCGGATGCCGCAGGATGTCGATTGCCGCCGCGACCGGTTTGCCTTGCGCCAGCACCAGGGCGTTACCGCTGACCGCGAAGCGGGTGTCTGCCGGCAGTTGCCTCACCCCGGCGGCAAGCGTGACTTTGCCATCTTCATGGACGATGATGGCGGCGCGAAACTTGTCGCCACTTGGTGCCGCGATCAGCCTGCCTGCCGAAAAATGCCAGCCTACCGGATAGCCGCAGTTAGCCGCGAAGTACGAAATTTTTTTGCCGTTGAATTCCCTTGTTACCGGCACCGCGAAAAAACTCGCGTTCATGGCGATTTGAAAATCCTGTTTTCGGGCTGCGTTGCTGGTGGTGTCGAGTTGCCCGACGCAAGGCCCATCGCCATCGGGATCGCGATCATCGGCAAGCGCCACCTTCACGCGCACACGCGCATCGCCGAGATCGACCCTCACCACCACACCGGCAACGGGGCCGGGGAGGCTGAAGCGTTCTGCCGTATACGGTAGCGGCTGTTCCGCCGCCGACAGGTTGGCTGCGGCGAGCGCTGCGCACAGTGCGAACGCGTTGAGCCAGGTGCTGATGCGCAGGAGATTTTTCATGAGCTTGTACGATTCCGGTTGCGGTTGAATGAAATTCGAAACTCCAGCATCCGCGCGGCTTGCGGGCCAAAAACGCGCCAAACGCCGCGCCAAATGGCGATCTGCGCAAATTTATCGAGCTTATTTTCCAGCGTCGTTGACGATCCCGCGCCGGTACAGCGTGTCCAGAATCCGCTCTTCGTGGCGATACAGCGAAGAATATTTTCCGCGCCAGGTTTCGGGATCGAAGCCCGGGCCGCCGGTCATGAAAATCACGCCATTTTTGGTGCTGCGATTGAACGCAAATGCCGAGGTCAATCCCCAGGCGTCACCCAGATGCCCCAGCGCAGTAAAGCCGCCGCCCTCCGCCAGGCGATCGCCGCTGCCGCTGCTATTGCCCACCCGGCTGACGTCGAGAAACTGCTGGTTGCCCAAACCCCAGGCCTGGTACAAGCCGCGGTAATTGTCGCCGTTGGCTGGCTTGTCGTCGTAACGCCATTGCGGTGACAGCATCAAGTCGACGGTTGGTTTTTTCAGAATCGGCTTGCCCTTGAAGTTGCCGTCGTTCATCAGCATCAACATGATGTTGCCCAGATCGCCTGCCGAAATTCGCAGGTTGCCCTGAGGGCCGAACAGCGTGCCATTGCTGCCGATTTCATAGCCCGGTCCGGCGCGCGGCACCGGCGCCAGCTTGCTGTAATCATCGACCTGGGGCACCCAGGGGCCGGTCGGATTCCAGATTTCCTCGTTGCTTTCCTTGTCGCCGACCTCGGTTCGTTTGCGGTACAGGGTCGCAATATTCTGAAGGTCGGCTGCCGAAAAATCCGCCGGATTGAAACCGCCATGCCCACCCATCGGCTGGAGAATCAGGCGCAGCATCAGGCGATCGAAACGTACGCCGGTGACGCGCTCCATGATCGTGCCGATTACACCCCAGGGCAGATTGGCGTAAGCAAAAAAAGCCCCGGGTCTGGCGTTCGCGGCCCACATCGTACCGCTGCCGTAAAGCGATCCGCCGGGCAGCAGTACGTCTTTCAGCGCGTATTTTTCTTCCCAGTAATAGCCCGCATCATCACGCAGCGACGAGGTATGGCTGAGCAGCATGCGCAGGGTGATGGGCACATTCGGAAAATGCGGATTGCGCAGGCGGTAGCCAAGATAATCGCTGACGTCGGTATCCAGCGTGAGCTTGCCGTCTTCGACCAGCTTCATCACACCGAGCGTGGTCACCAGCTTGGAAATCGACGCAATCCGGTACATCGTTGAGGCATTGGCCGGTTGGCTTTTTTCCGGCGCGTCCGGGTTGATGTAGCGCTGGCCGAACTGCTGCTGATACACCACCTTGCCGTTGCGGATCGCCAGTACCGACAGGCTGGCAAGCGGATGCGCGGTGTCGCTGACGATGGCCGACAGCTCGGCATCCAGCCTGGCGGCGTTGGCCAGGTCATTGCCTACAGCATCAGCAACCGATGTCATGGTCATCGCCATCAGGCCGAGCAATACGTGGAAGGCATGGCGAAATTTCATGTGTAACTCTCAAGGTGACTCACGGTGGCTGAGCAGGTCCGGGTTGGCGACGGGCGGCGGTGCGGTCAGCACCTCCAGCAGGGCGGCGGTTTCAGCATCCGGCATGCCATCGAAAAGCGCCGGCCGGTATTTCATCTGGAAGGCGCTGAGCACATTGACGGTGGCTTCATCAAGCTCGCTATTGAGCGGCACCGCAAAGCCGTGACGCGCCAGTTTTTGCTGGAACCAGTCGATATCCGGCAAGGCCGCTTCAAATTCCGTTTTTTTCTGCGCCACCCGGTTCGCATCCGGCCAGGGAATCAGTCCGGCGTCCGCCAGCTGTTTCCACGGGAAACGCGGGCCGGGGTCCTGCTTGCGCTGCGGCGCGATATCGCTGTGGCCGAGGATGCGCTCGGGCTTGATGGCGTGCTCGGCGACGATCATTTTGACCAGCGCAATCACCGCGTCGATTTGCGGTTGCGGATAATCGAACCAGACTCTCCCTTCCGGCGTTTCCATGAAACCGGGGTTGACGATCTCGATGCCGATCGACGCCGAATTGAGCTGAGCATTGCCTTTCCAGTAGCTGACGCCGGCATGATAGGCGCGGCGGCTTTCATCGACCAGACGGTAGATGGTTGGCGGCGAATCGTTGACCAGGTAATGGCTGCTGACCTTGCCCACCGTCAGCTCGTTCAGCGAGCGCTGGAAATCGCCGACCGTGTAATGAATGATCAGGAATTGCACCCGGCTATCCTGATTCTGCGAGGTATAGGTCGTATCGATGCGCGGGCCGCTGGCGCAACCGGCCAGCAGGGCGATGATGATGGCGAGAAATAAATGTCTCATCGGTTTTTCCTTGATGCGGCCGGTGCAATTTAACGTGACGATCTTCATGTGGAGCGCCGGGAATGGTGAATCGTTTTGGCTGCGATGCGCGCTGCAGCATGATGCGCATCGCTCATCCTGACTTCCAGGCGGAGGTCATGCGGCAAGGTAGCGCGCATGCCTTGTTCGATCAAGGGGTGCAACGCGGCCACTCTTCCCGATAGTGCTACCGGGCGTGGGCCAAAGCGCGCGACCAGGGTGACGGCCAGGCGCGCCAGTTCCGCACCGGCTGCTGCGAGTATGCGCTGCGCAACCGGGTCGACATCGGCGGCTGCCGCCACCGCCAGGGCCAGCTGCCCGATGTGGCCACGATTGCCCTCGAACCCGCCGCCGTATAAAAACTCGCGCGATGCCGACCAGTCGCTGCCGCCGATGCGCGCAAAAACTTCTGTGGCCATCGCCGATTCGCGCCAGCTGCCGGGGCGTGCATCTTCGGCGCGCCAGATGTGGCGCAGCGCCTCGATGGCAATCCAGAAGCCGCTGCCGGCATCGTCGAGTATGCCGCCGAGCCCGCCGACGCGATGGAATTTGCCCGTCTCGTCGATGTAGGCGCCGATCGAACCAGTGCCTGCGTAGATCAGATAGCCGTCGCCCGGTTTGAACAGATCGCGGTAGGCAATTTCCATATCGCTGCAAAGTGTTACGGCGCTGCCGCTGATGCCGAGTGGCGCGGCAATCAAGGCGGCGAGGGCATTGCGCCCGGCATCGTCGGCAAAGCCGGTGATACCGGCAACGACCTGGGCGGGCCGACCAATCGCCAGCACGTCGCGGGCAATGGCGGCGATGACCTCGCTGATGTGCCCGCTCCCGACGGCATGGCCCATCTGCAACGCGCTGAAGCCCTCGGCATGGCCATCGGCGACCAGCTTGCCCGACGGCATGGCCAGTGCCCAACGGGTTTGCGTGCCACCGGCATCGATGCCCAGGCCCAGGGTGTCGGCGCTGCCTGCATCTTGGCTGGAAGGTAGGCTGCTCACGAGGACCTCATCATCACTTTTGCACAGGCAACGAAACGCGCACACGTTGGCTTTCGTTGGCCAGCCGGTCGATGGCGGAAACCACCACACTGTTGAGCGCCCCGCTGTCCGACTGGTTGTCGAGTTCCATCTCCGTGCGCGAACCCGGCATCACCATGAATTTCCACTCGCTGCCGTATCGTACCCACAGTGCGTATTGCACAGGTGGCTTGCCGTCATTGGACGACAGTTTCAATTTCACTTTGCCGCTGCGCGCCTCATCGAGGCCTGGTAACTCGAGCTGCGGCGCAGGCGCTTGACTGCGGTCGAGCCACGGCGTGGCCGGGACCAAGGTGGCGGTGCGATAGGGGCCGGCCTTGAGTTGATCGCCGATGCCCCTGCGGTTTTCCGACAATGAAATCATGCTGAAGTGCAGCTGTCCGCGTGTACCTTCTTTGGCGCGTGTCAATGCGATCTGGTTCAGTATCTCGTCCGGCGGCCACGATTTTGCCGAGCCATCAATACGGCTGGTGAACAGACCGGGCCAAAGATGGCGCGCCTGCGTGTTCTCGCGCCGCCAGTAATCGAGCAGCACTTCAAAGGCCTGCGGCGCCTGATCGATCGGCCAGTACAGTTGCGGGGCCAGATAATCGAGCCAGCCGTTGCGCAGCCAGAGTTCAACATCCGCATACAGCTTGTCGTATTGGCTGAAGCCGACGATGCCGACGGGGCGGCGCTCCGGACGGCCGAGACCGAAGGGACTGATGCCGAATTTCACCCAGCGCTTTTCGCGATGAATGCTTTCATACAGGCGCTCGATCAGTGTGTTGACGTTCTGCCGCCGCCAATCGGCGCGTGTCAGGGTGCCGCCGCTGGCGAGATAGTTTTGCCAGGAAGGTTCATCGGGAAAATCCGCTTCCACCGGCGGCGTGGAGGATGGGCCGGGTGCGTGCAATGCAGCAGCAACCGGCACCGGGTAGGGATAAAAATAATCGTCGAGATGCACGCCATCGATATCGTAGCGGCGCACCACGTCGAGGATTACCTCCAGCGTGCGTTGCGCCGCCTGCGGCTCACCCGGATCCATCCATAAAAAACCGCCATAGGCTTTGACGATGGCCGGGTTCGTGTTGGCAATATGCATCGACGACAGCGGCGATTTCGCCGCGCTATGCTGCGCGCGATAGGGATTGAACCAGGCATGCAGTTCGATGCCGCGGCGATGCGCTTCGTCAATCCACATTTTCAGGGGATCGTAAAACGGCGTCGGCGCTTTGCCCTGTGTACCACTCAAGAACTCGGACCAGGGTTCCAGGGTGGAGGGATAGATCGTGTCGGCGCTGGGCCGCACCTGCAGGATCAGCGCGTTCAGGTTCAATTCTTTGGCGCGCTCAAGGATGGCGATGATCTCTGCCTGTTGCTGCGCAACTGAAAGATCGCGGCGGCTGGGCCAGTCGATATTGGCCACGGTGGAGATCCAGGCGGCGCGAAATTCACGCGGCGCGGCAGGGGGACTGTCGGCGCCCAACTCGTTTGCTTCAATTGCTGCGGGCGGCAACGATGGCGGTACGGTCGTGCAGCCGCCGAACAGCGCCAGCAGACCGGCCGCACAAAAAACGTAGATCGCCATTTGGCGCGGCGTTTGGAGCAAAAATGCCCGGAAAGGCTCGCCAATGCTGGGCCTTGCCTTAAGAATATTCATAC
>JANMXS010000340.1:0-5641 GCA_031394335.1 Burkholderiales bacterium
GCTCCGAATCATTGATAACACCGAGCAATTCTACGGGGCTTGGCTTGAGGCGCAGCGTGAGCAACGTACGCTGCCACGCAATATGTACTGGAAGACTGTCGGCAAGCATGTCTATCTCTACCATGTCGCCGCGAAAGGTTCTGCATCCGCCACCTCGCTCGGGCCGCGTAATCAGCAAACTGAACAAATATGGTCAAACTACCAGCATGAGATAAGCAATCTCAAGCGGCGAGTCGAAGGCGCTACGCAGCAGCTATCTATGGCCACCGCCCAATATCGCGCGCTTAAGCTTCCGCAAATCTTGCCGCTTCCAGCGCGGATTCTGCGGGAACTGGATGTCCGCGGCCATCTGGGCGCCGATTTCCTGGTGGTAGGCGCCAACGCGTTGGGCGCCTACGAGATCGCTGCCCGAGAACGCTTTGCCCAAGGCCTGGATGAAACCGAAGACTTTGACTTGAGCTGGTGCCGCGGCTCAACAATCGCAAACAAAACCGAAACTGACTTGCGCGGCTCTCCACTACTCAATGTGCTAAAGCATATCGACAGCACATTTCGAATGTCGAAAAAAAGGCTGTATCAGGCAATCAACGATGACGTCTACGAGGTGGAACTGCTTGCCGCGCCATCCGTACAAAAAACGCTTTCTCCCGATGAAACCTTCAGTCCCATCCCGTTGCCCGAGCAGGAATGGCTGCTTCTGGGCAAACCGATCCGCCACGTAGTGTGCGCGCGCGACGGCTCTCCTGCGCCGCTGCATGTGCCCGATCCTCGCTGGATGGCGCTTCACAAAATATGGTTGTCCCGTAAAGAAACCCGCAAAGCGACCAAACGGCCGAAGGATGCCAGGCAGGGTGAATTGCTGCTGAGTGCAGTCGCCCGCAAAATGCAGGATAGTCATCCGCTCGATCTTGATTTCGTTCTGACGCTGCCAGAGGAACTGCTGCCAATTTTCAACGAATGGTCGCAGAAAACCGGCTACGTTCCCTCGAACGGAACCAGCCCTGCAAAATGGTTCTAGGCGTCCAGCCGCGCGCATTTATTTGAATTGAGCGTAACTAGTCCAGCAATCTCGTTGCTGCAAGGCGGACACGCTGCGCTAACCCGACCTACGGCTGTAGCCGCGATGAAGCGCAGCGCCCCACGGGACTTCCTTCGGTCGCAATCGAGGTCGGTCGTTGATGGTTGGCGGCAATCCCGGATTGCGCTGCGCTTCATCCGGGCTACGATTTTAAGCCCGATAATAATCGCGATACCAATCCACAAACTTCGCGATCCCGGTCTCTATCGGCGTGCCGGGCTTGAAGCCGATATGTTTTTCCAGGCGCGAAACATTAGCGGCGGTAGCCATCACATCGCCGGGTTGCATCGGCAGCATTTCAAGCGTGGCCTTGCGCCCCAGGCATGTTTCTAGCACCTGGATAAAGCGCGTCAGCTCCACCGGCTGGTCATTGCCGATATTGAAAATGCGATACGGCGCATAGCTGGTGGCGGGGTCGGGCGCATCGCCGCGCCATGCGGGGTCAGGCGTGGCCGGGCGATCAATCACGCGCATCACGCCTTCAACGATGTCGTCGATATAGGTGAAGTCGCGCTGCATCTTGCCGTGGTTGAACACGCCGATGGTTTCACCGGCGAGGATAGCCTTGGTGAACTTGAAGTAGGCCATATCCGGCCGGCCCCAGGGGCCATAGACGGTGAAGAACCGCAGCCCGGTGCAAGGGATGCCGTACAGATGCGCGTAGCTGTGCGCCAGCAGCTCATTGGCTTTCTTGGTGCCGGCATACAGCGACACCGGATGATCGACGTTATCGCTCTCGTCGAATGGCAGCCGCGTGTTGGCGCCGTACACCGAGCTGGACGAAGCAAACACCAGATGCCCGACCCTGGCGTGGCGTACACCTTCCAGCACATTCGTAAAACCGATCAGATTGGCCTGGATATACGCCAGTGGATTTTTCAGCGAATGGCGCACGCCCGCCTGCGCGGCCAGATGCATCACCGCATCGAAGCGGCCGGCGGCGAACAGCGCCGCCATGCCATCGCCATCGCAAATATCGAGCTTGTGGAAAGTGAAATTGGGGTGCGGCAGCAGCTGCGCGAGGCGCGCCTCTTTCAACGATGGGTCGTAATAATCGTTGAGGATATCGATGCCGACCACGCTATCGCCACGCGCCAGCAACTTGAGCGAGAGATTGTGGCCGATGAAGCCGGCGGCGCCGGTGACGAGGATGCGCATCGATTAATTGGAAGCGAAAAGTTCGGAGGGAATGCTGCAGGCTACCGCGATTTTAACCCACTACACTCGCCTGCCGCCGATTGCTGCGCGAGCGAATCCGCATCGCCGCTTCCGGACTGTAGCTCCCGCAGGGTGGGCTCGCTTTTTGAGCCCACGCGGGCGGTGGTTGTGCATGGTGAAGGTTGCCATGAGTGAGGCTCAATCCGCGTGGGCAACGCTGCGCTTATGCCCACCCTACAAAAACTGTGGGTCGCCACTCCATCTTGGCTACGAAGCGGCAACTCTGTAGGTCGGATTAGCGGCCTCATCGCGTAATCCGACAAACCAACGCAGAGCCGCGGCCCTGGTGAAGCCTTGTAGCCCGGATGCAGCGCAGCGGAATCCGGGGTTCCAATATGCCCAACTTCAGCTCCGCATCACCCGCCAGCAATTTCATCCAGCAGATGTCGCCACTTGGCGATGGCGATAGGCTGATCGTATTCCCGCTCAAACAGGGCGCGGGCATTTGAAGCCATCGCGGCTCTTTCCGCTGAATCTTCACACAGCCGCACGATGGCCTTGGCCAATATTGCAGCGTCATTTGGGGGCACGGTAATGCCGCATTTGCCAGTCGCAATTAGCTGAGCAATTTCGCCATCATGCGCGCCAAGGAAAATGACAGGCCTGCCGACCGCTATGCTGCTGTAAAACTTGCTGGGAACGATCAATCCTTCAAGCTCTGGCTTGAGCGATACCAAATGAACATCGGGCAGAGACAGGCTGTATTTCAAAGCCTCTTTTGGCTGATAAGGCTTGAAAACAATATTGCTCAGTCCACGCTCGTCCGCTTGCTTCTGTAAGGTTTGCTTTTGCGCCCCTTCGCCAATGATCAAAAATACAATTTCACGTCGAGCCTTGAGTTGTTCTGCGGCATCGAGAAAAATCGCAAGCTCGTGTGCGCGGCCCAAATTGCCCGAATAGCCGACGATGAACTTGTCATGCAATGCCCACTCATGCGCGAGAGGATTGACGGATCGATCCAGCGGCTGGATCTCGGATGTGGGTGACCAGTTGTGAATCTCGCGCACTGGCACGGCAGGTGCATGTGAGGCCGCCAGTTTGCCCATACGGCCGCCAATCACCACATTGGTATGCGCTGCACGCAGCGAACGGTTGCGCAGCCAAGTCAAAAAATTGGTGACGTGGCCGCCGCCCAGGCGCATGCCCAAAGCCGTAGCAACTTCGGGAAACAAATCCTGAACCCAGTTGACCAGCTTTGCACCGGTAAGGCGGGCAACGATTGCCATCGAAATGGAAATCATTGGCGGATCAGTCATTGCGACAAGGACGGAATTTTTCGTCGATAACTGAAAGGCCTTCAGCGGCGCGGTAATGTAGAAGGTGAGATAGTCGAGCAGCCGCCCGAGAAGGTGCTTGCGGCCGAAGCGTGAGGTCCAGACCCGGTGGATAGTGACATTGCCCCAATGTTCGAGAGAAGGGAGTACTTCATCGGGATTGTCATAGCGCATGCGGCTGATGACTAAGTGAACAGCGGTACCCTTGGCGAGAGAGTTCGCCAAGTCACTCAATATTTGACTGGTTGCTGAAATATCGGGGTGACCGAATCGATTTATGAGGACAACTTTTACCTGCGCCATATCTAGTTGAGTACACGGGGCTTGAGGATAGGAGCGTGAGATTGGCTCAATACCATCCAAGGCGCCACATCACCAGTGACGATGCACCCCATGCAAACAACAGATCCTTCACCGATGGTGACACCTGGTCCGATAGATGCACGCGCCGCGATCCACACCTTTGACCCAATTGAGATTGGTTTTGTAATCAGGTCAAAGCTCTCACTTTTCCAGTTGTGGCTTCCGGTACATAGATAGGCGCCTTGTGAGATGCAGGTGTTATCACCCACCGATACAAGCGTTAAATTATCAATCCACACGCCTTCCCCAAGCCAGACATGGTCGCCGATCTCAAGACGCCATGGAAACTTAACATTTACCCCAGGCTTGACGACGACGCCCTGCCCAATGTGGGCGCCAAATAGTCTTAGTAGCCAGACGCGAGCAGCTGATGAAGGAACAAAATGAGAAAATACGATTGTCCTCGAAATAATCCATACTGCTTCAATAAATTTGGACCTGCCCCTGGTGAAATTCTCCGATGAATAGTTGTTGAGCTTCATTTAAATCATCGTAAAGTTGATGTACTGCTGATCAAAGCGAAAAAAAAATCTTCCTTTGGCGTAGGTTGCGAAACCTCCCTCGTCGCTCCAACAAAAAATATCAAGGCAACTGGCTGCATGCGCATCCTCCACGTAATCAATTCATTGAATCCCTTGGAGGGGGGGACCGTTGAATGTGTAAAACAAATCGGAACTGCTGTTCTTATCGACGGGCATATGGTCGAAGTTGTCGTTTGCAAGGATACAGCACTCGATCCGTGGATCGATTCGTTTCCGTTCAAGGTTCACACCCTCGGCCCAGGATTCGGCAAGTACGCGTTTTCATCGAAGTTGCGCGCGTGGCTTTTGGAGCACGGGCGCCAATATGATGTTTGGATCATCAACGGTCTGTGGCAATACCAGGGGCTATGTGCATCCAGGGCTGCAAGGAAACTGCATATTCCCTATTTTGTCTACACCCATGGGATGCTTGATCCATGGAGCCGTCGCGCCCATCCGCTGAAGTATCTGAAAAAGCTTCTTTATTGGCTGGCCGTTGAAAAGGTAACCCTTCAATTCGCCGAGGCAGCATTTTTCACTTCGAAAGAAGAAGCCAGGCTCGCGCCAAAATTTTTCTTTAATTCGAGTTGGCGCTCAATTGTGGTGGGAAATGGAGTGGCGGAGCCACCGCCGCCCAATGATCTGCAAACGCGGGCGTTTCGTGACAAATATGCAATACCTGATTCGCGCCTAATTTGGCTTTTTTTAAGCCGCGTGCATCCCAAAAAGGGAATCGAGAACTTGCTCTGGGTATTGCCCGATATTTTTGCGAAATCCGGAGCGCCTGTAGTTGTTATTGCCGGCGGAGGCGAACAACATTACTTAGATAGTTTGAAGGCCCAAGCCGCAAAGCTTGGCGTTGAATCGGGCGTAATTTGGACAGGGCCAATTTACGGCACCGAAAAGTGGGCAGCGTTTAACTCGGCTGATCTTTTCGTGCTGCCCTCGCACCAGGAAAATTTCGGCATTGTTGTTGCCGAGGCACTTTCAGCGGGGCTGCCCGTTTGTACAACGCGCCAAGTAAACATTTGGCCGGAGATAGAAAAAGCTAAGGCAGGACTTATATGCGACGACGATAGGGAGGCACTAAGAGTGGTCCTAGAACAGTGGATGCGCTTTTCTGACGCAGAAAAAAACGGCTTTAGAAATCGGGCCAGAAAGTGCTTCGAGGATAATTTTCAAATTAG
>JANMXS010000341.1:0-6366 GCA_031394335.1 Burkholderiales bacterium
GTTGGCCGAAATCATGCATGAATGCCAGGACATGATAGAAGCGCAGGCGCAAAAGCGCGGCATCAGCGTGGTCTTCCCCCGGTTCGAAATCTCCTACTTTGTCAAAGCCGACCGGACACGGATGAAGCAGGTTCTCATCAACCTTCTTTCCAACGCGATCAAATACAACAAGGTGGACGGAACGGTCCACGTGTCCTGCATTGCGAGCACCCCGGGACGCATTCGCATTTGTGTCGAGGACAGCGGCGAAGGATTGCCCACGGAAAAAATTGCACAGCTGTTTCAGCCATTCAACCGTCTCGGACAAGCGGCAACCGCCGAGCAAGGCACCGGCATCGGCTTGGTAATGACCAAGCGGCTGATCGAACTGATGGGGGGCGTCATCGGCGTGGAAAGCACGGTCGGGAAAGGCAGTGTGTTCTGGGTTGAGCTGAATCTGACGACAGCACCACAACCTGCCGCCGTCGCAGAAGAGCCCGCCGCTGTCGCCCCAGCGCAAGTTCAAGCCGACACGCAGTTGCGCACCCTGCTCTATGTCGAGGACAACCCGGCCAATCTGATGCTGGTCGAGGATCTCATTGCGCGCCGGCCCGATACCCGCTTGCTGACGGCGAGGGATGGCATCCGCGGCGTCGAGATTGCGCGCGCTTCCCGGCCGGATGTTATCCTGATGGACATCAATCTGCCGGGTATCAGCGGGATCAGAGCGATGAGAATCCTGGCTGAAGATCCGGTCACCGAGCACATCCCGGTGGTGGCGCTCAGTGCCAATGCCATGCCGCACGATATCGAGAAAGGTCTGGAGGCAGGATTCTTCCGCTATCTTACCAAGCCGATCAAGGTCAAGGAATTCATGGAAACGCTGGACGTGGCACTGAAATATGCGAAAACGAAATCGCCCCACGCGAATAAAGAAGAAAAAGCATGATGGTCAGTGCAGCCGACATTCTTAACGCCAGCATCCTGATTGTCGACGATCAGAAGGCCAACGTCAGTCTGCTTGAGCAATTACTGAGTGAGGCCGGCTACCTCTGTGTGGCTTCAACCATGAATTCGCAGGAGGTCTGCGCGCTGCATCGCAAAAACGGCTACGACCTGATCCTGCTCGACCTGCAGATGCCCGGCATGGATGGATTCCAGGTGATGGAAGGCCTCAAGACCAACGAGGCTGACCGCTACTTACCGGTGATCGTGCTCACTGCCCAACCGGGCCACAAGCTGCACGCGTTGCAGGCCGGCGCCAAGGATTTCATCAGCAAGCCATTTGATCTGGTCGAAGTCAAAACGCGCATTCACAACATGCTGGAGGTGCGGCTATTGTACAAAAAACTCGAGAGTTACAACAAGTTGCTGGAACTGGCGGTCCAGGAACGGACGGCTGAACTTCGCGAAAGCGAAGCACGCTATCGCAGCCTGACCGAACTGGCATCCGATTGGTACTGGGAGCAGGACGAGAGCGGGAACTTCAGCAAGGTTTCCGGTCCGGTCCTGGAAATGCTCGGCATCCGGGTCGACTCCTTTGTGGGTAAAAAAAGCGATGACGGGGCGGCTGGCTGGAACGAGGCGGAGCGAGAAGTGCTACAGGCAAAGATTGCTGCCAGGCAACCATTTCTGGATTTCATTTTCAGTCGCGTCAATGCCGATGGCTCACAACAACAATTCCGGGTGAGTGGGGAGCCGATGTTCAACCGGTCATCCCGCTTCATCGGTTATCGCGGCATCGGCGTGGAACTTTCCGCAAGCAAATAAAACGCAAGTTACCGATGGTTAGCGATGACTACACCCCACAATCCAAATCAAAACCATCTTCTCGCTGCGCTGCCCCCGGCGGAACTTGAGCGCCTGGCGGCACATCTCGAGCTGGTGCCGATGCCGCTCGGTGAAATTCTCTACGAACCGGGCGCGCTGTTGCAGCACGCCTATTTCCCCACCACCGCCATCGTGTCGCTGCACTACGTCACGGAGTCGGGTGCATCGGCTGAAGCCGCCGGGGTGGGCAATGAGGGTATCGTCGGTGTTTCGCTGTTCACGGGAGGAGATACCACGCCAAGCTCGGCCGTGGTGCAGACCGCGGGTCACGCATACCGGCTGGAGCGCCACTTGCTGAAGCAGGAATTCGATCGCGCCGGCTTGCTGCAGCGTTTGTTGCTGCTCTACACCCAGGCGCTGATTACACAGATTATGCAGACTGCGGTATGCAATCGGCACCACTCGGTGGAGCAACAGCTGTGCCGCTGGCTATTGTTGACCCTTGACCGGGTACCTTCACGCGAGTTGATCATGACGCAGGAGCTGGTTGCCAGCATGCTGGGCGTGCGCCGCGAAGGTATTACGGAGGCCGCCGGGAAATTGCAGCATGCCGGGTTTATTCGCTACCGCCGTGGCCACATTGCCGTGCTGGAACGGGCCGGACTGGAGACCCACGCCTGCGAGTGCTATGCCGTGGTCAAGAAAGAAGTGGGCCGCCTGCTGGCGGATGTGCATTAGGCCAAGGCACGTTCTTCGCATGTGGAATCCGCCTGCGCGTTCACACGACAACGCTTGATTGAAATCGAAACTCCAGCACTGGCGCGGCTTTTGGGGCATTTTCGCCTGAAAAGGTGCGCCGAATGGCGATCTACAATTTTTGGCGTAGGCGGTTGGCTGCGTACGACGCGATCAGGCCGCTCTGCTTTCTCGTGAGCAAATATTCGACAAGGTAATTCCCCGTCGCCTGATTTCGGCAAGCTTACTTCGGGCGTGGTTTTTTCAGGCCAACATCTGGTGGATTAAGCTTTCCCTGGCGCAACTCCCCAACGGCCACACCGACCGCTCTGGCCACGTTGCGAACTTCTTCCTGTACGGCCTGATCGCGGTCAAGCGCGTCATGACTTTCCGCATACGATTCGTAATAGCCAATGAAACGATCCAGACGTGCGGTCGCACCGGCATCGATCAATCCCATCCAATCAAGCCAGTCGGAAAGGCCGCGTCGCACACCTTCAATGCCCGCCACATCACCGTGTACCACCAGCCCGTATGCGCGGCCGGCAAGGTGTTTGGGATATGCCCAGCCCTTGAGTTCCAGCGCCTTGGCCTTTTCTGCATCCTTTCCGTGCGTCGTGGTCGGATCGGCATTGCCGCCGTCAGCGCAAACCAGTCGATCGATCATCAGCTTCAGGACGCTCGGCGTTTGATACCAGTAGACCGGGGTCAGGATGATGACCGCATGGGCGGCGACCCATTTCTGGTAAATTTCCGCCATCCAGTCGTTGGTTTGCCGCTGCCCATGATTCGGATAGCAACTGCAGGGCCAATGACACAATGGCATTGCAGTCGAGGCGCATCCCTTGCAGGGATGAATATGCTTGTCATAGTCAGAAGTCAGCAAACTCAGGTCGAGGACATCCACTTCAATATTCTGTGCACGCAAAACTTCCTGCGCCAGCAAGGTGAGTCGCCAGGTTTTTGAAATTTCACCGGGACAGCTGCCGTCATTTCGTGCCGACCCGCAGACCAGCAGCACACGCGATGGTGTTTGGGGATTTTTTTGCTGTTGGTCGAGTTCGGCAAGGCGCCGGCTCGTTGCTTTCCACTCAGCGGATAGATCGTAATCCGGATCAAAAAAACCTTCGCCGGCTTTTTCAGTCAATGGCGACTTATGGCCCTCCTGATAGTTCACCCAGGCGACCTGTTCCACTTTCGACAGGGCCTCCTTGACCTCGCTGAATGCAGGATCAACAAATGAGCGTTGAAACTGAAGATGAAATTCATCCCGCCCGAGTGGTGGCGGGGCCTGCCCTTTTCGCGGTGATGTCATTTGCTTTCCTGTCAGCTAACGTGCTTGAAGCCTAATTCGATGCAGGCTGATCAGTCTGTGCGACAACACGCTTTGGCTGGCTTTGCACATGCATGGCGTTCATACAACAGCGCTTGGTTGAAATTGTAAACTCCAGCACTGGCGCGGATTTTGAGGCATTTTTGCCTGAAAAGGCGCGCCAGATGGCGTTCTACGCTTTTTTATCAAGCAGCCTTGAAAATTTCAGTGACGCTGTTGCCCCGGTAATGGGGACGCCCTGCGAAGCATGCAAATGAAAACAGCATAAAAATGTAGACTGGGAATGCGTGCGGCAATGGCACTGCACGCCATCAAACATAAAGGGAGGATTTCCATGCGTATCCGGTTGGTACTCGTTTTCCTGTTGCTGTTTGCGTCTGCAGTTCAGGCGAAGCCTGTCAAGCAAGACTATTCAATCGATGCAGTTGACCCGGGCATCAAGCTGTTCGTGCGCAGCAAGATGGCCGAGGGGCAAACGCGCTTTACCGACGACAATATCGTGCTGTTCGTGCACGGTGCGACCTACCCGTCGACGCCGGATTTCGACCTTTCCTACAAGGATTATTCCTGGGCCGACTGGATGGTTGAGAAGGGTTACGTGGTCTATATGTTTGACAAGCGTAACTACGGATTTTCGTCGCGCGAAAAAGCCATGGACGAGGCGGCGGCCAACAATAAGCCGGTGACGCGCTCCTACCTCGCCATCCGCGATATCGGCGCCGTGGTGGACCATATCCGCAAGAAGCACAAGATCAACAAAGTCATGCTGATCGGCTGGTCATGGGGAGCCATGACCGCCGGCTACTACACCTCACTCAACAGTGAGAAAGTGAAAACCCTGGTGCTGTACGCGCCGGCATACGCGTTCCCGCTGCACACCAATTTGGGCCCAGGCTCTGGCCTGCAAAATAAACGCAAGCCATACGAATTCAATTACGGCATGGGCGCCTACCGGCTGGGCTCGAAGGCAGGCAATGATGGACGTTGGGACGGCGAGATTCCGGTCGCCGATAAAAACAGATCCGCGAGGAGGGTGTGCGCGACGCGTTCGCGCTGGAAGCGTTGAAGACCGACCCGACCAGCGAATCGCGCAATCCGCCCAGCCTGCGCGCGCCCAACGGTGTGATGGAGGACAGCTTCATGCAAGCGACCGGACGTCGCATCTGGAACGCCTCGTCGATTTACGTGCCGACGCTGGTAATTGCAGGCGAATTCGACACTTGGTCGTATGCTGAAGACCGCGAGGGATTGATGCGCGATCTCAGCAACGCACCGGTGAAAAAAAGTGTGCTCATCAAGAACGCCACCCACTTCGTTCTGTTCGAGAAACCGCGTTTCGAATTCTTTAACGAGATCGCAAGCTTCCTGAAGGAACAGCCATGATGATGCGCCGTGTTGCCGTTGTGCTCGTTGCCGCAGCGCTCAGCACATCCGTTTTCGCGCATACGCCGAACGATCCGCCGCACCAAAGTCTTGCCCTCGGCGATTTCAAGGTTGAAAGCGGTGAGGTGATCAAGGATTTTTCCATTTCCTACGTTACCCACGGTACGCTCAATGCCAGCAAGTCGAATGCGATCCTGATGGCCACCGCCATCGGCGGCAATCATCACCGCATTGACTACCTGATTGGACCCGGCCGTGCGCTTGATCCATCCAAATACTTCATCATTTGCACCGACGCGATCGGCAACGGCCTGACCACCTCGCCGTCCAACAGCAAGGCGCAGCCGCGCATGCAATTTCCGAAATTCAATATGCGCGATATGGTGAATTCGCAGCAGCGTCTGGTTACAGAGAAATTTGGTATCAAGAAACTGGTGACCGTGGTTGGCGCCTCGATGGGCGGCATGCAGGCGCTGCAATGGGCGGTGAGCTATCCGGAAATGATGGACAGTATCGTGCCGATCATTCCATTGGGGCGTACCCCGGCCTGGAGCACGGGCGTCACGGAAATGCTGCGCCAGAGCATCATGTCCGATCCGCGCTGGATGGGCGGCAATTATCCGGCGAGTGCACCGCCTGAGCAGGGAATGCGCCTGTGGGCGGGCTGGCTCTCTGGCGTTATCGTGCGCACGCCGGGCTACCAGGAATCACAGTACCCGAACGCGCAAGATGCCATTGCCTACTTGAAAGGTGTTCAAGACGGCGGCTGGCGTCGCATGGATGCAGCCGACTGGGTGTACCAGAGTTGGGCCTATGACGCACACAACCTGGGCACCACGCCCGGCTTTAACGGCGACTATCATCGCGCGCTGAAAGCCATCAAGGTCAAGACCTTGATTCTGGCGGGGACCGGCGATTTGCTCAATCCGGAGTATGAGGCGATGGAGGCGGCACATTATATTTCCGATGTGCGTTACGTTTCGATCAACGCGCATCGTCCACTGGGCCATGTCTCTGGCGCCGGCATCAGCGCGCCGGAAAACGAGTTGCAGAATCGCGAGATTGCGGCGTTTCTCGATGTGGTTACGGACAGAGGGCGAAAAATTCAGTAAAAATTGAATTGTGCTCTTCTGCGTTGCCATAGCGGTCAGACGGGGAATGCCGTC
>JANMXS010000342.1:0-7698 GCA_031394335.1 Burkholderiales bacterium
CGCCGCCGTGTCAACGAAAATGCGGATGCCGACGCGATCGTGTTCTGGGCCGAGAATAAAACCAGGCGGCGCCTGAGCCATCGCCAGCTTTACGACGAGGTATCGAGAGTAGCGCAGGCGATGCGTCATACCGGGGTACAGCCGGGTGACCGCATCGCCGGCTTCCTGCCAAATATGCCGGAGACCGTGATCGCGGCACTGGCCAGCGCCAGCATCGGCGCCACCTGGACCTCCTGCTCATCGGACTTCGGCCTGCAGGGTGTGCTCGACCGCTTCGGCCAGGTTGAGCCGACCATCCTGTTTGCGGGCGATGGCTACTACGGTGCGGGCAAGACCATCCCTACACTCGAGGTGGTGAAAGAGCTGGCCGCGCGTCTGCCGTCGCTGAAGCAGGTCGTCATCGTTTCCTGTCTGGAGGAGACCGTCGAATTCGGCCCCATCGCCAATGCCGTGCGCTACGAAGATTGGCTGGCGCCGTTCGCCCCGCGCGATATTGAATTCGCGCAGCTGCCGTTCAATCATCCGCTCTACATTATGTATTCCTCGGGCACCACCGGCGTGCCGAAATGCATTGTGCACAGCGCCGGCGGCGCGCTGCTCATGCATCTCAAGGAACATCAGCTGCACTGCGATATCCGGCCCGGCGATCGCGTATTTTTCTACACCACCTGCGGCTGGATGATGTGGAACTGGTTGATCACCGCCCTGGCATCGGGGGCCACGCTGCTGCTTTACGATGGCTCGCCCTTCGTCAATCGCGGCTCGATCCTGTTCGACCTGGCCGACGATGAGCGCGCCACCCATCTCGGCGTCTCGGCAAAATTCATCGACGCCATCGCCAAGCTGCATCTGGCGCCGATCAAGACACACCGCCTCGATACGGTACGCATGATTCTCTCCACCGGCTCGCCGCTGGCGCCGGAAGGATTCGACTATGTGTACGAACACATCAAGGCTGATGTATGCATGGCCTCGATCAGCGGCGGCACCGACCTGATTGCCCTGTTTGCGGGCGGCTCACCGACCTTGCCGGTGTATCGCGGTGAAATCCAGTGTCGCGCACTCGGCATGGCGGTCGATGTATTCGATGAATTCGGCAAGCCGCTGCGCGGTCAGAAAGGCGAGCTGGTGTGCACCCAACCGTTCCCGACCATGCCGCTGTATTTCTGGAATGATCCCGACACAAGCGTTACCGCCGCGCCTACTTCGAACGCTTCCCGAATGTCTGGCACCACGGCGATTACTGCGAGCTGATCGTGCACGCCAATCGCAATGAAGGCCTGGTGATTCACGGCCGCTCGGACGCGGTGCTGAATCCCGGCGGCGTGCGCATCGGTACTTCGGAAATCTATCGCCAGGTGGAAAAACTTGAGGAAGTCGAGGAGAGCCTGGTGATCGGCCAGGACTGGCCGCCCGGCAAAACCGGCAATGTGCGCGTGGTGCTGTTCGTGCGCCTGCGTCCCGACATCACGCTCGATGAGGCGCTGATCAAGAAAGTGAAGCGACAAATCCGCGTCAACACCACGCCGCACCATGTGCCGGCGAAAGTGCTGCAGGTCAGCGATATCCCGCGTACCAAGAGCGGCAAGATCGTAGAGCTGGCGGTGCGCAACGTGGTGCACGGCGCCGAGGTGAAGAACATGGATGCGTTGGCCAATCCCGAGGCTTTGCAGCAGTTTGCAGGGCGGGTGGAATTGGCGAATTAGCCCGCCAAGCGAAAATTCAAACTCCAGCATTGGTGCGGCTTCTGGAGCATTTTTGCCTCGGAAAGCGCGCCAAATGGCGTTCTACGATTTTTTTTGTTTTTTTTGCTGCTGCGATCATGGCTGCACCCAGGCACCGTAGCGTGAAGGAAGCGCAGCAACATTTGCTTCATCGGCGCTCAAGGCCGCATGGCGTGAATCAGCTCCAGATAATCGTCGCGATCCGAGCCGATATGGCCGAGGCGTATCAGGCAGTCGATAATCACCAGCGCTGCGTCAACGGTGAACTGCGCCGGCGTTTCGAGCATGTGCATGATCTCGGCGATCGAATGGCAGCGAAATTCGGCGACCTCGCCATCCTGGTTTTTTGGCGTGAAATCCGCCGGCAGCAGCAGATCGTGTACGAACATGATCTCGTGGTGCAAGCCTTCATCGACCAGATATTTGCAGCGTACCGCGCCGGTGCATTTTGCGGTGCCGGCGAGTTCTGCGGCCACGCCGGATTCTTCCCAGGCTTCCTTCACCAGCGTCTGCTGGGGTGTGTGGCCGCGCGCGATGCGTCCGGCGGTGATGTTATCCAGCTTGCCCGGATCGATCGCCTTGCTGTCGGCGCGCTTCGCGATCCACATCTGCAGCTCGCCGTTGCGTTCGGTCAGCCCGTTGAGATGCGCGGCGTACATGGTCAGGCCGAAGTAGCGCGAGGCGGCGCGCTCGATATGGAACAGGGGCGGCGCATAGAACGATTCCGCCACCGTCACCAACTCGCCGCGCCAGCCGTGAATCGCCTCTTGCGCCGCCAGCACCTCGACTACCTCGGCGAGGGCCGCGCTGCGATGTTCCGCCGATGCGAAGTGTCCCAGCATGCCGACGCCGCGCGGGCGTATCGAGAAATGCTCGGGCCATGCGCCCAGGTGTTCCGCGAATGAGCGTTTCATCCAGCCGGCCAGCACACCGTCGACGGTGAACGGCAGGAGCGCATCGGCCGGATCAAACAGGCAGGCGCTTTGCGCGAATTTGGACAGGGTAGGCGAGTGGGGCAGCGTTGGCATTATTGGTTGGCCCGTCGAGTATTTTGACAATGGTAGCGTAATTCCCGTAAACTCCGCGCGTTGATCAGGAGAGCGCTACCGCTTTGGGTAGCCGCCGAAGGCGCAAGCACCCCGCGAATCGCTCAGGCAACGAGGACTGACCACAAAATATTTCTGGAGAGAGATGGCGCAGGCAGCCATCCACCGAAGGGGCACCCGGAGCAACGTCTCCGTAAACTCTCAGGTAAAGCGAACGGAAGGGGGAGCGATCCACAAGATCGCTCCCCCTTTTTCATTTTTCGCTCACACAAGGAGTCAGGGCATGAAAGTCGTCGTTCTCGGTGCAGGCATTCTCGGTACCTGCTCAGCGTGGTACCTGGCCAAACAGGGCCATGAGGTTACGGTAATCGATCGCCAGCCCGGTGCAGGGCTCGAAACCAGCTTTGCCAATGGCGGGCAAATCTCGGTCTCGCACGCCGAGCCCTGGGCGAACCCCGGCGCGCCCCTCAAGGTACTCAAATGGCTGGCGAAAGAAGACGCACCGTTGCTGTTCCGCCTGCGTGCCGATCCGGCGCAATGGGCCTGGGGCCTGCAATTTTTGCTCGAGTGCCTGCCCTCGCGTACCAAATTCAATATCGTGCAGATTCTCAATCTGGGCACCTACAGTCGCGACTGCCTGCAGGAACTGCGTCGCGACACCGGCATCGAATACGATCATCTCACCCGCGGCATCCTGCATTTCTACACCGATCCCAAGGAATGGGAAGCGGCCATTCCAGCGGCGAAAATCATGCGCGACTTCGGTTGCGATCGCCAGGTGGTGAGTGTTGATCGCGCCGTCGAGATCGAGCCTGCGCTCAAGCTGACGCGCGACAAGATTGTCGGCGCCACCTATACCGACGCCGATGAATCAGGCGACGCGCATAAATTCACCCAGAACCTGGCCAAGCTTTGTGAGGCAGCGGGCGTGAAGTTCCGCTACGCGACGACCGTGGATGCGATTCGCACCGAGGGCGACAAAATCAGTGGTGTGTTGGTGCGTGCAGCCAATGGTGTCGGCCATGAAACCATCAGCGGCGATGCTTTCGTGATGGCGATGGGTTCCTGGAGCCCCCTGCTCCTCAAGACCATCGGCGTATCGGTGCCGGTGTATCCGGCCAAGGGCTATTCGGCAACGCTGTCTACCGAAGGCTACGAGGGCGCGCCCCACGTCAGCCTCACCGATGATGGCTGCAAGATCGTGTTCTCGCGGCTGGGCAATCGCCTGCGCGTCGCCGGCACCGCCGAGCTGACCGGTTACAGCACCGATCTCAACCTGGTGCGCTGCGAGGCCCTGGTGCGCCGTACCCGCGAGCTGTTCCCGCATGCGGCCGACTATGCCAACCCGGTCTACTGGACTGGTCTGCGTCCGGCCACGCCATCGAACCGTCCTATCATCGGTCGCGCCAAATATGCCAACCTGTATCTCAATACCGGCCACGGCACACTGGGCTGGACTGAAGGCTGCGGCTCGGGCAAGGCGCTGGCGGATATTGTTTCTGGCCGCATGCCGGAAGTCGATTTCAAGTTTCTCAATGTCGATGGCCGTGCGCCGGTGGTCAATATCGGCAAGCCGGTTGCGGCGTGAAGGCTGCGTGAGAGAATAGCGTTCTATTGCTGCCTGCCGGTCGCTACGGCGACCGGCAGGCCTCGCCATCACCGTTAAAAGCCAAACTCATGATCAGCCTCGCCGACGTCAACGCCGCTGCACAAACCATCAGCGGCCATATTGTCGATACCCCCTGCCTGCATTCGCGCACGCTGTCGGAAATTACCGGCGCACAGATTTATCTGAAGTTCGAGAACCATCAGTTCACCGCCAGCTTCAAGGAGCGCGGTGCGCTCAACAAACTGCAATCGCTGACCGATGCGCAGAAGAAAAAGGGCGTGATCGCCGCCAGCGCCGGCAATCATGCGCAGGGTGTGGCCCATCACGCCAGCCGCCTGGGCATCCCCAGCGTGATCGTGATGCCGCGCTTCACCCCGTATGTGAAGGTGGACATGACGCAACGCCACGGCGCCGAAGTGGTGTTGTTTGGTGAAAATTTCGACGAGGCCAAGGCACATGCTTTTGCGCTGGCCACCGAACGCGGGCTTACCTTCGTGCATCCCTACGATGATGAAAAAGTAATTGCCGGCCAGGGTACTATCGCCCTGGAAATGCTGGCCGCGCAGCCGCAACTGGAAATGTTGTGCATCGCGGTTGGTGGTGGCGGCCTGATCAGCGGCATGGCCACCGCAGCGAAAGCGATCAAGCCGGGCATTGAGATTATCGGTGTTGAAACTGCGCGCTTTCCGTCGATGTATGCAGCCATCAAGGGGACGACGGCGACGTTCGGCCCGTCCACGATTGCCGAGGGGATTGCGGTGCGCGAGCCCGGCAAATTGACCCAAGCCATCGTTGAAAAATTGGTCGCCGATATCGTACTGGTGGACGAAGGCGATATCGAAGAAGCGATCGTGATGCTGCTCGAAATCGAAAAGACCGTGGTCGAAGGCGCCGGTGCGGTGTCGCTGGCGGCGCTGATGAAGCACCGCGAACGCTTCGCCGGCAAACACGTCGGCCTGGTGCTGTGCGGTGGCAATATCGATCCCCTGATGCTCGCTGAAATCATCCAGCGCGGCATGGTGCGTTCCGGTCGGCTCGCGCGCGTCAAGGTCGAGCTGCGTGATCTGCCCGGCGCGCTGGCGCGCATCACCAGCGTGATCGCCGATGCAAATGCCAATATCGAAGAGGTGCATCATCAACGCGCCTTCACCAACTTGCCGGTGCAGACCGCGGAAGTGGAGTTCGTGCTGAAGACCCGCAACTATGCGCATGTCGAAGAAATCGTGAAAAAACTGAGCGACGTCGGCTTCAAGGCGCGGGTGCATCACAACGACGCATGAGCACGCATCGGCACGCATAAGCCCCGCCGCGTACGTGACTGGAAAAAACAGGGCAGGCCAAAATGCGGCAAGCCAAAACGCCGCCGCCCGGGCAGGGGGCGGCGTTTTATATTCAGTCTCGATTTTCTACCGCTGTGGTTTTGGTTGCGGTCAGCGCGCCATTCAACATGATGACGAACGGAATCCAGCCCAGCCACATCGCCAGATCGATCAAATCGATCGCAATCGGCGCATCGCCTGCCGGAAAGTACTTCTGGCTGATGTATTCCTCGATGTAATCGAACACCGCCAGCCACAGTATCGCAAAGCCCAGCGACACCCACTGCGCCGATAGCTTGCCGCGAAACTTGTGCAACACGGGTATGGCGACGATGATGCCGATACAGAAGGCATACAGCGTCAAGCGCCAGCCGTGATGTTCGGCAAAAAATGTCGTCAGCATCGGTTCGGCGCTGACCATCTTGGCCGCCGTCCAGCCGAGAACGCCGGCGCCGAACACGACAATCACCGGGAAGCGTTCAACCCATTTGAGAATCAGCGTACTGCCCAGCATCACGATCGGAATACTGATCAGCAGTCCGATCACCACCAGCAAAAAGCTGCCGTGCGCAGCCCCGGCGACGGCGAGCACATTGTCCACGCCCATCACGGTGTCGGCGATGATGATGGTCTGCAGTGCCTGACGCAGGGTAGTGGTAGAGGCGCCCCCGATAGTGGTGTGACCGTCGTCACCGCGATCCGAAACGAGTTGGTACGCGATCCAGATCAGGGCGAGTCCGCCCACCAGCAAAAAGCCGGGGATCTTGAGCAACCACACCACGCCGGCCGTGAGTAGGGTGCGCACCGCAACGGCGCCGATGGCGCCCCAGAACACGGCCTTCTTTTGCAAATGCGGCGGCAGGCGGCGCGCTGCCAGGCCGATGACGATCGCGTTATCGCCGGCCAGCACCAGATCGATGACGACAATCGCGAACAAAGCGGAAAAGAATTGCGGCGAGAAAAATTCCATGTGACTCTCCAGGTAATAAAAAGCCCTCATCCCGGAAGGTGAAGGCTTTTGTGAGTACACAAGGGGACCTTGACCTGCGGGTCAAGGTCTTGCTAACGCAAGCTTGATTTGCGCCTGCGAAGCCGGGGCGAACCCGTGATGACGACTTTCGCAGTTAAAGCTACTCCCCTTGGAGTGGTAATGAATATTATCACAACCCCTGATAGGGGGTCATTTTCCCCGGCGGCGCTTTCACCTGATTGCGGGGTTTACGTTTGTGCGCGGTAGGCGTTACGATTGCTTACCATTACACAGGGAGGAAATCCATGAAAGTTGTCATATCGCTGCTGATGTTTGCCGTCGCCACTCTGATGCCGCTGGTTGCGAGCGCGGATTCAAAAGACATGCCCAGTGGTTTGTGGGAAATTCGCACCAAGATGGATATTCCCGGCTTGCCACCGGAGATGGCTGCACAAATGGGCAATCGAACCATGACGCACTGCGTGAAGCCGGGCGAAGGGAAGTGGACCGATCAGCGCGGCCCCAATGATCGTGGCGACAAAAAATGCGAGGCCGTTGACACCAGGACTGACGGCAACAAGATGATGTGGAAAATGAAGTGCGCGGACGGCACTACTGGCGAAGGCATGGTCACCCATAACGGCAAAGATGCCTACACATCAGAGATGACCATCAACTCCAAACAGGGAACGATGAAAATGAAATCCGAGGGCAAACGGATAGCGGCGACCTGCGATAAAAAATAACCAGTCGCGCTCATCGCGCGCCATAAAAAACGGGAACCATCTGGTTCCCGTTTTTTATTTCCCTTGCGTTTTCAGATCGCCTGTTTCAGCGTCGAGTAACGCGTCTTCATCTCGGCGGGCAGGTGATACTGCAATTTGTTCAGCAATTCATCATGCAGGGTCAATTCCTGCTGCCACTGCGCCTGGTTGACAGTGGTGAGGTTGGCAAATTTTTCCGGCGCAAACGACAGGCCGTCCCAGTCAAGGTTGCTGTACTGCGGGATATGGCCAAGCGCCGTCTGTTG
>JANMXS010000343.1:0-3703 GCA_031394335.1 Burkholderiales bacterium
GCCGAGACTGCGGAATTGCGGCAAGGCATGTCGCGCCAAATCCTGTTTGATTCCGTTTTCAAGGAGCTGTTGCTGATCCTCCTCGCTGCGGCGCTGATGTGGCTTGCGGTGAATCGCGGACTTCTGCCGCTCGAGACGCTCAGGGACCAGGTGCATTCCCGCGACAGCACCGACCTGAGTCCAATCAATGCGCGGCTGGTACCGGTCGAAGTCAAACCGCTTATCGACGCGATCAATGAACATACCGCGCGCCTCGCGCAGTTGATTTCCGCACAGAAACAGTTCATCGCCGATGCCGCCCATCAATTGAAGACGCCGCTTACGCTGCTGCGCATTCAGGCCGATTTTGCCACCCGGCAAAACGATTTTCCCGCTGTGATCGAGGTGCTCGACGATCTTCGCAAAAACACCGAGCAGGTGTCGCATCTGGTGGATCAACTCCTGTTGCTCAATCGCGCCGAGGCTGATTCGCGTCCGAAATTGTTAAGCGTTGATCTGACTGATCTGGCACGCAGGACGACGTTCGAATGGTTGCCGATTGCGCTGAAGAAGTCGATCGAACTCGGTTTTGAAAGTGAGCAATCATTTTGGATACACGGCAATGAATTTCTACTGCGTGAACTACTCAACAACCTGCTGGACAATGCCATCCGCTTCACGCCCGCATCAGGCTACGTTTCCGTACGAATCGCCCGGCTAGACGCACTGGCGGTGCTGACTGTCGAAGATTCCGGGCCGGGCATTCCGCCACACGAACGTGAACGTGTATTCGACCGTTTCTACCAGATACAGGAGCGGGATACCTCGGGATGCGGTCTGGGCCTGGCGATCGTGCGCGAGATCTGCACGCTTCATCTAGGCATCATTTCGCTTCATAGCGCGGCAAATGGTACCGGAACCGCAGTTGAGGTTGCGTTCACCAATCTTGCGGACGAACCAGTCGCGTAAGCAGGGTTAGACGCAAAGCGGCGTGACGCAACTTCTTGCGCAATTTCACGCGTCATCTGTTGGGCTACGGCTCCGCCTAACCCACCTGCGAATCGCATTGGTCAATGCGAATTGGAATCGTCGTGCCAATTCGGGCCGCCGTGATCCCGTAATAAATCGATTCGACTGAAAGCTAACTGAAAGGATCACTCGCTAGTATGAGCGGGTTGTACGCCCGTAGTCCTCTAATACAACGATTGCGGAAGTAGCAAAAGAAGCCGCAGGGTCAAGAGCTTCGACACCAAAAATCTCATCTCACTCAAGGAGGCACAGCAAATGCGTAAAAAAACGATTCGCGCAGCCGTCGCAGGTACATGCGCAATATTGGCACTCGGCGCAGGCACTTCATACGCCGACACAAACGACGAGCTGAAAACGGAAATTAACGCCCAGCGGCAGCGACTTGAAGCGCTGGAAAAGAAACTGGAGGCGTCCATCCGCGCGACACAGGATGCGCAGGCGAAAGCTCAGGACGCGCAAGTGCAGGTGCAGAAAGTGCAGCAGGCCCAAGCCGAAACAGCGCGCACGCAGCCTGCTGCCGGTGGCAGCGGCCTCAGCTATCAAAAGGGCGGCAGTATCGTTACGCTTTATGGGCTGATTGATGTCACGGTTAGCAGCATCAACAACGCAAATGCGAAAGGCGACCGGCTCACCAGTTATCAGACCGCCTGGTTCAGTGGCAATCGCTGGGGGATTACTGGCAAGCATGCGCTCAATAAAGACGGATTAAATGCCATCTTCAGACTCGAAAGCGAGTATGTGGCAAATACCGGTGAGTTGGATACAGCCAACGTGCTATTCAATCGAGATGCCTGGGTAGGACTTGAGAGTGCCTCACTGGGCAAGTTAACGTTCGGTCGCCAGAATGCGATCGCTCGCGACTACACCAGCATTTACGGCGACCCTTATGGGAGCGCAAAGGTCACCCTCGAAGAAGGCGGCTACACCAACACCAACAACTTCAAGCAGATTATTTTCTACGCGGCGAGCGCGAACGGTACCCGTATTAACAATGGTATTGTCTGGAAAAAAGACTTCGGCAATTTCGTCGCCGGTCTGGGTTATTCGTTTGGCGGTGTTGCGGGAGATTTTTCCAACGGCAGCACGCAGACGGCCGCGTTTGGATATAACGGCGATGGCGACACGTTCCACCTCGCGGGTTTCGTCAACCACTTTAGCGTGGCGGGACAGATCCATAAAGCCTATTCACTGGGTGGTAACGTGATCCTGAGCCCGCTCGTGCGGTTGAACGCCGGTTACTACGGTTACAACTCAGAACAGGGTTCTCCTGGTACCGTCGTTGGCAACCGGAAGGACAAGGCGTATACGGTTTCGTCAAAGTTCACTCCTGCGGGGCCTATTGATTTTGAACTTGGCTATCAGATCATCGCGGCAAGAAACGCTGGCCTCAATGGCTCTGGCTTCGTGCTTACCCCCTATGCGAACGCGCTGGGTGTTACCAAAACTGGAACCGGTGACAAGAAGACATTCTATGTTTCAACCTTCTATCACTTCGACAAACAAGCCGAGGTCTATCTTGCGGCAGATCGCATGAAGTTGACAGACGGCTACAAACTGGCGATCACCAATGGCAAGTCGGATCAAACTGAAGTTGCTGTCGGCATGCGCTTCAAATTCTGAAGCCGGTTAAGGCCTCGGCGAAACAGCCCGATCACATCGGCTGTTTCGCCGTCTCTTGCTGTGACACGGTATACCGGAATTCGCAATATTTATGCGTTCTCTCTAAGGCTGGTCCGAACAAGTCCAACGATAGCCTTTCGTCTTTTTGCGTGAATAAATTCTTCCCGCATGGATTTTGAGTGCGGCCCTTGCGACGCGCCCGGACACGCTTATGTTTGAATGATCCGTCTGCATCAAAACGTAGAAATTTTGCCGCACAATTTGCACAGAGGAAACACCAATGAAGCTTTTTCAATATCTGACCCGCCTTGCCGTGGCTGTAACCGGGACAACGCTCATTTTCAGCGCGAGCGCACTCGCTCAGGCGCCCATCGTCATCAAGTTCAGCCATGTCGTGGCGAGCGACACTACCAAAGGCAAGGGAGCGCTGAAATTCAAGGAACTCGCCGAAGAGCGCACCAAAGGCAAGGTAAAGGTCGAGGTTTATCCCAATAGCTCGTTATACAAGGACAAGGAAGAAATTGAATCATTGCAAATCGGTGCCGTGCAGATGCTGGCACCGGCCGTGTCGAAATTCGGACCGCTGGGATTGCGCGAGTTTGAAGCCTTCGATCTTCCATACCTGTTTGACAACGCGGCCGAGCTCGACCGCGTCACCCAGGGGCCGATCGGCATTGGTCTGCTGAAGAAGCTCGAGGCCAAGGGGATTGTTGGCCTCGCGTACTGGGACAACGGCTTCAGGAACATGACCGCCAACAAGCCGCTCAGGAAACCGGAAGATGCGAAGGGGCTCAAGTTCCGCATTCCTTCTTCCAAGGTGCTGGAAGCGGAAATTCGCTCGTTCGGCGGGCTTCCGCAGGTGATGGCTTTTTCCGAGGTATATCAGGCACTGCAAACGGGCGTGGTTGATGGTACCGAGGCGACTTTTTCCAACATCTATAGCCAGAAAATGCACGAGGTCCAGAAGTACATCACCGTGACTGAACATAGCGCACTTCTGTATGGCGTCATCGTCAACAAGAAGTTCTGGGAAGGCTTACCGCCGGACATCCGCACCACGCTCGAAGGTGCCATG
>JANMXS010000344.1:0-3713 GCA_031394335.1 Burkholderiales bacterium
GTCACCCCGCCCTCGCCCTGGATCGGCTCAACAATGACGCAGCAGGTTTTGTCGCTGACGATCGCGCGCAGGGCCTCGATATCGTTGTAGTCCACATGCTTGATGCCCGCCGGCAGCGGCGCGAAGCCCTGCGTGTATTTGGCCTGTCCGCCGACGCTGACCGTGAACAGGGTGCGGCCGTGGAATGAATTCAGGCAGGCAACGATTTCGAATTTTTCGGTTTCGCCGTGTTCGGCACCGGCACTGGGAAAATGATCGGAGGCCCACTTGCGCGCCAGTTTCAGCGCAGCCTCGTTGGCTTCGGCGCCCGAGTTGGCGAAAAACACGCGTTCGGCAAAGGTCTTTTCGATCAGCGCCTGGGCAAACGCGATGGCTGGTTCATTGGTCAGCACATTGGCCACATGCCACAACTTGTTCGCTTGATCGGTAAGCGCTTTCACCACCCGGGGATTGGCGTGGCCAACGGAATTGACGGCAATACCGCCGGCAAAATCGACATACTCGCGCCCGGCCTGGTCCCATACGCGCGAGCCCTGGCCGCGCACCGGAATAAACGCTGCCGGCGCGTAATTTGGCACCATCACCTCATCGAAGGTGGCGCGGGTGATCGGCGTTGCGGCCGGCTGGCTGGGCTTGCTCATGAGAGTCTCCACGGGGCGAACATCTTGCATGCTGAATGATGAAGCATTTTAGGTGAGGCCGGCATAAGCACATATCAGCAAAGCGACGTCCTCTTATATGTCAGGCGCGTCAGCGCCGGAGACGGGTGCTGAGCCTGCACCAATAAGGCGCTTGCTGCGCTGGTCGCGCGGGGTAAGGCCAAAATGATTGCGGTAGGCGCTGGAAAAATGCGGGCCGGACGAGAACCCGCAGGACAGCCCGATCTGCAGGATCGACTGGCTGGTTTTTTGCAGCAGCTGACGGGCGCGGGTCAGGCGCAACTCCAGGTAATAACGGGATGGCAAGCTGTTCAGATACTGCTTGAACAGGCGCTCGAGCTGGCGACGCGATACGCCAACCAGCCGCGCAATTTCTTCGGTCGGCAAGGGTTCTTCGAAATTGGCTTCCATCAGCGTGACCGCCTCGGTCAGTTTCGGCTGGCCGCCGCCGATGCGCGCAGACAGCGGCACGCGTTGGTGCTCCTTGGGGCCGCGCTGCCGCTCGTGGCCAAAATGATCCATCAGCTCGGCAATGATCTCGCCAGCCGCCGCCGGATCAGCCGCTGAAGTCTGGCCGATCCAGGCCAGTATCAAGTCGAAGCTCGCGTTACCACTGGCGCAGCTCAAGCGATTGCGATCGATCTCGAACAGGTTCGACGATACCTGTACGTCGGGAAAATCCTCGGCGAACATGGCGGCGTAGGGCCAGTGAATCGTCGCCCGGTGCCCGGCCAGCAGACCGGCGCGCGCCAGCAACCAGGCGCCGGTACCCACGCCGCCCAGTACGACGCGCGGCGAGACCCGCGTTTGCAGCCAGGCAATGGCCTGCTCATGCCCATGTTGCGGCAGCGAGGCATCGCTGAGCACGAACACCGCATCCAGCGGCGGCGCATTGTCGAGCCCGCAGGCAAGCTGCACGGCAACACCGCTGGAACTCGTTACCGCAGAACCATCGACACCAATCAAGCTGAGCTCATAGCGCGATGCAGTAGCACCGGCCACTACGTTAACCTGCGTGAGTGCATCAACCGCGGCACCAAGTGCGGCCAGCGAAAAACCGGGCAGCAGCAAAAAGCCAACGCGTTGCAAATGACTGGGGAGAGCAGGAGTCGAGGCGGCAGCCACAATGGAAGTGCGCGGGTGAGACGCGGCAAGAACGGAACAGCGAACATTTTAGGCTGGCCGGACGGAAACTGTCGAAAATGTTCATATTGCCGGGGACAGCCTGTCTTTTTGCTCCCGCCCAAGGCACAATCACTGCGCTTGTAAATATCGCCGCAGCCGAACAATTGCATGGCACAGGGATTGCACGGCTGTTGCCATGCCCCGGCCTCGCAAGGTCAGGGTAAGCGCAGCCGCATTATCAAAAAACGCCGCAACACAAATCTTATCAAATGGATTCCTGATGACAATGCAATCCCTGGCTTCGAGACTGATCCGCACCAAGCCGCTTGATCATGGTGATGGCGAGTCCGACCCGCAGTCCGAGGGATTGCGCCGCTCGCTGGGCCTGTTCTCGCTGACCATGCTGGGGGTTGGCGCCACCATCGGCACCGGCATTTTTTTCGTGCTCACCGAAGCGGTCCCCAAGGCCGGCCCCTCGGTGATTCTCGCCTTCCTGGTGGCCGCGGTGACGGCCGGGTTGACCGCCCTCTGTTACGCCGAACTGTCATCGCGCATCCCGGCAGCGGGTTCCGCCTACTCCTATGCCTACGCGACCGTGGGCGAATTTCCGGCCTATGTGGTTGCTGCCTGCCTGTTGCTGGAATACGGGCTCGCCGCCAGCGCCACCGCAATCGGCTGGTCTGCCTACCTGAATAATTTTTTGACGAATGCTTTCGGCTGGCAGATCCCGGAAATGCTGCGTTCGCCGATGATCGTATCCGGCGCCAATGGCGTGGAAATCCATGCGGGCCAGTTCAACCTGCCGCCGATCGTACTGGTGATTATTTGCGGCGTGTTGCTGATGCGTGGCGCCAGGGAATCGGCAACCGCCAACGCAGTAATGGTGATGGTAAAGCTGGCGGTGCTGGTGTTCTTTGTGGTGGTGGCGTTCTCCGGTTTCAGCGCGGAAAACTTCAAGCCGTTTTTCAATACCGACAACAGCAAGGGACTCGCCGGCATGGCCGGGGTCACGGCGGCGGCCGGCACCGTGTTCTTCTCCTTCATCGGCCTCGACACCGTGGCCACGGCAGGCCTGGAAGTGAAAAACCCCAGGCGCAATGTGCCGCTGGGCATCCTGATTGCACTGGTGATCGTCACGGTAGGCTACTTGCTGGTGGCGGTCACGGCGGTCGGCGCGCAGCCGGCCTCGATGTTTGCCGGGCAGGAAGCGGGCCTCTCGGTGATTTTGCAGAACGTCACCGGCAAGACCTGGCCGGCGCTGGTGTTATCGGCCGGCGCGGTAATTTCCGTGTTCAGCATCACCCTGGTGACAATCTACGGGCAAACGCGGATTCTGTATGCCATCAGCCGCGACGGCTTGATTCCCAAAACCTTCCAGCAATTGAACACGCGCACTGCGGCGCCGCGCAACAACACCATCATCGTCTGCATCATGGTGAGCCTGGTGGCGGGTCTGGTCGATTCCGGCTTCCTGTGGGACATGGTCAGCATGGGCACCCTGGTCGCCTTCATGGTCGTTTCGGTTTCCATTCCGGTAATGCGCCACAAGGGCATCGGCGCCGACAGCAAGGGCTTTCGCGTGCCCCTCGGCCCCTACCTGGTGCCGGCCCTGAGCATCGCCGCCTGCCTGTACATCATCAAGGATTTGTCGGCGGCGACGTTCACGGTGTTCGCGGTGTGGATGGTGCTGACGCTCGTCTCCTATTTTGCTTACGCGGTCCGCCACTCGCAGTTGCGTTGAAGGTTACGAGCATCGAATGAAAACGGGCACTGCGGTGCCCGTTTTTTAGGAAACCCGTCGCCCCAGCGCAGGCTGGGGCCCAGCACGATCCAACGACTGATCAGTAGTGATTGAAAGAATGTGTTTGGGGTGGAACTAGACCCCCGCGGCCCCCAATGGGGGTGCAAAAGGGGGGGGGGGGCGGCGGG
>JANMXS010000345.1:0-8906 GCA_031394335.1 Burkholderiales bacterium
CAGAAGTCGCGCCGCAAGCGGGCAAGATTGGCGAGGGTTTCCTGCAACATATTGCCGATGCGAACGGTGAAGCCAATCCGGAACTGCTGCGCCTGGCGTTGAAACTCGCGACCGGCGCGGGCAAGACCACCGTCATGGCGATGATCATCGCCTGGCAAACGATCAATGCCGCGCGCCATCCGCAAAGCAAACGCATTTAGCGCGGGTTTCTGGTCGTTGCCCCCGGCCTGACCATCAAGGATCGCTTGCGCGTACTGCAGCCGAACGACCCAGATAGCTATTACGCCAGTCGCGAACTGGTCCCTGATGACATGCTGGAGGAAGTGAAGCGCGCCAAAATCGTTATCACCAACTTCCACGCTTTCAAATTGCGCGAACGCATCGAACTCTCCAAAGGCGGCCGTTTGCTACTTCAAGGGCGCGGCGGCGACGAGCTCAACACGCTGGAAACCGAAGGCCAAATGCTCCAGCGCGTGATGCCTGACCTGATGGGCCTGAAGAACATCATGGTGCTGAACGATGAGGCGCACCACTGCTACCGCGAGAAGCCAAATGCCGACGACGAGGAAGACCTTAAGGGCGACGAGCGCAAAGAAGCCGAGAAGAACAGTGAAGCGGCGCGTCTGTGGATTTCGGGCCTCGAAGCCGTCAACCGCAAGCTGGGTCTCACGCGCGTAGTCGATCTTTCTGCGACACCGTTCTTCCTCAGCGGCTCCGGTTACGCGGAAGGAACGTTGTTTCCGTGGACCATGAGCGACTTCTCGCTCATGGATGCGATCGAATGCGGCATCGTCAAATTGCCGCGCGTGCCGATTGCGGAAAACATTCCCGGCGAAGAAATGCCGATGTTCCGTGACCTCTGGAAGAACATATCGAAGGACATGCCCAAGAAAGGGCGCGGCAAGGCAGATGTGCTTGATCCACTCGCGTTGCCGACGCGCTTGCAGACGGCACTGGAGGCGTTATACGGTCACTACGAAAAGACCTTCAATCTCTGGCAAGAAAAGGGCATCAGTGTTCCGCCATGCTTCATTGTCGTGTGCAACAACACCTCCACATCGAAGCTGGTGTACGACTATATCTCCGGCTTCCAGCGCCAGAATGAAAATGGTACGAGTACGTTTCAAAATGGCCGTCTCGAACTCTTCCAAAATTTCGACTCGCACGGCACTCCCTATCCGCGTCCCAACACCCTCCTGATCGACAGCGAACAGCTCGAATCCGGCGAAGGGCTCGACGACAATTTCCGCAACATGGCCGCCGACGAGATCGAGCGTTTCCGGCGCGAAATCGTCGAGCGCGGTGGCAAACTTGCCGACGAGTTGCAGCGCGGCAAGGAACTGGACGACGTAACCTTGTTGCGCGAGGTGATGAACACCGTCGGCAAGCAGGGTCAACTCGGCGGAGCAATTCGCTGCGTCGTGTCCGTCTCGATGCTGACCGAGGGTTGGGACGCGAATACCGTCACCCACGTGCTCGGCGTGCGCGCATTCGGCACACAACTGCTATGCGAGCAAGTCATCGGCCGCGCACTCCGGCGCCAGTCATACAACCTCAACGAAGAAGGCTTGTTTGATGTCGAATACGCCGACGTGCTCGGCATCCCGTTCGATTTCAATGCCAAGCCGGTCATCGCCCCACCACAGCCGCCGCGCGAAACCGTGCAGGTGAAAGCAGTTCGCCCCGACCGCGATGCACTGGAAATCCGCTTCCCGCGCGTGGCGGGCTATCGCGTTGAATTACCTGAAGAGCGGCTGACCGCAAAGTTTGGCAAAGACCATGAACTGGAACTCACGCCCGCGCTGGTCGGCCCGACCATTACCCGCAACGCCGGCATCATCGGTGCATCGGTCGACCTCAATCTTAAGCATTTGAAAGATGTTCGCCCATCGACGCTGCTATTTCACCTCACGCAGCGATTGCTCTACACCAAGTGGCGCGATCCCGGCGAGGATCCAAAGCTGCATCTCTTCGGCCAACTAAAGCGTGTCACCAAGCAATGGCTGGACACCTGCCTGGTTTGTAAAGGCGAGACCTATCCGGCCCAGCTCATGTATCAGGCGCTGGCGGACATGGCGTGCAATCGCATCACTGACGGCATCACTGCCGCCTTTGCGGACGAACGCCCCATCAAAGCCGTGCTCGATCCCTACAACCCCATCGGCTCCACAGCCGCGTCAATTTCAATACGTCGAAATTGATGCGCTGGAAAGCGGATGCGAACAAGTCGCACATCAACTGGGTGGTGCTGGATAGCGATTGGGAAGGCGAATTCTGCCGCGTCGCGGAGTCACACCCACGCGTGCGCGCTTACGTGAAGAATCAAAACCTCGGCCTTGAAGTGCCATACCGCTACGGTTCCGAGATGCGCCGCTATCTGCCCGACTTCATCATGCTTGTCGAAGATGGGCATGGTGAAAATGATCTCCTTCACCTAATCGTCGAAATCAAAGGCTATCGCCAGGAGGACGCCAAGGACAAAAAGCTCACGATGGACAACTACTGGATTCCGGGTGTCAATCATCTGGGCGCACATGGCCGCTGGGCGTTCGCGGAATTCACCGAGGTGTACCAGATTGAATCTGACTTCGAAAAGAAGATCGAAAGTGAATTCAACGAGATGATTGTGAGATTTGCCAATGAAAACTGAACTGGTTCAGGCGCTGACGACGACCTTTGAAGGGGCCGCGCGGCAAACCGACAGTGGCATTGAATTCTGGCTTGCCCGCGACTTGCAGCACCTGCTTGGCTACACGAAATGGGACAATTTCCTGAATGTCGTCTCCAAGGCAAAAACGGCCTGTGAAGTCTCCGGGCATGCGCCGTCCGATCATTTTGCCGACGTCGGCAAAACGATCACCATGCCGAAGGGAGCGGAAAAAGAAGTCCCTGACATCATGCTCACGCGCTACGCCTGTTACCTGATCGCCCAGAACGGCGACCCCAAAAAGCAGGAAATTGCCTTTGCCCAGACTTATTTTGCGGTTCAGACCCGCAAGGCCGAGTTGATCGAGCAGCGCTTGCTCGAAGCCGAACGCGTATCAGCCCGCAAGAAACTTACGGCTACCGAGAAAGATCTCTCCGTCGTGATTTTTGAACAGACCGGCGGCAATCAGGATTTTGCGCTCATTCGCAGCAAGGGCGATCAGGCACTGTTTGGCAAATCCACCCATGCCATGAAAGCGCAATGGAAAGTACCCGACAGCCGTCCCTTGGCCGACTTCGCGCCCACCATCATCTTGAAGGCCAAGGATTTCGCCACCGAAATCACCATCTTCAATGCACGCGAGCACAAGATGGGCAGCGAAGGCGCCATCTCGCGCGAGCACATCACCAACAACGAAGCCGTGCGCAAGACCCTGCTGGATCGCGGTATCCGCCCGGAAAGCCTGCCCGCTGCCGAGGATGTGAAAAAAGTCGAACGCCGCCTCGCCTCGGAAGAGAAAAAATCCCTCAAGAATCCGGACGCACTGGATTCCTAGCCGTTAGCCGCAATCGGAACTGCACATGGCAAAAAAGCCTCTCACGACCAAAACCGTCGACACCATCAAACACGATGGCGCGACGCGGAAGAACATCCCGACCGCGGAGTACCAGTCCGTCCTGCAAAAAGAGGAGCAGAGCCCGAAACAAGTGCGTTACCCGCGCAATACAGACCTGGACCCGCAACTCGTTTGGCGCGGCAAGGACGAGCAGGACTGGAGCGATCTTGTTGTCGCAGCACCCCCGCTGTACATCCAGGAAAAGGTCCATCCCAAAGTCCTGATCGATGACTTGCTGAAGCAGACCAAGGCCGATCAAAAAGGCACCGAAGCGCAGCCGGACCTGTTTGCCGATTTCAACGGCATCCCGAAGGACGCCGACAAGACCGAGTTCTACCAGCACGACCAGAACTGGTCGAACCGCATGATCCTCGGCGATTCATTGCAGGTGATGGCGAGCCTGGCCGAGCGTGAAGGACTGCGCGGCAAGGTGCAGTGTATTTATTTCGATCCGCCTTATGGCATCAAATTCAATTCGAATTTCCAGTGGAGTACGACGAGTCGCGATGTAAGAGACGGAAAAACGGACCACATCACGCGTGAGCCAGAGCAGGTCAAAGCCTTTCGTGACACTTGGCGCGACGGTATACATAGCTACCTTACCTACCTTCGTGATCGCCTAACCGTAGCCCGAGACCTTCTAACCAATTCCGGCTCAATCTTTGTGCAGATCAGTGACGAGAACTTGCATCTCATCCGATCATTGCTTGACGAGGTATTTGGGAGCAAGAACTTTGCGGCGCAGATTACGTTTCAGAAGACAGGTGGCCTTGTATCGCAAGGAATCGTCCGAACGCTGGACTACATCCTCTGGTATTCAAAAACACCTGAAGAATTGAAGATCCGGCAACTCTTCTGGTTGAAGATGTCTGGTGAAACATCGCTTGAGCGTTACGACCTGGTAAGTGATGAGTTAGGAAACACTCGTGGCATTACCCAGAGGGAGCGTCTCGACGGCCTCGCCAGTGGAGCCAAACGAAGTCAATTAACCAGCCTTGAGTCCGCGAATCCTACATTTGACTTTGAGTTTCAAGGAAAGCACTTCGCACAACGTTGGAAATCAAATGCGCAAGGGCTTTCACGCATTGCCCGAGCATCTCGGGCCAAACTTGCCGGCCAGACATTGCGGTATCTGCGCCATGTGGAGGATTTTCCCGTCATCCCGATAACCGATCGTTGGGAGTCGATGCAAATTGGGACGGAGCTTTCATACGTAGTTCAAACATCAACTGCAGTTATTCAAAATTGCATTCTCATGTCGACCGACCCCGGCGATCTTGTTCTCGACCCGACTTGTGGTTCTGGCACCAGCGCTACCGTTGCCGAACAATGGGGCCGCCGATGGATCACGATTGACACGTCACGCGTGGCGCTAGCTTTGGCCCGGGCCCGAATAATGGGCGCGCGATACCCGTTTTATCTTTTGGCCGATTCCCGTGAAGGGCAGATCAAGGAAGCCGAAGTCACCCTGAAGGCGCCGAGTTCACAGCCAGTGCGAGGCAACATTCGACACGGGTTTGTGTATGAGCGTGTACCGCACGTCACGCTCAAGTCCATTGCCAACAATGTGGAGATAGATGTCATCTGGGACAAGTGGCAGGCGACGCTGGAGCCGCTACTCGAGATACTGAATAAATCGCTAAAGATAAATTGGCAAGAGTGTGAGGTTCCGCGCGAAGCAGATGCCAAGTGGCCAGACGCCGCGAAGAAAACCCATGCCGATTGGTGGCAGACCCGCATCGCTCGTCAAAAGGAAATCGACGCCTCCATCGCCGCCAAAGCGGAATTCGAGTTTCTCTACGACAAGCCCTACGAGGACAAAAAGAAAGTACGGGTTGCCGGACCCTTCACGGTCGAAAGCCTTTCGCCGCATCGCGTGCTTGGCGTCGATGAAAACGATGAGCTGATCGACCATGCCTCGGAACCCGGCAAAGGCTACGGCGAGAAACAGACCTTCCCGCAGATGATTCTGGAGAATCTCAAGGCGGCGGGCGTGCAGCAGGCGCACAAGGAAGACAAGATCGTTTTCACGTCGTTGACTCCCTGGCCGGGCGATCTGGTGTGCGCGGAAGGCCGCTATATTGAAGGCACCCCCTCTCCCCAGCCCTCTCCCGCAAGGGGCGAGGGAGAAAAACGAGAAAAACGCGCCGCCATTTTCATCGGCCCCGAATTCGGCACGGTCACACGTCCCGATCTGGTGGAGGCCGCGCGTGAAGCCGGCGACGCCGATTTCGACGTGCTGATCGCCTGCGCCTTCAACTACGAAGCCCACGCCACCGAATTCAGCAAGCTCGGCCGCATCCCGGTGCTGAAGGCGCGCATGAACGCCGACCTGCACATGGCCGACGACCTCAAGAATACCGGCAAGGGAAACCTGTTCGTCATCTTCGGCGAGCCGGACATCACCATCCTCAACGAGCCCGGAGATGGAAAAAGCGGCAAGGTAAGGATCAAGGTAAACGGCGTGGACGTATTTCACCCGCAAACCGGCGAAGTGCGCAGCGACGGCGCCGAGGGCATCGCCTGCTGGTTCATCGACACCGACTACAACGAAGAAAGCTTCTTCGTCCGTCACGCCTACTTCCTCGGCGCCAACGATCCTTACAGCGCGCTCAAGACGACGCTGAAGGCCGAGATCAATGAGGAGGCCTGGGCGACGCTGAATAGCGATACGTCACGTGCGTTTGAGAAGCCGAAGTCTGGGAGGATTGCGGTGAAGGTCATCAATCATCTGGGGGATGAGGTCATGAAGGTGTTTAGGGTTTAGCGATATGCCAACGCCGCCTGCCTCGCCGAAGCTTTACCACATCACACCCGTCGATAACATTCCATCGATTGTGAAGGATGGATACATCTGGTCAGACGCTGAATTGATTGCGCGAGGTGGCCCGACGGTGACTATCGGCATGGGGAGCATCAAGCAGCGGCGACTGCAATTGCCCGTTAAGTGCCATCCTGGTGATTTGGTCGGCAGCTACGTGCCCTTCTATTTTTGTCCACGCTCGATCATGCTGTTTTTGATCTATTGTGCGAATCACCCTGATCTCACGTATCGAGGTGGCCAAGGTCCGATTCTTCATCTCGAATTCGATATGAACGAAGTAATCGCTTGGGCGAATGCACAAGGGGAGCGATGGGCTTTTACCCTCTCAAATGCTGGGGCTTTCTACACCGAGTTTCGAGATAATCTGAATCAACTTGCCGAGATAAACTGGCCAGCGGTCGCTGCGACAGATTTTCGCGATTCGACAATCAAGGAGGGCAAGCAAGCCGAATTCATGGTGAGGCAGCGCGTGCCGTGGCATTTGGTCAAACGCATTGGTGCTTCGTCGCCAACAGTACAGAAGCATGCGATGAGCAATATGGGGGACGCAGAACACCGTCCGCCGGTAGAAGTTTGCAATACGTGGTATTTTTAGTCGTTGGGGGAGACAGCAATCATGATTAGTTATACGACGGGTAACATTCTTGATGCGGAAGTCGAGGCGTTGGTTAATACAGTCAACTGCGTTGGCATCATGGGGCGCGGGATTGCACTGCAGTTCAAGAAAACATTTCCGGAAAACTTCAAGGCATACAAGCAAGCCTGCGAACAAGGGAATGTTCAACCCGGCCGAATGTTCGTTTTTGATGTCGGCGAACTGACCATGCCGCGTTACATCGTCAACTTTCCGACGAAGCGACACTGGAAGGGCAAGAGCCGAATTGAAGACATTCAGGCGGGTTTGGTCGATCTTGTTCGATTCGTAAAATCTGCTGGCATTCGCTCGATCGCGATTCCGCCGCTTGGCAGCGGTCTCGGCGGTCTTGACTGGCGGGATGTTAAGCCGCTGATCGCTGAGGCTCTTGGTGCTGTGGATGGAGTTGAAACGATAGTTTTCGAGCCCGCTGATACCTCAAGTGATGCGCGGAAAAATAATTCAACGACGGTCCCGCAAATGACTTCGGGGCGCGCAGCACTGGTCTCGTTAATGAGCCGTTACTTAGCAGGTTTGATGGATCCTTCGGTCTCGCTACTTGAAGTGCACAAGCTAATGTACTTCCTGCAGAGTGCAGGAGAGCCGCTCAGACTCCGCTATGTTCAAGCGCCATATGGCCCTTACGCGGAGAATCTCCGGCACGTACTGCATGAGATTGAAGGGCACCTGATTTCCGGTTATGCCGACGGTGGCGATGCACCTGACAAACAGATATCTCTTGTGCCGGGTGCGATTAATGAGGCGGAACACTTTCTGGCCGAACACGCTGCGACGCAGCAACGATTTGAACGAGTCGGGAGACTGGTTGAGGGATTCGAGACAGCGTTTGGCCTCGAACTCTTGGCCACGGTGCATTGGGTTATGACTGAGGCTGGCGCGGACACATTAGCGAAAATTAGGGACGAAACCTATGCCTGGAATGTCCGCAAGCGTCAGTTCTCGCCTCTTCAGATTGAACTTGCCGCCGATCGGTTGCGTACTCAAGGCTGGATTGCATCAGCAACCATATCGGCATGACCGAATTCCGCATTGCGGACACTTTCACGGACAGTCTTGCGCGTCTGTCTGGCGAAGAACAAAAAGCGGTTAAGACTACAGCATTCGACCTGCAGGTTAACCCGGGCAATCCGGGTCACAGTTTTCACAAACTCGATAAAGCGAAAGATAAGAATTTCTGGTCTGTCCGAGTAAGTCGCGATATCCGCATCATCGTGCACAAGACGCAGAGCAGTTTGCTGCTCTGCTACGCGGACCATCACGACAAGGCATACGACTGGGCGGAACGCCGCAAGCTTGAGACGCATCCGACCACCGGCGCGGCCCAGTTGGTCCAGATTCGCGAGACGGTTCAGGAGATTGTGGTTCCCTCGTACGTCGACGCTCCTGTGCGCGCACTCGTGCAACTCCCGCTGTTCGCGCACGTAGCACGAGAGGACTTGCTGAGTTACGGCGTGCCGGAGGAGTGGCTGAACGATGTGAGCGCGGCGACGGAGGATGGATATCTCGCGCTTGCGGAGCACCTGCCGGCGGAGGCAGCAGAGGCACTGCTACAACTGGCCACCGGCGGTAAGCCCGTTGCGCGCGTGGCCGCTACGGCGGCAACCAATCCGTTCGATCACCCCGACGCGCAGCGCCGCTTCCGCATCATGACGAATGTGGACGAGCTACAACGCGCTCTCGAATTCCCCTGGGATAAATGGACGGTATTCCTGCACCCCGATCAACGTCAGGTGGTGGAGCGCGAGTATTCCGGGGCAGCTCGCGTGTCCGGTTCTGCGGGCACCGGCAAGACCATCGTTGCGTTACACCGGGCGGTGCATCTGGCACGCAGTCATCCCGAGGCGCGCGTACTGCTGGGGACATTCTCGGACATTTTGGCCAATGC
>JANMXS010000346.1:0-1592 GCA_031394335.1 Burkholderiales bacterium
AGCTCCCGTTTTGGCTCACAAACCTTAAGCAATTTTGGGGCCATGTGGTAGACACGATCCACCTCGCCATCAATTTTCAACATCGCCTCAGACTGGGTCATTTCACGATTGTCATTGGCCGCATCGCGGTAGGCCACACCGCCAAGGCCTTCAATTTGTACTTTGCCAATATCGGCAACGCGAAGATAGGTATGCAATGCCGCGGTAAATGAAAATGCCTGCTTACCGGTGTTCTCAACTTCAAAACCAATGTTCAATTCATGCGCGCTTAGCCGAACGTCAAGCTTGATTGAAAATGCGTGCGACCACAGTTCTCGCGTCTCTGCACTGTCGCCAAGGCCCAAGGTTACTGATGCTGCATTATCGTCCACGTGCTGGCCAATCAACTGCCAGGGTACGCATCGCACCAGGCCATGTTTCGGCAAGGCGCCTTTGCTGGAAAATTGCGGGAAACATACGGGCACACCGCCACGTATCGCGGACTTGCCCGAGAAATCGCTCCTCTCGCTCAGGTAAAGCCATTCTTGCCCGCCGTCCGGAATCCACGACAACACTTGTGCACCTTGCAGGCTGACAATTGCGCTGGCGCCCTGCGGGCCACTAAGCGCGATTGCCGGCATGCCGTGGAATTGGATGGGGGTGATCAAAGTGTTGAACCTACGATGGACTGGATTCCGGCCTGCGCCGGAATGACGGGTTTTGGGGGTGCAGAATAAATTTTCTTGGGTCACGAACCAGCGGCGTGAGCGAGGAATACTTTGGCCCAGCTATCGGCTGAAATAAACGCTCCATACAGCGAGGCTATGCCGCAATCTCAATCAATTCGCTGTAGGAAGCGGGTGGCGGAACGGGCAAGCCGTCTTCCTTGAGGCCTTCAATGTGGAATTCGATGGCCTCATGGATCAGCGCAAGAACTTCTTCCTTCGTTTCGCCCGCAGCGACGCAGCCCGGCAGATCGGGCACATACGCACCAAACGAGGCAGACCCTTTTTCGACAATAACCAAATAGCGCATTAAGAACTCCTATTTTTTCAGGCCAGCCTGTCGCAAGACGCTGGCCAATGTACCCGGCGGCACGTCTACACTCGGCTTTCCCGAAATCGTGACCGTCCCAAGCTTTTGCGAATGATGGAACTGACGATGACTTCCTTTCATCCGCACCTGAAACCAGCCATCATCTTTCAGCAAATCGATCAAGTCTTGAACCTTCATGCAAAAAGCTTACCTGAAGGCGGCATAACAATCATATCTCTCACTTAAGATTGAAGACCCCGTCGTCCAGTCGATGGAGACCCCATTCGGGGCGGAGGCGTGAAGGCATGCCTTCACCCCAAGTCCAGTCCAAGGTTTGAGAATACGATGGACTGGATTCCGGCCTTTGACCAACGGAAATCCCTGTGGGACGCCGGAATGACGAATTTTTACGCCGGAATGACGGATATCTGAGTGATATGGCTGCCTGCCGTTACTTGGTTAACTGTTTGAATGTCAAAACCGGGTATGCCACCGAGACAACCAGGTTCAGGAACTTTTGCAGCTCGGCTGCCGGCGCATTGGCCACGTACAGCAAATCCTTGTTGTTCATGGCAAAG
>JANMXS010000347.1:0-3096 GCA_031394335.1 Burkholderiales bacterium
AACGGCGCGGGTTTAACGGTGGCGATCGGCAGGTGGTCGAGCCCGCGCGCCGCAGGCATCTTCAGCAACCGCTCGTGCACCCAACTGCCGGCAGGGAGGTCTTTGAGCGCATAGCCGATCGGGATGCCGTAGCGCAGCACGGGCGCATCTGCCGCCAAGTTCACCAGTGCGACTTTGTGGCCCTGCGGAACACGTTCGCGCAGTGCCAACCCGGAAGCAAGGATGGTACCCGGCGGCAACCCGCCGTCGTTGGCAACGATGGCAACGTTGTCGCGCTCGTGCATGCGAATCGTGTGCGGCGCTCCGGCTGGCGTTGTCGTTTCCAGAGCGGCATTCGCGCCAGGCATTACGATGTCGGACATTAGGTGTTGACCGGGTTCGAGACGGAAAAAGACTTGACGCGAGTTTTCAAAGATGACTCTGTTGGTGGATGGCGGTCTGCCGCTGGATCAAATTGTCTGACATCTTCGGACAGATGTACAGGTATCGGGCAGCAATGCCCTGTATTCCGAACAAGCGCACCGCGCCCACTGGGCACCTGGCCGGCGGAAAGATCGGACGCGGCGGTCGTCGTTCACCAAATCCGACAACGATTCTCCCGCACCATCGGCTGGCCGGCCTTGCATGCGAATGCTTTTTCGAACTCGGGCATGTTAATGACCAAGCCATTGACGCGGTACTTCTGCGGTGAGTGCGGGTTGGTCAGCGCGTGATCGCGTAACTCTTCAGGACGACTGTTCTCGCACGCCCATTGCGCGTAGCCGATGAAGAATCGCTGCTCGGGCGAAAAACCGTCGCGGGATTCCGGTTTGGTATTGGCAATCTGCGCCTGCCACGCCATCCACGCGAGCACCAGGCCGCCCACATCGGCAATGTCTTCACCGAGGGTCAGCTTGCTGTTGATCTTGATGTCATCGACCATCGTGTATTGGGCGTACTGATCGACGATGCACTGCGCGCGATCGGTGAACGCTTTGGCGTCTGTTTCCGTCCACCAGTCCTTCAGGTTCCCCTTGGCGTCGAACTGCCGTCCGTCGTCGTCAAAGCCGTGCGTCAGTTCGTGGCCGATGGTGCCGCCGGTATTGCCGTAGTTGGGCGCGTCGTCCATTTTCGGATCGTACAGCGGTGGCTGCAACACACCTGCCGGAAAATTGATGTCGTTCATCTGCGCAAAGTAATAGGCACTCACAGTGGGCGGCGTCATGAACCACTCGCCGCGATCGAGCGGCTTGCCGATCTTGGCAATATCGCGGCGCGATTCAAACAGATTGCCGCGCTGCACATTGCCCATGTAGTCGTTGCGCTTGACCAGCACCGGAGTGTAGTCACGCCACTTGTCCGGATAGCCGATCTTGTTGACGATGCTATGCAGTTTTTCGAGCGCTTTTTGTTTGGTCGTCGCACTCATCCACGTCAACTGATTGAGGTCGTCCTGCATGGCCTGTTCAATCTGTTCGGTCATGTGCAGCGTTTTTTTCTTGAGGTCTGCGCTGAACGCGCGATTGACAAACTCCTGCCCGAGCGCCTCGCCCAATTGCGTATCCACCATTGCCACGCAGCGCTTCCAGCGCGGTTTCAACTCCGGCACACCGCGCAGGGTCTTGCTGAAGAAATCGAAATCCTCCTTCACAAATGGCGACGACAAATGCGCGGCACTCGCGTGTGCCAGATGCCAGCGCAAATAAGTCTTGATGTCATCCAGCGTGCTGGACTGCCAAAGCTGCTCCAGCGCCTTGTAAAACTCGGGCTCGGTGACGTTGAATGAATTCAGCTTGGCCAGGCCGGCTACTTTCAGATACGCACTCCATTCAAAACCCGGTGTAAGTGCTCTCAAGCCCTTCGCATCCATCTTGTGAAACAAATTGTGCGAATCGCGGCGGTCAACGCGCGAAAGCGATGCCGCCGCCAGCGCTGTTTCCATCGCCAGAACCTTGCCGGCATTGCCTTTGGCGACATCGGCGCTGTCACCGAGCAGCACCAAGGTGCGGGCCACGTGAGCCGCGAACTGGTCGCGAATTTCTTTCGACTTGTCCTCGGTCTTGAGGTAGTAGTCGCGGTCGGGCAGGCTCAGGCCCCCGGTGCTGGCGAAGGCGATCACCTTGCTGGAATCGGCGAAGTCCTGGTTGGAACCAAAACTGAAAAAGAATCCCGCATCCGCCATGGCGAATTGCAATGTCGCCAGCAAGGCAGGAAGCTCGCGTTTCGATTTCATGGCGTTGATCTGGTCGAGATACGCTGCCAGCGGTTTGGCGCCGCGTTTCTCGACCGCCTCTTCATCCATGCACGCTGCAAAGTAGTCGCCGATTTTTTGCTGGCGCGCATTTCTGCCGTGCTCCTTCAAAGCCAGCCCGTCGAGAATTCCCCACAGGTAACGCTGGTTGTCCAGCGTCATCTTGGCGAACACGTTCCAACCCGGCTGGTCGGCAGGGATGGGATTTTTCTGCATCCAGCCGCCGCAAGTGTATTGATAAAAATCCACACAGGGGTCGGCGGTCTTGTCCATCGCGTTGACATCGAGTCCCGGCGTGTAGGGTAACGAGGTGGCCGGTTGGTCGGCGGGATTGGTTTGTGCCCGCGCCGGAACGCCAACGAGGGACAGCCCAATGAGTGATAGCAGAATCAAAAGTTTTTGCATAACAGGATCTCCGGCGCTGTGAAACAATTTATGGACTGCGCGATGCTAACAGACCCATCTGCGACAGTGTATAAAATGCACGTAGATCGCCTATCCACGCGCCTATACAGCCATTTTCGTCCGGAGAAGCTCGCCAATGCTTGCTGTACATCACCGACCTATCCCACTCAGCCCTTCTCCACCGCGATCGCATTGTCTCGCGGCCGCCGGTCGATCAACTTGTTCAATGGGTCAATCCCCGCTTTTGCGGGCTTCCGGTCCACGACCACCGTGATCACATTCTCTTCCTGCTCGATTTTCCTTTTCTCGAGGAAGATCGGCACACACTTGTCATCGAGAACGCCGATGTCGATCCAGTCCGCCAGTGGCACATCGTCTTCCTTGCCCAGCTTGTCGGCTTTGCGTTTCTTGGCGGTAATTTTCATCGTCACCTCGAATTTTCCATCCGGCAATTCCTTGTA
>JANMXS010000348.1:0-16672 GCA_031394335.1 Burkholderiales bacterium
GACAGCGAAATTGTTCGGCAAGCGCGTCGCAGAAACCGCGATCCGGTTTAAAAAAGGCCGAGTCTGAACGATTTGCACATTGTTGGCGTCTATCAATACAATCGGATTTATTCATTGGCATTGGCAACCGACTGCTACCAAACTTGATTCATCCTCTACAGAAAGCAACGGAGAAAAAGCATGGCTAAAAGTAAATCCGCAAATATTCCTATCGATATCGGTATTCCCGAGAAGGACCGCGAAAAAATTGCGGAAGGCCTTTCACGTCTGCTCGCAGACACTTACACGCTCTACCTGAAGACGCACTATTTTCATTGGAACGTGACCGGGCCGATGTTTCAAACACTGCATTTGATGTTTGAAACCCAATACAACGAACTGGCACTTGCCGTTGATGCGGTAGCGGAGCGCATCCGTTCCCTGGGTTACACCGCGCCTGGCACCTATAAAGCCTATGCCAAGCTGTCATCGATTGCCGAGACCGACGGCGTTCCCGAGGCGACCGATATGATTCGTTTGCTGGTACAAGGCCATGAAGCGGTGGCAAGAACCGCACGCAAGGTGTTCGCGGCAACCGAAAAGGCCTCCGACGAATCGTCTGCCGACTTGCTGACCCAACGCTTGCAGATCCACGAGAAAACCGCATGGATGCTGCGTTCGCTGCTGCAAAGCTGATTTCCGACCTGCCTGTTTAATTATCAAGGAGTACACATGGCCGTCCTCGAGCTCACCCAGGAAAATTTCAACCAGACCATCGAGGGCGGCAAGACGGTCATCATCGATTTTTGGGCGCCCTGGTGTGGCCCCTGCCGCGCTTTTGCCCCGACCTTTGAAGCTGTCTCCGAACAGTATCCGGATGTGGTATTCGCCAAGATCAATACCGAGGCCGAGCAGCAGCTGGCAGCCGCGTTCAATATCCGTTCGATTCCGACCCTGATGGTGTTCCGCGAAAAAGTCATCCTGTTTACGCAGGCGGGTATGTTGCCGAAAGCCGCGCTGGAGCAGGTCGTGCAAAAATCGCTTGAGGTCGATATGGCCAAGGTTCATGCCGAGGTCGCACAGCAGGAAACGACGACCGCCTGATCGTTTCTATTGCAACACGACGTCAGCAAGTCGCAGGTTGCGGCAATCAGTTGAATCAATAATTCGGGCTGCAGTTTGGGGTCAGCCGCAAAGCGGCTCGTCCGATGCGATAATTCGCGTCTTCGATCCGCGTGAAGTCCCGAAATGACATCGTTGCCCCATCTTTCCTTTGCTGCACTCCGCAATGCGTTTCTTGCGGAAGAAGATACAACCCTGAAATATCTGCTGCAGACGGCACGTCTGGCCGGTGATGCCAGTGCGCGTGTTGACGTGCTGGCACGCTCGCTGGTCGAGGCGGTGCGCCGCCGGCAGCGCGAAAATATCGGCATGCAGTCATTCTTGACCCAATACGATCTATCCACGCAGGAGGGCGTATTGCTGATGTGCGTGGCAGAAGCGTTATTGCGTATCCCCGACGCGGCAACCGCCGACAAGCTCATCAAGGACAAGTTCTCGCAGGGCGACTGGCAAAAGCATCTGGGCGCCTCGGATTCCTTGCTGGTCAATGCCGGTACCTGGGGCATGATGCTCACCGGCAAGCTGGTATCGGTCGAGCCGGACAGCGCCACCGATGTGAGCGGCTGGTTGACGCGGCTTGCTTCTCGCGCTGGCGAACCGATCGTGCGTGGCGCCCTGCGACAGGGCATGAGGCTGATGGCCGAGCAGTTTGTCATGGGGCGCACCATTGCGGATGCCCTGAAACGCTCGGTTGCCGATGAACAGCGCACTTACCGGCATTCCTTCGACATGCTCGGCGAGGCGGCGTTGACGGCGGACGATGCCGAGCGTTATTTCAAGGCTTATGAAGATGCGATTGCCGCCATCGCCGCCTATGTAAAGCCGGGGCAAACCGTGTTCGCGGCACCCGGAATTTCCGTCAAGCTATCAGCACTGCACCCCCGCTATGAACTCGCGCACCGCGAACGCGTCATGGCCGAACTGCTGCCCAGGGTAATGAAGCTCGCGGAGATGGCGCGCGACGGCGGCATCGGGCTCACCCTGGATGCGGAGGAAACCGAACGCCTGGAACTCTCGCTCGAGATCTTCGCGGCCGTCTATGGTGATGCGCGATTCGCAGGCTATGAAGGCCTCGGCCTCGCGGTACAGGCGTACCAGAAACGTGCCAGCCATGTGATTGACTGGCTCGCCAAACTCGCGTCGATCCATAAGCGCAGAATCATGACCCGGCTGGTAAAGGGCGCTTATTGGGATACTGAAATCAAGCGCGCGCAGATGCAGGGATTCACCCACTACCCGGTATTCACGCGCAAAGCGAACACGGATGTTTCATACTTGGCGTGCGCCGCGAAAATGCTGGCCCAGCCGGATGCCTTTTACTGCCAATTTGCAACTCATAATGCACATACGGTGGCGACGATCCTCGAACGTGCACGAGCTTCCGGGGAGCACGCTGCCGACTTCGAATTTCAGCGCCTGCACGGCATGGGCATGGAGCTCTATGACGCAGTCCTCGCGCAGCCGAATACCGCGTGCCGCGTTTACGCTCCGGTAGGCAGCCACGAAGATTTATTGCCCTATCTGGTGCGGCGTTTACTCGAGAACGGCGCCAATTCATCGTTCGTGAATCGCATCGCCGATCCGGCCATACGCATCGAAGACGTGATTGCCGACCCGATTGCTGCGGTCGATACCCATCAAGCGCAGGGCAATGCAAAGATTCCGCTACCTAAAAACCTGTATCTCAATACGATGGTCAGACGTCTCAATTCGTCGGGCTTCAGTTTTTCGGAAGTACCAGCTACCGATGCTTTGTTTGCCGAGATGGCGTCAGTTTCCCGGCGAACGGATTTTGTCGCCCAGCCATTGATTGCGGGCGACACCATGCGCGGTGTGCCGATTGCTGCGATCGATCCAGTCCATCTCGCAAAAATCGGCGTGGTCGAGGAAGCCGATGATGCGTTGCTGAACCTCGCGCTGGACATCACCTCGAAGTGGCGCGGTCTGCCAGGCGCTGATCGCGCTGCGGTGCTCGAGCGAGCAGCCGATTTGCTGGAAGCGCGCCGCGCATTTTTCATGGCCTTGATGGCGCGTGAGGCGGGAAAAACCTTGCCCGACGCGCTCGGCGAAGTACGCGAGGCGGCAGATTTTTGTCGCTATTACGCAGCACAGTGTCGCGCACATTTTTCGGCGAGCGAAGTGCTGCCGGGCCCGACCGGCGAATCCAATGAATTGAGCTTGACCGGTCGCGGTGTGTTTGCCTCTATTTCGCCGTGGAATTTTCCGCTGGCGATTTTTCTGGGGCAGATTGCGGCCGCCTTTGCAGCGGGCAACGCGGTCATTGCCAAACCTGCGGAACAGACGCCGATCATTGCGTTCGAGACGGTCAAGTTGCTGCTGGAAGCGGGCATGCCGACGGACGCTATTGCACTGCTCCCCGGTCGCGGCGAAACCATTGGTGCCAAACTGGTCGCCGATCCCCGTATTGCGGGCGTGGTCTTCACCGGCGGCACCAATACCGCACAGGCGATCAATCGAAGCCTCGCGCACCGCAACGGGCCGATCATTCCGTTCATCGCCGAAACTGGCGGCTTGAACGCGATGATTGCCGACTCTTCGGCGTTGCCTGAACAGGTTGTCAATGATGTGATCGCATCGGCCTTCAACAGCGCCGGCCAGCGTTGTTCGGCGCTGCGCATTCTATGTGTTCAGCGCGATATTGCGCCGCGCATCATGACCTTGCTGGCCGGCGCCATGCAGGAGTTGCGCCTCGGCGACCCGGCCAGGCTGGATACGGATATCGGTCCGATGATCGATCGCGATGCCTTCGACATGCTGGTCGCACACCGCGAGCGCATGGCGGCTTCGTTCAAACAGGTGGGGCAGACGCTGCTGCCACGCGATATTCCGGCCGGGCATTTTTTCGCCCCCTGCGCATTTGAAATCCCGACATTTGACACCATCAAAAGTGAAGTATTCGGACCGATTCTGCATGTTTTTGCCTTTGACGCCGACAAACTCCTTGCTGTTGTCGATGCCATCAACGCCAGCAGCTATGGGTTGACGCTGGGGATTCACTCGCGCATTGAAGATACCATCGCCGCTATTCGTGCCCGCGCCAAGGTTGGCAATACCTATGTGAACCGAAACCAGATCGGTGCTGTCGTAGGTGTACAACCGTTTGGCGGCGAAGGCTTGAGCGGCACCGGACCAAAAGCCGGCGGACCCCACTATCTGTTCCGTTTTGCGGCCGAACGTACGTTTACGGTTAATACTGCGGCGGCAGGCGGCAATGCGGCGCTGATTGCAAGTTCCGAATAAAACCGACACAAGAATGTCATCTCCGTCTGTAACCATCCCTTGATGCAATTTCCAGTGAAATCGCGGTGCGCGATCCTGCTGCTCCTGTTGCTGGGCGCTTGTGCAAACCAGCCAACGGCTCCCGAGCAATACAGTCTCGGTCCGGGTGGATCGGTTTCGCCGTTTTCCCAGGGCCTGTTGGGCGACCAACTGCCAACGGGTTGGCAACCCTGGATAATTTCACGATTCAACCGGAATACTTCATACCGCATTGTTGAAGACGGCGGGTCTCGTGTGCTTGAAGCGGATGCGGACAGTTCCGCATCCGGTGTGTTGCAGGAACTGGCGGTGAAAACCGCACAATATCCGACGCTGTCGTGGCGCTGGCGGGTCTCGCAATTGGCGCCAGGCGCGGACTTGACGCAGCGCGGGAGCGATGATTCACCGGCCAGGGTCATCGTCAGTTTTGATGGTGATCGAAAAAAGTTGGACTTTGAAGATCGTGCGATGGCTGATCTCGTCAAGTTATTCAGTGGACGCGAAATGCCCTATGCCACACTGATGTACGTGTGGGACAGCAAATTGCCGGTCGGCACCGTGCTGGAGAACGCCCACTCCAGGCGGGCCATGATGATTGTGGTGGAGAGCGGCGAACAGCGGGTGGGGCAGTGGCTCAGCTTTTCGCGCAACATAGTGGAAGATTATCGTCGCGCCTATGGCGAATCGCCCGGGCCGATCATTTCCGTGGGCGTGATGACGGACTCGAACACGACGCATTCAAAAGTCACCGCTTACTACGGGGATATTGTCCTGTCTGTGCCCGTCAGCGACGCGCATGCTTTATTAGCGCCGGGCAGCACTGCGTCCTCTGACTGGTAGCGCTCGAAGCGGAGGGCATTCGAGCGGCAATTTGTCCGTTCTGGTGCGAAGATTGATACGCAAAATCATGGATGCACGGAAAACGGTCTTCCATGGTGGCTGGCAGACAGCCTTGGTAATGCGGGCGTATCCTCCAATCAACGTGAAGCGCTAGACTGCCTTCACGCTGGCTGGTGCATGCTGCCGGATAACAGCACGGTCATCGGTCGGCCCTCGGCCTTCCAGTAATTGATGGCGTCTTCGAACAGTTCGATAACTGTTTCGAGCTGGCTTTCGTTGTGCTTGGCGAACGCATCGGTATGATCGAAGTAGATGATAAAACCCTTGCCATCGACCCAATCCAGATCGGTCAGACAATCGTAGAATGCATCCCAGTTTTTGCCGAAATGATCTGGAAATTTCATCGCCACCGCTGCGTGATTCAGGAATTGCTCCTTCTTTTCGATGCGCTGGCCTTCAAGGTGAAAAAAAGCCATTCCTTTGCTGTGTGCAATTTTGCTGATGTCGGTCACGTTTACATGTGCCTTCAACCACAGCAGCCCGCCTGTACCATCGGCCAGCAGGGTAGTGAGTTCGGGGGATGGCGACACGGAAGGCTCCTATTCCTTGATTTTCTTGAACGATTGATAATGGTCGTCGGAAAAATAGCAGACTGGCCGGCTGTTTCCGCCACATACAATGCGTAGCGCGCCGCGGCTGCGAACTCCCGGCGTTTTCACGGTGTACTCGTGATAAAACCCGCGTGGCTGCGGCGGCAGTATTCGCTCTCTATTCGAAAACACCACGCCGTCTTTCGCGTAGGGGAAAGGGCCGCCTTTATGAATCAGGTTCAGGGTGTCCCGCGCTTCTTTCGGCATTCTGGCAGCCAGAATGATCGGGAAATCGGCTGCAGACGCCGTCATGTCTTTGGCGTTTGCAGGCGTCATCACCAAAGTCGAGGATGCCGCCAACAGCAAGACAAGCCAGGCAAGTGTTTTTTTCAGTACTCTCAACAAGATCAGTCTCCGACTTTCAAATATGTTGCCGCACGAAAATGTTGGAGTTTATTCATGAATATTGTGGGTTCGATAACGATCTTTCCGTGAATCTGGTCTGTATGCGCTACTGCTCCATCCCGTTCTGACCGGCACACCCACTGGCGGAGCCCGTTACGGACGGCTTCAAGCGCGACGGTTAGACTGAACCCGCCGCTTTGTTCGGGCAGTCTGGTTTGATGCAGTCTGCATAAAGATACAAAGCATGATCGTGGATACTGAATCCACGATCCTTCGCAATTTTCGTCTGGCGTTTCTCGATTTCCGGATCGTAGAATTCCTCAACCTTGCCGCACTGCAGGCAAACCAGGTGGTCATGGTGGCTGCCTTCGTTCAGTTCGAATACCGCCTTGCCGCTATCGAAGTGGTGGCGCACCAGCAAACCAGCCTGCTCAAACTGGGTCAGGACGCGGTAAACCGTGGCCAGTCCCACGTCGGCGTTCTCGTTGAGCAATAACTTGTAAACATCCTCGGCCGACATATGCCGCTGCGTCGAGTTCTGAAACAGATCCAGCACTTTAAGGCGAGGCAGCGTCGCCTTGAGTCCCATGTTGCGCAGGTCTTTGGATTCGGGCATGGCAGTGTCATTCAAGTGGTTGTTGAACAATCATAAGCCCTTTTGCCGTGCATGGGTTTAGTGTGAACAGGCCTCGGTTACGGCGGCACGCGGCATTGGGGCTCGGCGGGTGGCCGTCGGTTATAATCAGTGGAACATAGAAAAGGAAGTTGTCATGCGCGCTATCCGCCATACCATACGTTTTTTGTTCGCCATCGGGGTTCTCGCCATGCTGTCAGCGTGTAGCGGTTTCGGTGTTTACAAGATCGATATCCAGCAGGGCAATCTGATTACCCAGGAGCAGCTCGCGAAGGTTAAACCGGGCATGAATCGTGTTGATGTGCGTAATGCCCTGGGTACGCCATTGTTGCAGGACGCATTCCACGCCAATCGCTGGGATTATTATTTCAGCGATGATCGCGCCACCAAATATGGCCCTTTCGGGCGCGAAACACAGCGCTTCCAGGTCACTATCCTGTTCACTGATGAAAAAGTAAGCAGCATCACGGGCGAGGCGTCGCCAGTCGAAGTGCTTACCGGTGGTGGAGAACGGCGCGTAACCCCCGCAGCGCTTCCGCCCGGCGCGCCACCGCAAAAAAAGCCTTGATTGCGAGCGCGGATTTTGCATGACGATTAAGCTTGCCATTGCAGGAGCGGGCGGACGCATGGGGCGCATGTTGCTTGACGCAGCCTGTGCGGACCTGGAACTGGTGGTGTCTGCAGCGCTTGAACAGCCTGCCAGCCCGCTGATCGGCGCCGATGCCAGCGTACTTTTGCCTGAATTGAAGGGCCTGACCGTACGTGCAGACGCCGCCGCAGCGCTTAAAGGCTGCGATGTATTGATCGATTTCACACGGCCGGAGGCTACCCTGGCGTATTTGACGATTTGCCGGACCTTGGGCGTGAATGCGGTGATCGGTACAACCGGCTTCACGCCGGCGCAAAAGCAGGAAATCGAAGGTTTTTCCCGGCACATCGCCATCGTCTTTGCGCCGAATATGAGCGTTGGTATAAACGTCACGCTCAAATTGGTCGAAATGGCAGCGCACTCGCTGGGACTCGATTACGACATCGAGGTCCACGAGGCGCACCATAAAATGAAAGTTGATGCGCCCTCCGGCACCGCATTGAAACTGGGCGAGGTGGCTGCGGCGGCGCGAGGGCAGTCACTTGCGGAAGCGGGCGTCTATGTGCGCCATGGGGTTACTGGCGAGCGCAAACCGGGTGACATTGGTTTTTCAGTTGTCCGTGCCGGCGACATCATCGGTGACCACACCGTATTTTTTGCCGGCATTGGCGAACGCATTGAAATTACCCATAAATCATCATCCCGAGCCACGTATGCGCAAGGCGCGGTGCGTGCCGCCAAGTTTTTGGCGGACAAAAAGACGGGTTTATACGATATGCAGGACGTGTTGGGCCTTGAATAAGGCCTGCCGCGGATTGCTCTGGGGCGTCAATTCGGGTAGAATGCAGTCTTAATCGCGAAGCAACGCAAGACGTTCCAAAAACGCGGGAAAGCGCCGGGTAAACACCCACAGGCCTTTCCCGTTTTTTATGCCCAACGTCCGGTCGCCATCTGCTCCTTGCGATTACACCCCTCGTTTTTCTGCGGAGACTTCCTTGGTTCAGCCCTCCCTCGCCCTGCCTGCAGTTCTCGTTCTGGCCGATGGTTCGGTTTTCAGGGGCGTATCGATTGGCGCGGATGGTCATGGCTGTGGCGAAGTGGTGTTCAACACCGCCATGTCCGGCTATCAGGAAATTCTCACCGATCCGTCCTATATGGGGCAAATGGTCACCCTGACGTATCCGCATATTGGCAACACCGGCGCCAATGAGGTCGATGTGGAATCGACCCAAACTTATGCCGCCGGGCTCATCATTCGCGACTTGCCCAAGCTGGCTTCCAACTGGCGCATGACTGAAACCTTGCCGGACTATTTACGGCGCAATCAGGTGGTGGCCATTGCCGAAATCGATACCCGTCGACTTACCCGCATGATTCGCGAGAAGGGCGCGCAAAACGGCTGCATTCTGGTAGGTTCGCATGACGATGCCACCATCAAGCGCGCAAGAGAGCTCGCCCAGGCCGCACCGAATATGAGTGGACTCGATCTGGCGAAGGTTGTGTCCTGCAAAAAGTCATATGCCTGGACGGCCTCGACCTGGACGCTTGAAGCCGGCATCCAACAAATAGACAACGCCAAATTTCACGTCGTCGCCTTCGATTACGGCGTAAAGCAAAACATACTGCGCATGCTGGCGGATCGCGGCTGCAGCGTGACGGTACTGCCTGCAGAAGCCAGCGCCGCCGATGCCTTGGCGCTCAACCCCGATGGCGTGTTTCTGTCGAACGGTCCGGGCGACCCCGAACCTTGCGACTACGCGATTCGCGCCATTCAGGAACTCATTGCCAAAGATGTGCCCGTATTCGGCATCTGCCTCGGTCATCAGTTGCTCGGCTTGGCGTCCGGCGCCAAAACCGTAAAGATGAAATTCGGCCATCACGGCGCCAACCATCCGGTGCAGGATCTCGACTCGGGCAAGGTCTATATCACCAGCCAGAATCACGGCTTTGCGGTCGATGAAGCGTCACTGCCGGCGAATGTGCGCATCACCCATAAATCCCTGTTCGACGGCACCTGCCAAGGCATCGAGCTAACCGACAAACGCGCGTTCAGCTTCCAGGGTCATCCCGAGGCCAGCCCCGGCCCGCATGAGGTGGGCTATCTGTTCGATCGCTTTGTCAGCATGATGGAGCAGAAACGTGGCTAAGCGCACCGACATCAAATCGATCCTGATCATTGGCGCGGGCCCCATTGTCATTGGCCAGGCTTGCGAGTTCGACTACTCCGGCGCACAGGCATGTAAAGCGTTGCGCGACGAGGGTTACAAAGTCATTCTGGTCAATTCCAATCCGGCGACGATCATGACCGATCCGGGCATGGCGGATGTAACCTATGTCGAGCCGATCACCTGGAAGGTTGTCGAAACAATCATCGCCAAGGAGCGCCCCGATGCGCTGCTGCCGACCATGGGTGGGCAGACCGCACTGAACTGTGCGCTGGATCTGGCCAAACACGGCGTGCTGGAAAAATATAACGTTGAAATGATCGGCGCGACCCGCGAAGCGATCGACAAGGCTGAGGACCGCGAAAAATTCAAGCAGGCAATGACCAAAATCGGTCTCGCTTCGGCACGCTCCTCGATCGCGCATTCGATGGAAGAAGCGCTGCAGGTACAGGCCGCGATCGGTTTCCCGGCGATCATCCGTCCCAGCTTCACCATGGGTGGTTCGGGTGGCGGCATCGCCTACAATCGCGATGAATTCCTCGAAATTTGCGAGCGTGGACTGGAAGCGTCGCCCACCAAGGAACTGCTGATCGAAGAATCGCTGCTCGGCTGGAAAGAGTTCGAGATGGAAGTCGTGCGCGACAAGAAGGACAACTGCATCATCATCTGCTCGATCGAAAATCTGGACCCGATGGGCGTGCATACCGGTGACTCAATCACGGTTGCGCCGGCGCAGACGCTGACCGACAAGGAATACCAGATCATGCGCAACGCCTCGCTGGCGGTGCTGCGAGAAGTGGGGGTGGAAACCGGCGGCTCCAATGTTCAGTTTGCGGTCAACCCGGCGGATGGGCGCATGGTGGTGATCGAAATGAATCCGCGCGTGTCACGCTCTTCCGCGCTGGCATCGAAAGCGACCGGCTTCCCGATTGCCAAGGTTGCCGCGAAACTGGCGGTAGGCTATACGCTCGACGAATTGAAGAACGATATCACCGGCGGCGCGACGCCGGCATCGTTCGAACCCTCGATCGATTACGTGGTGACCAAGGTGCCGCGCTTTGCGTTCGAGAAATTCCCGCAGGCCGATGATCGGCTCACCACACAGATGAAAAGCGTCGGTGAGGTGATGGCGATTGGCCGTAACTTCCAGGAATCGCTGCAAAAAGCGTTGCGCGGCCTTGAGACCGGTGTAGACGGCTTCAATCTGAAAACGGTTGACCCTGAAAAAATCGGTGACGAGTTGGCTTACCCGCGCGGGGAGCGTCTTTGGTATGTGGCCGACGCATTTGGCATCGGCATGTCGTTGGAAGAAATTCACGCCTATACCAAGATTGACGTGTGGTTCCTCGCACAAATCAAGGAGCTCGTCGATCTCGAACTCGCGATCGAGAAGAAAACACTGGCCGCGATCGATGCGACTGAACTGCGCGCGCTGAAGCGCAAAGGCTTCTCGGATCGCCGTCTCGCGCATTTGCTCAAGGTTAAAGAAGGCGATATTCGCGCCAAGCGCCATGCCAATAATATTCGTCCAGTGTACAAGCGCGTCGACACCTGTGCGGCCGAATTTGCCACCAGCACCGCGTACATGTACTCAAGTTACGACGAAGAGTGCGAATCGCGCCCGACCGACCGCAAAAAAATCATGATCCTCGGCGGTGGCCCCAACCGGATCGGTCAGGGCATCGAGTTCGATTACTGCTGTGTGCATGCGGCCCTCGCGTTGCGCGAAGATGGCTATGAAACCATCATGGTCAACTGCAATCCGGAGACGGTTTCGACCGATTACGATACGTCCGATCGTTTGTATTTCGAGCCGTTGACGCTGGAAGACGTGCTGGAAATTGTCGACCTGGAAAAACCGGTTGGCGTGATTGTGCAGTTCGGCGGGCAGACGCCCTTGAAGCTGGCGCGTGCGCTCGAAGCCAACGGCGTTCCCATCATCGGTACCTCGCCGGACGCGATCGACGTCGCCGAGGATCGCGAGCGCTTCCAGCAACTTATTTCCAAGTTGGGTTTGCTGCAACCGCCGAATCGCACCGCGCGTACCAACGAAGAAGCGATCATCAAGGCGCGCGAAATCGGCTACCCCTTGGTGGTGCGTCCCAGCTATGTGCTGGGTGGCCGCGCCATGGAAATCATCCATGTCGAAAGCGACCTCGAACGCTATATGCGCGAGGCGGTGAAAGTATCGAATGATTCGCCGGTTCTGCTCGATCGCTTCCTGAACGACGCGATCGAAGTCGATGTCGATGCGATCTGCGACGGCAAGGATGTGTTGATCGGCGGCATCATGGAACATATCGAGCAGGCTGGCGTGCACTCGGGCGACTCGGCCTGCTCGCTACCGCCATATTCGCTGTCTGCGGAATTGCAGGATGAGCTGCGTCGCCAGACGGTGCAGATGGCTTTGGCCTTGAATGTCGTCGGCTTGATGAATGTGCAATTTGCAATTCAGGAACACGACGGTAAATCGAAAGTCTTTGTGCTTGAGGTGAATCCGCGTGCCTCGCGTACGGTGCCGTTTGTGTCCAAGGCGACTTCGCTGCCGCTGGCAAAAATTGCTGCCCGCTGCATGGCCGGACGCTCGCTCAGGGATCAGGGTGCGACCAGGGAAATTACGCCGCCGTATTACTCGGTGAAAGAGGCTGTATTCCCGTTCATCAAGTTCCCGGGCGTAGACACGATTCTTGGCCCGGAAATGAAATCGACCGGCGAAGTGATGGGCGTGGGCACCACCTTTGCCGAGGCGTTCGTGAAATCGCAACTGGGCGCCGGCGTAAAATTGCCGACCGGCGGCAAGGCCTTCCTCAGCGTGCGCAATGCCGACAAGGTCAAGTCCGAGGAAATTGCGCGCACCCTGCTGGCGCTGGGTTTCAGTATCGTGGCCACCAAGGGTACCGCTGCACATCTGGAGAAAGCGGGAATTATGGTGACGCCTGTGAACAAGGTGCTGGAAGGGCGTCCGCATATCGTCGACATGATCAAAAACCGCGAGGTCACGCTGATCATCAACACCGTCGAAGAGGACAAACGTTCGATCCGGGATTCCTGGGCAATCCGCAATGCGGCGCTGACCGGTCGCATTACCTACTACACCACGATTGCGGGCGCACGGGCAGCTTGCATGGGTATGCAGCACCTGACCGAGCTGAAGGTTTATGATTTGCAAAGTCTTCACAAATTGATCTCTGCCGCGAACTGATTGCCTTCCGGTAAAAACAAGCAAATGAGCGATGATTTTTCGAACCATGGTTGCGCAGTGCGCAGCCAGCCCTACTTTCCACAGGAAAATGTCATGAGCAGTCTCGCAAAAGTTCCATTGACCGTCGTTGGTGCCGAGGCGCTGAAAGCGGAGTTGCACCGTTTGAAGACGATCGAGCGCCCGGCCGTCATCGTCGCCATCTCCGAGGCGCGCGCGCAGGGCGATTTATCCGAAAACGCCGAGTACGATGCCGCCAAGGAAAAGCAGGGTTTCATCGAAGGCCGTATCCAGGAGCTTGAAGGCAAGCTGTCGAGCGCGCAAATCATCGATCCCAAGCTGCTTGAGGACGATGGGCGCGTCGTATTCGCGTCAACTGTTGATGTGGAAGAAGTCGCCACCGGCGACAAAGTAACCTACCAGATCGTCGGTGAAGACGAGGCCGATATCAAGCTCGGCAAGATTTCATTTTCTTCACCGATTTCCCGCGCCATGATCGGCAAATATGCTGGTGATGTGGTCGAAGTACGTGCGCCCGGCGGCGTGAAGGAATATGAAATTGTCGACGTGCGCTATTTGTAATCCGCGCAGGGCCTAGTCGCGACTGCGGTTCGTATTCAAGTCACGACGATGCGCGTTCTGGTCACCGGCTCGTCGGGCAAGATGGGCGGCATCGTCACCAGGCTGCTGCGCGCGCATCATCTGGTGCGGGGCATTGACCGTACTGCTGGCGCCGAAACCGATGTCGTTGCCGACATGCGCGATGATGCAGCACTGGCGCGTTGTGTGGTCAATCAGGATGCAGTGGTTCATTTGGCGGCCCTGCACGCGCCGCATCGGGATCTTGGTGCAACCGAGGCCGAGTTCGTCGCGGTCAACGTCGAAGCGACCAGCGGCTTGCTGCGTCATGCCCGTGCAGCAGGGGTCAGGCGTTTCGTATTGGCCAGTACCACCTCGGTATACGGCGATGCGCTGCTTGATGCGCAACGCGCAGTGTGGGTGACGGAATCACTCAAGCCGCAGCCGCGTGATATTTACGATGAAACCAAGCTGGCCGCCGAGGCGCTTTGTGCGGAGGAATTTTCAGCCGGCTTCGTCACCACGGCACTGCGCATATCGCGCTGTTTCGATGAGCCCGCGCGTGAAATGGCGCTCTATCGCCTGTATCGCGGCGTGGCGGCAAGCGATGTGGCGCAGGGGTTCGCGATGGCATTGCGTGCTGAATTGAAGCAATTCGAGGCATTCAATATTTCCGCCGCAACGCCATTTCAGCTCAGCGATTGTGCGCAACTGAAGTCCGATGCAGGCACGGTTTTGAAAGCGAGGGTCCCGGATATCGGGAAAGATTTTGTCGCGCGCAATTGGCTTTTGCCGCATACAATTGATCGCGTATACGTGATTGCCAAGGCGCAGGCGATGCTCGGCTATCGTCCGGGCGAGAACTATCGCGAATTTATGGATTCACAGAAAATATAGGAAACCCAAGCACTGGCGCGGCTTGCAGAGCAAAAATGCCCCAAACACCGCGCCAAATGGCGTTCTACAGAAACCTGCTAAACTTTTCTGACCACGCGGCGGCGCGTTTGCCCGGCAGCCTTGTTTTCTTCCTGGCGTTTGGTCAGGCGCGGCGGCTTCGGCTTACTGGCCTTTTTGGCAGCGGCTTTGGTTTTTTCTTCGCTTTTACGCCAGATCACCAGCATTTTGCCGATATGCTGTACGGGCGCTGCCGCCAGCGAATCGCAGATTTCGTCGAACCAGCCGCTGCGCTGTTCGCGCTCATCGGTGAAGGCGCGGATTTTGATGAGTTCATGCGCCATTAACGCATGCTCGATTTCCTTCAGTACCGCAGGCGTCAGGCCTTGATCGCCGATCATTACCACGGGGTCAAGGGCGTGTGCCTGCGCACGTAGCGCGCGGCGTTCGGCGGGAGATAATATGATTTTCATAACTGCATTATAACTTTGATAGCGAAGTCCCATGGCAAATGCCCGCCCCAAAAATAGTCGAGACTGGGTGCAACGACATCTCAACGACCCCTTCGTCAAAAAGGCGCAGGAGGAGGGCTACCGCTCGCGTGCGGTCTATAAATTGCAGGAAATCGATGCCCGTGAGGGATTTTTGAAGCCCGGCGCGGTGATTGTCGATTTGGGCTCGGCCCCCGGTGGCTGGTCGCAGCTGGCCATAAAAAAAGTCGGCAGCAAGGGCAAAGTGGTGGCAATAGATCTTCTGCCGATGGACCCCATTTCCGGCGTGATCTTCATTCAGGCAGATTTTTCCGAAGAAGCGGGCTTGAATGCCGTCATCGCTGAACTGGAGGGCAAGCCGGTAGACCTTGTGATTTCGGATATGTCGCCCAATATGACCGGTATCCCGCTGACTGATCAGGCGAGATTGTTCAATCTGGGCGAAATGGCCATGGATTTTGCCGTGAAGTTTCTGCAACCAAACGGGGTTTTCATAGTCAAGGTATTCCAGGGCGCAGGGTTTGAGCCATATGTGAAGTTGTTGAGGCGGAATTTTCAGCATGTATCGGCGAAGAAACCGGACGCATCGCGCGACGAAAGCCGCGAGGTTTATATGGTTGCCAAAGCAGTCAGAAATGTGCCGTCCTGAGAGCAAGGACGACGCCGGATGTTTGGTGTAGGATGTTGAGACAACGGGCCTGTATTGGTAGCCATTTTTGGCAGGTGCGGTCGTTGCAGACAAAAGATTTTTTACGAAGGAACGCGTGTGAATAACTGGGTCAAGAACATTGGTGTGTGGCTGGTCATCGGCATCATTTTGATGATGGTCTTTATGCAGGTATCCAAAAGCGGCGCGACGCGCGACGCGATGGACTACTCGACGATGATGCAGGAAGCCAAGAACGGCAACATCGAGCGGGTCAAGCAGGAAGGGAATCGCACGCTGCGCGTGTTTCTACGCGGCGGCAAAACCGCCGTGGTCTATACACCAGGCAGCGATCTGTTCATGTGGGATGACTTGCGCAAGGCTGGCGTATCGATCGAGGCCAGAGCCGAAGAAGAACCGTCGATCCTGATGAACATCCTGATTTCCTCGTTCCCGGTTCTGCTGCTTATCGGCGTGTGGATTTATTTCATGCGTCAGATGCAGGGTGGCGGGCGTGGCGGTGCGTTTTCCTTCGGCAAGAGCCGCGCGAAAATGCTCGACGAGAGCACCAACCCGATCACCTTTGTCGATGTCGCCGGCTGCGATGAGGCCAAGGAAGAAGTATCCGAGCTGGTCGATTTCCTGCGCGACCCTTCCAAATTCCAGAAGCTGGGTGGACGCATTCCCCGCGGTGTGCTGATGGTGGGTTCACCGGGTACCGGTAAAACCCTGCTGGCACGCGCCATTGCCGGAGAAGCCAAGGTGCCGTTCTTCTCGATCTCCGGTTCCGACTTCGTGGAAATGTTCGTCGGTGTCGGTGCCGCACGGGTGCGCGATATGTTCGAGCAGGCCAAGAAAAACTCGCCCTGCATTGTGTTCATCGACGAGATTGATGCAGTGGGTCGTCAGCGAGGCGCCGGCATGGGCGGCGGCAATGACGAACGCGAACAAACGCTCAACCAGTTGCTGGTCGAGATGGCTGGCTTCGAAGCCACGGTCGGTGTGATCGTCGTCGCCGCGACCAACCGTCCCGACGTACTGGATCCCGCGCTGATGCGTCCGGGCCGTTTCGACCGCCAGGTGGTGGTGCCGCTGCCCGATGTGCGTGGCCGTGAGCAGATCCTGCTGGTGCATATGCGCAAAGTGCCGATCGCGCCCGATGTCGATGCCAATATCATCGCCCGCGGTACCCCGGGTTTCTCCGGCGCCGATCTCGCCAACATTGTCAACGAGGCCGCCTTGTTTGCCGCCCGCTCCAAC
>JANMXS010000349.1:0-3663 GCA_031394335.1 Burkholderiales bacterium
CGCTGTGGAGGCGGTTCCACGACAAGCCGCTGGGCAAGTGGCTGTTCGCCAGGCTTATCTGCTGGAAGGCGCCATACTTCGGCACCATCGCGCCGCGCTTCGAGGAATTGAGGCCCGGCTATGCGCGGGTGAGCCTGAAAAATCGCCGCGCCGTGCACAACCACATCGGCACCGTGCACGCGATTGCCATGTGCAACCTGGCCGAGCTGGGCGCCGGCACGATGATGGAAGCCAGCCTGCCGGCATCGATGCGCTGGCTGCCGCGCGGCATGAATGTGCAGTACCTGAAAAAAGCCCAGACCGATCTGGTGGCCGAATGTGTTGCCGACGATATCGCCGATGGTCCGGCGCGCGACGTGGTGGTGAAATGCGCGATCAAGGACGGCGCCGGCAATATCGTTTGCCAGGTCGATGTGATCATGTATCTCAGTCCCCGCAAGCGGATCGGGGAGCAAGCCTGAGATGCGTGCGAAGGTAAAAATCCATGCGCCTGGCGACGCAGAATGTCGCGTGGTGAACACGTATAATTCAGAGCGAAATGCAAGCCGTCGACAGCAAGGATTCATTGCTTCGATGGTTGCGGAAACGTTGCCGGAGCGTCCTGCTTCGGTGCGCCACGCGAGCAGCGGGAGGCCTCAATTGGCGGTGGAACAAAATGTTCTGGAACTGAAGAACCGGCACGGCACGCGTTATCTCGTGTTCGACGCCGCCGCGACGATTGCGGATGTCTTTTCCCTGCGTTGCCGCAGTTCACCCAGTGCGCCGGCCTACCGCGAATTCGATGGCGTCGCCAAAACCTGGAAGCAAGCCACCTGGCGTGAAGTCGGCGAGCTCGCCGCACGCATGCGCGCCGGCCTGAAGCGCGATGGCTTCGTCGCCGGTGAGCGCATCGCCATCATGCTCAAGAACAGTATCAACTGGGTGGTGGTGGATCAGGGCGCCTATGCGCAGGGCATGGTGCCGGTGCCGCTGTTCGTCGATGATCGTCCGGATAACGTTGCTTTCATCCTCGCCGATGCGCAGGTGAAGGTGATCGTCATCGACGGCGAAGAACACTGGAAACGGCTGAAGACGGTTCACGAACAGCTCACCACGCTGACGCTGATTTTGTCGGTGAAGCCGGTCAACGATCCGGACGAGCCGCGCCTGAAAACACTCGGCGACTGGTTGCCGGACTTTTCTTCGCTTGATGCGACCAGCTACGAGCGCGCGCCGACCACCGGCAGCGATCTCGCCACCATCGTTTACACCAGCGGCACCACCGGCAAGCCCAAGGGTGTGATGCTCTCGCATCGCAATATGCTGGCCAATGTGCAGTCGGGGCTGTCGGCCTACGAGGTGTATCCGGAAGACGTGTTCCTGTCGTTCCTGCCGCTGTCGCATATGTTTGAACGTACCTGCGACTACTATCTGAATATCGTATCCGGCGCCTCGGTGGTGTTCTCACGTTCGGTTCCGCAGCTGGCCGAAGATTTTCGCACGGTGCAACCGACCATCATTTTTTCGGTGCCACGCATTTATGAGCGCTTCCTGGCGGCGATTAATGAGCAGTTGGCAAAATCATCATCGTTCAAACGCAAGCTGTTCAATTTCGCGGTCAAAACCGGCTGGGAAAAATTCGAGCATGCGCAGGGTCGCGGCCCCTGGCGACCGGCGTTCCTGCTGTGGCCATTGCTGAACAAATTTGTCGCGGAAAAATTATTGCAGCGCCTTGGCGGCAAATTGCGCTTCGCAATTTCCGGCGGTGCAGCCTTGTCGCCGGCGGTGGCGAAAGTATTCGTCGGGCTCGGATTACCGATTTGCCAAGGGTATGGCTTGTCCGAAGCCAGCCCCTTGCTGACCGTCAACCTGCTCGATGACAACGATCCCACCACCATTGGCCGTGCGGTGCCCGGCGTTTCATTGCGCGTTGCCGATAACGGCGGCCTCGAGGCGCGCGGCCCCAACATCATGCTTGGCTACTGGAACAATGCTGAGGCGACGCGTGCGGTGCTGGCGGATGACGGCTGGTTGACCACCGGCGATCAGGTATCGATCGATGCGCGTGGCTTCGTGCGCATCACCGGACGATTGAAAGACATCATCGTCATGGGCAATGGCGAAAAAATTCCGCCGGTGGATATGGAACTGGCCATCCAGCTCGATGCCCTGTTCGAGCAGGTGCTGGTGTGCGGCGAAGGCAAGCCCTTTCTGGCCGCGCTGGTGGTGCTCAATGACGAGGTGTGGGCGCGTATCGCTGCCGCCAACGGGCTGGCGCCGCAAGTGTCGGCGGACGCCGATAACAAAGCGGAGAAGTTCCTGCTGCAGCGAATCGCCGTTCAGATCAAGGGATTCCCGGGTTATGCACAAGTACGCAAGGTCACCGTGGCGGCGGAAAAGTGGACCATTGATAACGGCCTGATGACGCCGACGCTCAAGTTAAAACGCGCGCGGATCTTCGAAAAATACGCGACCGCCATCGATGAAATGTACAAGGGGCATCGGTAATGAACAGCATAAAAAGCGACATCGTCGAACTGCCGCACGATCGCCAGCCGACCATCCGCATCATCCCGATGCCGGCCGACACCAATGCCAATGGCACCATCTTTGGTGGCTGGGTGATGGCACAGGTTGACCTGGCCGGCAGCGTGCCGGCGGTGACGCGTGCCATGGGCAAGGTGGCGACGGTGGCGGTGAATTCGTTCATCTTCAAGGAGCCGGTGTTTGTCGGCGATCTGGTGAGCTTCTATGCACAGGTGATCAAGACCGGACGTACCTCGATCACCATCGATGTCGAGGTTTATGCGCAGCGCGCGCGTTTCGGCTCCGAAGTGGTGAAAGTAACCGAGGCGCAGCTGACCTATGTGGCCATCGACGAGGACGGTAAGCCGCGGGCGCTGCCTTGATGGCGCTGAAACGATTTTGAAACTCCAGCACTGGCGCGCTTTCCGGGCCAAAAATGCCTCAAACACCGCGCCAATGCTGGACTTTGATTTTTAGTATTTGAATGATTTTGCAGACCAGGAGTAGAGCGTGAAAAATTTCCACATCAAAAAAGTAGCGGTGCTGGGCGCTGGCGTGATGGGCGCGCAGATCGCCGCGCACCTCAGCAATGCCAATGTCAAAACGATCCTGTTCGACCTGCCGGCGAAAGAGGGGCCGAAGAACGGCGTGGTGATGAAGGCCATCGACGGCATGCTCAAACTATCGCCCGATCCGTTTTCAGTGAAAGGCAAAGCTGCGCAAATCACCGCCGCCAATTACGACGAGCATCTGGAAATGCTGCGCGATTGCGACCTGATCATCGAAGCAATTTCCGAGCGCATGGACTGGAAAAAATCGCTGTACGAAAAAGTCGCGCCGTTCATCAGCGAGAAAACCATTTTTGCGTCGAATACTTCGGGCCTGTCGATCACCGAATTGTCGAAAGTGTTCCCGGAAGCGCTGCGCCATCGCTTTTGCGGCATTCATTTTTTCAATCCGCCGCGTTACATGAAACTGGTCGAGTTGATTCCGACTGCGCTTACAGAACCGATCATTCTCGATCAGCTTGAAACTTTCCTCGCCACCACCGTCGGCAAGGGCGTGGTGCGCGCCAAGGACACACCCAACTTCGTCGCCAATCGCATCGGCGTATTTTCGATTGCGGCCACCATGCACCATACCGCGCAGTTCAAACTC
>JANMXS010000350.1:0-4522 GCA_031394335.1 Burkholderiales bacterium
ATGCAAGCCATGTTCGAGCAGGACCTGGCGACCTCGAAGGTGATCACGCTCGAGCAATGGAAGCAACGGCCGATCAGCGACCGCGTGAAGGAAATCACCGCACGGCTATGGGAATACTGGCTTTAGGTCGCTGCGGATTGCAGGCACGCCGTCGCAGCGAGGCAGGCATCAGAAATTAACAAACGAAGGTATGGCGATGAAAAAAAATTCGGCATCAAACGCAGTCTGTACAACCGTCCGCTTGTTTGCGGCTGCCCTCCTGTTCGCCGGCATGGGCAACCTCCATGCTGCCGAGCCCGTCGCCAATACCGCGACTGCACTCGGCGCCAAGTACCTCGCACTGAAAGATCAACTCGGCCGTAACCAATTCAAGCGGCCGCTGGCCATGGATTCGCGCGAAAGTCCGGAGAGCGTGACGGGCGAAGTTTATGCACTGGTCAATCACCCGTTTGCAACGGTGGGCAGCGCGCTGAACAAACCCGCCCAATGGTGCGACATCATGATCCTGCATCTCAATACCAAGTACTGCCATGCCTCAACATCGATCCAGGCATCGGTCCTCAACGTGACTATTGGCAAGAAATATGACCAGCCGCTGGAAGATGCCTACCGGGTGGATTTTGCCTATCGCGTCGCCGCCAGTACCCGCGAATACCTGCAAGTACGCTTGAGCGCAGACAAGGGGCCCATCAGCACGCGCAACTATCGCATCGTGCTCGAGGCGATCCCGCTGGAAAACGGGCAAACCTTTATCCACCTTTCCTATTCCTATGAATTTGGTTTTACCGGGCGCATTGCCATGCAGGCCTACCTCGGCACGATCGGCAGCAACAAGGTGGGATTTACGATCGTTGGCAAACAAGCCGATGGCCAGCCCCAATATATCGGGGGAATGCGCGGCCTGGTGGAACGCAACACCATGCGCTATTACCTCGCCATTGAAGCCTATATGGGCGCCTTGTCTGTTCCGCCGCAGGCGCGCATCGAGAAAAGCCTGCATGACTGGTTTGCCGCCGTAGAGTGTTATCCCCGCCAGTTGCATGAAATGGAACAAAACGATTATCTCGACATGAAGCGCAAGGAGTATCAGCGGCAACAGACCGAGATGATGGCGGCTGCGGCAGATGCGCCGGTCGCTTGACGATTGCGCCGCCCACATTTTTATCAACCGCGCCAGAGTCGCCATTGTCAGACGCGCCATTGATAGCCTGCCCGGAATGCGATTTGCTACAACGCGAGATCGCCCTGCCCGCGACCGAAACCGCCGCCTGTCGGCGCTGCGGGGTCGAGCTGTACCGCGGCAGCAGCGACAGTCTCGACCGGGTCCTGGCGCTCACGCTGGCGGCGGTGGTGCTGCTGATCGTCGCCAATGCCATGCCCATTGCCAGCCTCGACCTGCGCGACCAGCATAGCCAGACCACCCTGCTCGGCGCAGGCAAGTCGACGACCAGCCGGGAGACGTTTGTGGGCCTCGAACAGCCAGCGCTGGTCGACAGCGATGTGCCCGGTCGCCAGTTCATCCTGCGCGGCGACGACCTCGGTTCGCTCGACATCGGCTCGCCGATTTATTTCAAGCATATCCAGGTCGGCCAAGTGGCGGCTTACGCGCTCGACGCTGATGGCAACGGGGTGACCCTCAAGGTGTTTATCAATGCGCCCTATGACCGGCATGTCAATATCGGCAGCCGCTTCTGGCACGCCGACGGCATCGACGTCAGCCTCGATGCCAGCGGTTTCAAGATCAATACGCAATCCGTGGTGTCGATCCTGGTGGGCGGTTTGGCGTTCGAAAATTTTGCCGATGCCGCAGGCAAGCCGCCGGCGAAAGCCGATACGGCATTCCGCATTTATGCCGATCACGCGTACGCCTTGAAACCGCCCGATCCGGGATTTGAAACCTATGTAATGGTATTCAAGGAGTCAGCTCGCGGCCTGTCGGTGGGTGCACCAGTCGATTTCCGTGGGGTGGTGATTGGCGAGGTCGTCGCCATCGACCTCGATTACGATCCGGCCACCAGCGAAACCAGCGTGCCGGTGACGGTACGCGTCAATGCGGCGCGCCTGCGCGCTCGCTATGGCCGAGCCGCCACGGCTGCGCTTTCACCTGCCGATACCCAGGCATTTCTGGATCGCCTGATCCAGCGTGGCCTGCGTGGCCAGCTGCGTACCGCCAACCTGCTTACCGCACAACTGTATATTGCGCTCGATGTATTCCCGGCGGTACCAAAAGCCAGCGTCGATTGGAGCAAGACGCCCGCCGAATTACCAACCACGCCGGGCAGTCTGCAGGAACTGCAAGTGACACTGGCGGCGATCGCAAAAAAACTCGAGAAGGTGCCGTTCGATGTCATCGGCGAAGACCTGCACAAGACCTTGCAAAGCGCCAACAAGCTGATCCAGCAGCTCGATACCGAAACCGCGCCCGAGATCCGCGCCGCCGTCGCCGATGCGCGCCGCACCCTCAATGCCATCGAGCAAACCATGGCCGCCGATTCGCCCCTGCAACAGGACGCTCACGCGGCCTTGCGCGAAATTTCGCGTGCCGCGAAATCGTTCCGCGTGCTGTCGGATTATCTGGAGCGCCATCCGGAATCGGTGATTCGCGGCAAGAAAGCCGATGAGCCGCTGACGGTTGATCCGGCAGCCAAGGCCGACGCGAAATGAAAACTACCGCCAGTATCATTCTATGCGCCATTGGTTTCCTTGCCGGCTGCGCCAGTGTGCCGGCGGAGCACTTCTATGCGCTCACGGCGGAAACGCCGGTGCAGCGTGCTGTGGCTGGATCAGTTGACGACCTCAGCATTTCCGTGGGGCCGGTCACGCTGGCTGAAATTGTCGATCGCCCGCAGTTGGTGGTGACGGTCGCGGCGAATCGTGTCGTGATCCTCGACCAGCAGCGCTGGGCTGAACCGCTGGCCAGCGAAATTTCGCGCGTGGTGGCGTTGAACCTGGCGCGCCAACTCGGCACCAGCAAGGTATCCACGCAGCCGCAAATTGCCGGGACGGTTGCAGGCTATGGCGTAGCGCGATGTGCAGCGCTTTGAATCCATCGCCGGGAAGGGAGTGTGCATCGAGACACTGTGGACCCTGCGCCGTACTGCCGGTGGCGAGCCGATCAGCGGGCGCTCGATGGTAAAGGAACCCCTTGCCTCATCCGGATACGACGCGATCGTTGCCGCGCACAGCAGGGCACTGGCCGAGCTGAGCCGGGATATCGCGCGCGCCATCAGCGCGTCCACAAAATCGCCAACTGCACACTGAGCTGATGGCACAAGCGTCGTTGCGCCGACCGACTGCCTGATGGTTATCGCAACATTGTGTACAGATTTTGGCACTTCTAAAAACCTCGTCGTCCCAGCGCCCCGAATGGGGCCTCCATCGAAAGGCTGGGACCCAGTCCTTCCAAAGGTTTTATTATTCGAAGGGCTGGATCCCAGCCTATGAGATCGAGCGACAGAAGCGTGAGCGCGCTGTTCAAGTCTGTACGCAGGCTTAATGCACCCTCGCGAACCATCTCGGACTCAGGTTCGACGTCGAGGAGAACCGAGCTCTATTTAATAGCTGTTCTATCCCTAAAAATAGACGCCTTAAAGATTCGTCAGGCAACTCGCCATTAATAGCCTAACATATTGTTTAAAAACAATTTATAATCCATTAAAAGTAAGATATGATTCGCCAAAGGACTCGCCAAACCTACAATTTTAAAGCGGCGGAATAACCCATGGCAATTGAATTACCCAAATATGCCTACGACAGTCCGCATCAAATGCATCCTCTGCTACCAAGTGAGGGCGCATTGGATGAACTGCGCCCGCTTGCCGCTGACGTGATCGGCAAGGCGAAGGATTTGGCTGCGCAAGGCATGCCTAACCTCCGACTTTTGCTACGCGGCACGCTGCGGCCGATGAACTCCTTTTATACGAACAAGATTGAAGGGCAGCACACCGAGCCGCTCTTGATTGAAAAGGCATTGAAACAGGACTTTTCGAGCAAGCCCGATGAAGCGCGGAAACAACGGATTGCCATCGCGCATATTGAAACCGAACGCTGGGGAGAAGTGACCTATCCGACGTTCGACGCGCCAAGCTTCTTCGAGCCCGGTGTCGTGCAAGCGATTCATAAGAATCTGCACGCCCGATTTATGAAAACCGATTTGATTCAAATCGGCGATGATGGAATCGAAGAAATTATCCACCCCGGCATTTGGCGGGATAAAGGCGTCATTGTCGGTAAACATATCCCACCCGATCCCAACGTTGTTCCGCGCTTCATGGCGGAATGGGGCAAGTGGTATAGCAAATCGCGCGCTGGCGAAAACGCATTGATTGCACTCATAGCAGCCCACCATCGACTTGCCTGGATACATCCCTTCCTGGACGGCAATGGCCGCACCGCGCGACTGCATACCCACTTGGGTCTTTCCTCGCTGGGGCTGACACAAGGCCTTTGGTCACCGATGCGGGGCCTGGCTAGACAACAAAAAAATTACTACTCGCATCTCATCGGCGCGGATCAGCCGCGC
>JANMXS010000351.1:0-2922 GCA_031394335.1 Burkholderiales bacterium
TCGGCTTCCTCGGCTACTACGCCGCCAGCCTGCTTGATTTCCAGGGCTTGCAGTACATCTCGGCCGGCCTTGAGCGCCTGATCCTGTTTCTGAATCCAACCTTTGTGGTGCTGATGTCGGTGATGTTTGTTGGCTACCGCATCGTGCGCCGCGATCTGCTGGCGCTGGCAGTCAGCTATGCGGGCATAGCGCTGGTGTTTGTGCACGATCTCAGCGTCAGCGGCAATGTACTGCTCGGCAGCGTGCTGGTGTTGGCCAGCGCATTGGCCTATGCCGGCTACCTGGTCGGCGGCGGGCATATGGTGCAGCGCATCGGTTCGCTGCGCTTCGGCGCCTATGCCTCGCTGGTGTCGACTGTGTTCATCACGCTGCATTTTGTGCTGTTCAATCGTCTTGAAGCGCTGCACCAGCCGGCGCACGTCTATGGGCTGGTGGCATTGATGGCGATTGTATCGACGGTGTTGCCGATCGTGCTGATGGCTGAAGGCATGCGGCGCATCGGCTCGTCGAATGCGGCGATGATCAGCGCCATCGGCCCGGTGATGACGATTTTTCTTGGCTATATTTTTCTGGCCGAGCCGATTACCGGCATTCAGCTGGGCGGGGCGGCACTGGTTGTTGCCGGGGTGCTGATCATCAGTCTCAAGAAGGGCAGGCCGGGGAAACAGGCGGCGTCCGCATAAGCACATTTGAGCAATGCCGCAGTGCAGCATGAGTTTTGTATAATAGTGGTCTATCAAGTCGTTTTTCCTCTCCACCGCATCCCCGTTTCCACACTCGCCCTCAAGGAGCACTCATGAAAAAACCCATGCGCGTCGCCGTCACCGGTGCCGCTGGTCAAATCGGCTACAGCCTGCTGTTTCGCATCGCTTCCGGCGAAATGCTCGGCAAAGACCAGCCTGTCATCCTGCAATTGCTGGAAATCCCCGACGAGAAAGCGCAGAAAGCACTCAAGGGCGTGATGATGGAAGTCGACGATTGCGCGTTCCCGCTGCTGGCCGGCATCAGCGAGCACTCGGATGCGATGACCGCGTTCAAGGATGTCGACGTCGCCCTGCTGGTCGGTGCGCGTCCGCGCGGCCCCGGCATGGAGCGCAAGGATCTGCTCGAAGCCAATGGCGCGATTTTCACCGTGCAGGGTCGCGCGCTGGATACCGTCGCCTCGCGCAATGTCAAGGTGCTGGTGGTCGGCAACCCGGCCAATACCAATGCCTATATCGCGATGAAATCGGCACCCAGCCTGCCGCGCGAACAATTCACCGCGATGCTGCGCCTCGATCACAACCGCGCACTCTCGCAGCTCGCCACCAAGACCGGCAAGCCGGTCGACGCCATCGAAAAGATGATCGTCTGGGGCAACCACTCGCCGACCATGTATCCCGATTACCGCTTCGCCACCATTGCCGGTGCGGCTGCACCATCGGTGGTGAATGATGAAGACTGGTATCGCAACACCTTCATCCCCACCGTCGGCAAGCGCGGTGCGGCGATCATCGAAGCGCGCGGCTTGTCCTCCGCCGCCTCGGCCGCCAATGCCGCCATCGATCACGTTCGCGACTGGGTGCTCGGCACCAATGGAAAATGGGTGACGATGGGCATTCCGTCTGACGGCAGCTACGGCATTCCCGATGGTGTCATCTACGGTGTTCCGGTCACATGCGCCAACGGCAAATACGAGCGCATCAAAGGCCTGCCGGTCGACGACTTCTCGCGCAGCAAGATGGACGCGACGCTGAAAGAACTGGAAGAAGAGCGTGCGGGTGTGGTGCATTTGCTGAAGTAAAACGCTTTGTGCTTGAATAAAAAACGGCTCGCGATTGCGGGCCGTTTTCATTGATAATGTTGAATGGATTGCCAATTCCGGAATAAAACGCGCAATGACGAGAGAAATTTTCCATGCAGACCACGCACTTTGATCTTAACGACATCCATCACGAGCCGACGGACCAGCAACTGGAAGGTTTGATGATTTCGGTGGCGGCGGAGGCGAGTCGGCGTGCCAAACTTGCCCAGCAGGAGATGAGCGCGCGCTTGCGGGATGAGATTGCGGCGGCCAATCGTTCCGGTGGGGCTTAGGCGAGTGTATGAACGCCGTCGACAAACCGCGCCTGATTGTGGTGGCCGGCCCCAACGGGACGGGTAAAACCTCGATCACCGAACAGTTGCTCCGGCACGAGTGGATGGGCGGCTGTGTGTACGTCAATCCGGATTACATTGCCCGCGATGAGTTTGGCGACTGGAACGCGCCCGATGCGGTGCTCAAAGCCGCCGCACGCGCCGCTGAAATACGCGAACAGTGTCTGAAAGACGGGGGCAGCCTGGCCTTTGAAACGGTGTTGTCGATGCCGGACAAGATCGAATTCATTCAGCGTGCCCGTCAGGCTGGCTTTTTTGTCCGCCTGTTCTTTGTGGGTACCGACGATCCATCCATCAATGCCAAACGGGTCGCCCAGAGGGTCATGGAAGGCGGACATGAAGTGCCCATCGGCAAGATCATCGCCCGCTATACCCGGTCGTTGGCCAACTGCATCGCGACCGCACGAATTGCCAACCGCGCTTACGTCTACGACAACTCAGTGGAAGACGCGCCGGCACGTCTGCTGTTTCGCGTCGCGGACGGTAAAGTGATCAGGCGCTATGGCAGCATCAACCCCTGGGCGCGCGAAATTTTGCACGAGCTGGATCCCGATTCTGTTGTTGAAAATAGTGGTGGAGCAGGTTAAAAGCGCGCTACGCTGAGCCGCCCTTAAAAAAACAGGATCGTGTGATGCGCTATTTAGCCATCTCCGAAAAAATCTTCGAACCTTTTGCTGCCTCGTTCCCGATCTGCCGGTTCCCCGCTATTTCGTATGGCGAATTGGTTGCGATTGCGGCGTGACTTAAAGCGCTTTTGCCGCGATAAAAAACGGCCCGCATTGCGGG
>JANMXS010000352.1:0-2648 GCA_031394335.1 Burkholderiales bacterium
TCGACTGTTGCGCGACATTGAGCGACTACTTAAGCGCGAACTGGAGAAAAAGGTTTTGCCCGGGTTTGAACCAGACCCTGGCATTCGTGCTGAACCTATAGCGAATGGCCGACGCAGCGACCCCAAGCCGTCTTCACACGGAGCTGGCCAACGCAACGGCCAGCGTCCGGCTGGGGCAGGGCGAACTGCTGGTCCACGTCGAAGCTCGACGTCACAGCATCCGTCAGGATCAAGGCACTACTAAAGAAATGGCCTGCGGCGCACTATGTGCGCCGCAGGCAGCGAGTGACGTTCAGACGGTTGCTGGAACCGTTTCTTCAAATACCAGCTTGACCTTGTCGTCTTCGTCGATATCGATCGTGATTTTGCCCCCGTTGGTGAGGCGACCGAATAGAAGTTCGTCAGCCAGGGCAGAGCGAATCGTGTCCTGAATCAGACGTGCCATCGGGCGGGCTCCCATGAGTGAGTCGAAGCCCTTCTCGGCAAGCCATGCTCGCAGCGTATCGGTGAAGATCGCCTCTACCTTCTTTTCATGCAACTGGCCTTCGAGCTGCATCAGGAACTTGTCCACCACGCGCAGAATCACTTGCGTATCCAGCGCCTTGAAAGAAATGGTCGCGTCGAGCCGATTGCGGAACTCCGGTGTAAACAGTCGCTTGATTTCGGCCATTTCATCACCGGCTTGTTTGTTGGTGGTGAAGCCCATCGTTGTTTTCTGCAGTGCTTCGGCGCCGGCGTTGGTGGTCATGACGATGACCACGTTGCGAAAGTCGGCCTTGCGTCCGTTGTTGTCGGTCAAGGTGCCGTGATCCATCACCTGCAACAAAATGTTGAAAATATCTGGGTGGGCTTTTTCAATCTCATCAAGCAGCAGCACCGAGTGAGGTTTTTTACTGATGGCCTCGGTCAGCAGACCGCCCTGATCGAAACCCACGTAACCAGGAGGCGCGCCGATCAAACGGGATATCGCGTGACGTTCCATGTACTCGGACATGTCGAAGCGGATGAGCTCAATGCCCATGCAGTAGGCCAGCTGTCGCGCAACTTCGGTTTTGCCAACACCAGTCGGTCCGGAAAACAGAAAATTGCCGATGGGTTTTTGTGGATTGCCCAAACCTGACCGTGACATTTTGATAGCAGTGGTCAAGGCGCCGATAGCTTCGTTTTGCCCGAACACGACGCTGCGCAAATCACGCTCAAGATTTTTGAGCAGCGAGCGGTCATCCGCCGAAACATGCTGTGGCGGAATGCGGGCGATCTTGGCGACGATCTCCTCAATTTCCTGCTTGCCGACGATCTTCTTTTGCTTTGATTTTGGCAGCACACGCTGCGCAGCACCGGCTTCGTCGATTACATCAATGGCTTTGTCCGGCAGATGCCGATCATTGATATATTTCGCGGCAAGTTCAGCCGCAGAGTTGATTGCTGCCGCCGAATACTTGATGCCATGGTGTTCCTCGAACCGGCTCTTGAGTCCGCGCAGGATCTGCACGGTTTCCTCGACCGACGGTTCATTGACGTCGATCTTCTGGAACCGACGCGACAACGCATGGTCCTTTTCGAACACGCTGCGGTATTCATTGAAGGTTGTTGCGCCGATGCATTTCAGGCTGCCCGATGACAACGCAGGCTTGAGCAGATTTGAAGCGTCGAGGGTACCGCCCGATGCAGCACCGGCGCCGATCAGTGTGTGTATTTCGTCGATGAACAGAATCGCGCGCGGATTGTCGAGCAATTGCTTCAAAACGCCCTTGAGTCTTTGTTCAAAGTCGCCGCGGTATTTGGTTCCGGCCAGCAGGGCACCCATGTCAAGCGAATAAACCGTGGCATGGGCGAGAATTTCGGGAATCTGCTTGTCGACGATCCGGCGCGCCAAACCTTCGGCAATTGCCGTTTTGCCAACCCCGGCCTCACCCACCAGCAAGGGATTGTTCTTGCGGCGACGGCATAGCGTCTGAATCACGCGCTCCAGTTCGGCATCACGACCGATCAAGGGATCAATCTTGCCGGCGATGGCCATCTGGTTGAGATTTTGGGTAAAGCTGTCGAGTGCGCTGCCCTTTTCCTGGGTCTCGTTCTCGGTTTCCGGCGGTTCTTCGCTCTTGCCGGTCGTCTGCGGGTTCTTGGAAATGCCGTGCGAGATGAAGTTGGTTACATCAAGTCGCGTGACGTTGTGCCGTTGCAGGAAATAGACTGCATGAGAATCCTTCTCGCCATAAATGGCGACGAGGACATTGGCACCAGTGACCTCTTTCTTGCCGGAGGACTGCACATGGAGAATGGCGCGCTGGATCACGCGTTGGAAGCCGAGCGTTGGCTGGGTGTCGATGTCTTCGGTGCCAGCAACCGTAGGTGTGTGTTCATTGACAAAGTCTGCCAGTTCCTTGCGCAGCGCTTCAATATCCGACGTGCAGGCACGCAGGACTTCCGCTGTCGACGGATTGTCGAGCAACGCAAGCAGCAGGTGCTCGACGGTAATGAACTCGTGCCGTTTCTGCCGGGCCTCGACAAAGGCCATGTGCAGGGTGACTTCCAGTTCCTGGGCAATCATTTAGGTTTCCTCCATCACACAAGCCAGCGGATGCTGATGTTGACGTGCAAAAGCGGTTACTTGTTCCACCTTGGTCGCAGCAACATCCTTGGGATAG
>JANMXS010000353.1:0-5173 GCA_031394335.1 Burkholderiales bacterium
AGTCCGATGCCGACCGATACCCCGCCGGCAAGACCGGCCAGCGACAGCGGATGCGCGAAGCTGGCGATAGCCAGCAATACCAGCAGCAGTGGAAACAGGATTGCCGCCATCCAGCTGCGCCAGCGCCTCAGCGGCTGGCGGCCGATCAGACGGCGCATGCGCGAATACAGGCGCCATACCATCAAGGGAGCGGCAACGACGAGTATGGTGGCGGTAGGGGTCATTGAAAACTTTCAGGGTTGGCGAAAAGTGTCGGACCGGAACGTGGTCATGAACAATAGTAGTGCAAAACAGTCTGCCGGCCAGCACAGTGCAATTTCAGCGTTGCCGCCTGTGAATGCCGGCTGAAGTTGGCGTTATAGTATCGGTGTGCGGATGGCCGCTTGGGTGGCGGTCAACAGCGCGAATTCATTACTCATCACTCATCAATCTTTCACTACCAAGGAGCGACGCCATGAGCAAAAGCAAAGACGCAAAAAAACTCGTTAAAAAAGAACCCGCCAAAACGCCCAAGGAAAAGAAAGAAGCCAAGAAACTGAAGAAGGAAGAAAAGAAGCGCGGTTAGTCCAGGGGCGCTACCCAAAATAGCAAACTCCAGTACCAGCGCGGTTTTCAAGGCATAAATGCCTGAAGAAGCGCGCCAGTACTGGATTTTTTGTTTTTTAGAGGCAAGCATGCCTGCTACCCCGTGTTAGCAAAGCACCCATAAAAAAGCCCCCGTGTTTGGCACGGGGGCTGAATCCATACCTTATGAGGGCATGGAGGAGGAGACGTTGCGGTGTTACAGCCAGCGATGCGGCATGATTACCGTGGGCAGAGAAGCAGTATTCGGATGCTTCAATGCGGAAAAATGTTTGCCGATCAACTTGAACATCCGTCCGATGGCCAGATAGTAATCGGCAGCAACGAGGCCGAGAATTTCGCCCTTGGCGGCGGTTTGCGTCAGATGGTTGCGTCGAAGTTGTGTGGCGATTGCTTTATAGTCGTTCATGGCATTACCTCTTTCTTGAGCCTCGTAACCGTCATTGCAGGGCACCATGTCCTGCAATGGCGGGCGCCCAAACCCGGGCGCGCGGGGTAAACATTACTGACCGGACAGCATCCAGATCAGCGCGACGGCTGCCACCACTACCGCAGTCAACCACGCACCGTTATAGGTGAGTCCGCTGGCGGCATTGTTTAGCCCCCCGGCGGACACGACTGTTGTGAAGCGTTGCGCTAAATCTCGTTCAATTTGGTCGGTAAATTTCATCTCTGGCTGCCTGCTATCCATTTCAGCCTGCCTTTCGGGCCCATTGCTGCTCGAGGACCGTTAATGCTGCCTTGCACAAACAGAAGATAGCGGCGCCAACCCCAAATATCTATTCGCAAATTTGTATGCCAGCCATCGGAATAATTGATAACGTCGTAAGTGTTTGTTGCGACGCAATATTTGGGCATAGAATGCTTGATTGCGATATATAAGTTTCTACTGATGGAGTTATACCAACTACGCAGTTTTGCCGCGATCGCCGAGCTGGGCCAGCTCACGCGTGCCGCCGAAAAGCTGCATATCAGCCAGCCAGCGCTGTCCGCCCAGTTGCGGGCGCTGGAGGACGAGTTCGACCTGGTGCTATTCGAGCGCACCGCCAATGGCATGGTGCTGACGGCCACCGGGCAGCGTTTTCTGCTCGAAGCTGAAAAAATCCTCGCCGCCGCACAGGAACTGAAGAATGTGGCGCGCGTGCTCAAGGGCGAACTGGCCGGCAAGGTCAGCATTGGCACCCTGAGCGATCCCGGCCTGTCCCGCGTCGGTGAGTTAATGAGCGCGGCAATAATGCGTTATCCCTTGTTGCAGCTGGACTTTCACCAGGGCGTTACCGGGGCTTCGTTCATCCAGGTGCGCGACGGTACCCTGGATGCCAGTTTCTACTATGGCGAGCTGCACAATCCTGCCGTTGCCGGCTTGTTGCTGCGCAAGCTGGTGTTCCGCGTAGTCGCACCGGTGGCCTGGATTGACCGCATCGAAAATGCGGATTGGTCGAAAATTGCCAGGATGCCCTGGGTGATCCCGCCTGCCATCAGCACCCATCATCAACTCGCGCATGCCCTGTTCGACGCACACGGCGTCAAGCCGGAACGCGTGTTCGAGGCCGATCAGGAGGCGGTGATCGCCTCGCTGGTGGTATCCGGCATCGGTATTGCCCTGATGCGCGAAGAAATCGCCCAGGAAAAAGCGGCGAACGGCGAGGTGTGCCTGTGGGGTGATGTGCAGATCGCGGCGCCGCTGTGGTTCATCTATCAGCGCGAGCGCGAAAACGATCCGGCGATTCGTGCGGTGCTGGATTTGCAGCGCGATATTTGGGATTTGCGCGAAGCCGACAAAGCGGCTTCGTCCAAACCGGCCTCGCGCACCCGCGCATCGGTCTGAGCCTTTCCCCGCTACGGGCGGTCCCCATACTCCCGGTCAGCATTCATTACAGCTGAACAAGCCCTCCAAACTCCGCTAAAGTACGCGCTGGAGATTTTGCCAGTGCCCGTCCGGGCGCGGGCTGAACATTGGGGAGAGCTTGATGAGAAAAACGGTCTCGTTCGCAGTTAATTGCATCGCCGGCGCGTTGCTGCTGTTTACTGCGGCAGCGGCACAGGCAGTCACGCCGGTTGCGGGCGCCAGGTATTACGACAACATCGGCCGCGACGATGTGTTGAGCGGCGGCGTGAAAATGATCCCGATCACCACGCCAAAAGGTACCTTCAAGGTCTGGACCAAGCGCACCGGCAACAACCCGACTATCAAGGTGCTGCTGTTGCACGGCGGACCCGGTGTCACCCATGAATATCTGGAAGCCTTCGACAGCTATTTCCCCGGCGCCGGCATCGAATATTACTACTACGACCAGCTTGGCTCGTACTACAGCGACCAGCCGGATGCGCCCGATCTCTGGGACCTGCCGCGCTTCGTCGAAGAAGTCGAGCAGGTGCGCCTTGCACTGAAGCTCGATAAAAACAATTTCTATCTGTTCGGCCAATCCTGGGGCGGCGTGCTGGCGATGGAGTACGCGCTCAAGTATCAGCAAAACCTCAAGGGCCTGATCATCTCCAACATGATGGCGAGCATCCCCGCTTATAACGAATACGCCGAGAAAGTGCTGATGCCGAAAATGGATCAGAAGGCCCTTGCCGAGATCAAGGCGATCGAAGCCAAGGGGGATTACCAGAACCCGCGCTACATGGAGCTGCTGATTCCGAACCACTATGTTTATCATCTGCTGCGCATGCCGGCCGACCAGTGGCCGGACGGCGTGAATCGCGCCTTCAAGCATCTGAACCCGGCGGTGTACATTCCCATGCAAGGTCCGAGCGAGCTGGGCGCCAGCGGCAAGCTGGTGAAGTGGGATCGCACCGCCGATCTGCACAGGATCAAGGTGCCGACCCTGGTGATCGGCGCCGAGTACGACACGATGGACCCCAAGCACATGAAGTGGATGGCCAGCGCCTTCCCCAGGGGCCGCTATCTGTATTGCGCCAAGGGCAGCCATATGGCGCTGTACGACGACCAGAAAACCTATATCGACGGGTTGATGAAATTCATTTTCGATGTCGATGCCCACCGCTTTTAATTTCCAATAATTTTTACGCCATGGAGAGCTGAACATGCAACGCAAACAAGCCAGCGATTTCGCACCGGAAGTGATGCAGTTGTTCGACCAGTTTGTGCACGGGATCATTGATCGTCGCAGTTTCATGAACGGTGCCGCCAAATACGCGGTCGGTGGTGTCACTGCCGCCGGCTTGCTGGAAGCGCTGAGCCCGCAATTTGCGGCCGCACAGCAGGTAGCCAAGGACGACAAGCGCATCATTGCCAAATATGTGGAATACGCGTCGCCTGAAGGCAGCGGCAAGATGCGTGGCTACCTGGTGGCCCCGGCCAAGGCCAGCGGCAAGTTGCCGGCCGTGCTGGTGGTGCATGAGAATCGCGGGCTGAATCCGCATATCGAAGACATCGCCCGCAAACTGGCGCTCGATGGTTTCCTCGCCTTTGCACCCGATGCGCTGTTTCCGCTCGGTGGTTATCCCGGCGATGAAGACAAGGCGCGTGAGCTGTTCCCCAAGCTCGACCAGGCCAAATGCCGCGCCGATTTCATCGCCGCTGCGGGCTTTCTGAAAACGCTGCCGGAATCAAACGGCAAGGTCGGCACGGTCGGCTTCTGCTACGGCGGCGGCATCGCCAATATGCTCGCTACGCGCATTCCCGATCTGGCCGCCGCTGTACCGTTTTATGGGGCTGCGCCAAGTGCGGAAGACGCCGCCAAAATCAAGGCGCCCCTGCTGATTCACTATGCCGAGACCGATGATCGCATCAACGGCATGTGGGCCGCTTATGAAACTGCGTTGAAAGCGGCCGGTGTGAAATATGAAATGTTCAAGTACCCGGGTACCCAGCATGGTTTCAATAACGACACCACGCCGCGTTATGACGAGGTGCAGGCGAAGTTGGCGTGGCAGCGGACGGTGGCGTTTTTCAGGAAGAATTTACTGTCCTAGCGTTTGGCGGCAATTTATAGAACGCCATTCGGCGCGCCTTATGGAGCAAAAATGGCTCGAAAGGCGTGCCAATGCTTGGGTTCCCAAAGTTATCGGACGTGCGGCCGAGAATTCCTACCTGCCAAGGTTGGGTTGCGATCGAGATGAACTGATATATTTCCCATGTTTGATTGCAGGCCGCAATATCGGTCTTGCAAAGAACGATTCGGCAACATGACCGGCCATTGCCGGGAAAAAAATCATCTACAGGGAGAAAAATATGTTGACCATAAAATCGGGGATCGTTGCTGTCGGAATTTCATGTGCGATGCTGCTGGGTGCATGCACCTCGAAACCGATTCTCAATGTCAAGGATGCCCAAGTTTCGGCGGGAAAAACGCTGCAGGCGAGTGAGGTGCGAAAGGCAATTGGTGTCGCTGGCGCCACCCTGGGTTGGCAGGTCATCGATCTGAAGCCTGGCCTGGCGCAGGGAACCCTGAATTTGCGCAATCACACTGCCGTCGTTGAAATTCCCTACACCGCCACGAGCTACAGCATCCTGTACAAGAGCAGCGTGAACCTCGGCGAAGGCGGCGGCGATATTCACCGGAACTACAACGGCTGGATACAGTTTCTCGACAACAGCATCAAAGCCGAGTTGGCGCGCCTG
>JANMXS010000354.1:0-4602 GCA_031394335.1 Burkholderiales bacterium
AAGTTGCTGAAGAATAAAACACTGATCGACACCTTCGGCGGCTTGTCCGAAGAAGACCGCATGGCGCGGCCACCCAAGGGTTACACGGCCGATTTACCGCATATTGAATACATCAAGAACCGCCATTTTTTGTGCGAGACGCATGTCAGCTTGAAGAAACGTTCGCCGAAGGATTTGGCGGGGGAGATTGCCAAACATTTTGAAGCAGCGAAACCGCTGGTGTTGTGGTTGCGGGAGGCGGTGAAGTGATAGCGAAAATGTACCGCCTGGATACGCTTGCTAATGAGGTGATGGTCAAATATTCACTGTCGCCCCGGATTTAGTCCGGGGCCCCATTTACGTAAACACGTCGTGGATAAAAAATTGGATCCCGGACTAAATCCGGGATGACACACTTTCTCAAGTTTTGAATTAGCCAAACAAAGTGGGTACTTCTCGAAACCTCAAATATTCGTCATTCCAGCGCAGGCTGGAATCCAGTCCTTCGTTGAATCAAACAATTGGAAGGACGTGGGGTGAAGGCATGCCTTCACGCCTGCGCTGGGACGACGAAGTTTTTAGAAGTGCTCATTATGCAGAACACCATCCCGCGCGCCTTTCCAGGCAAAAATGCTCCAAACACCGCACCAATGCTGGACTTTGAATTTCCATGATCAAACTCATTCTCGGCCTCACCCTGCTGCTCGCCCCCTGGATCATCTTCGCGCTGATCGCCGCCAATACGCGCAGCGCCAGCACCTTCGCCTTGGTCATCACCCTCGCCGTATCGGCATTCGGTCTCACCATCCTCATCACCAAATCCCCGCAATCCAAGAAAAGACCGTAATGGCCTACCGCCCTCACCTGTCGAATGCCGCACGTCCCTCTACCTTTACCGTCAACGCAATTGACGAAAGCGGCGAAGTAAGACCGACACCCATCGCCGGCGAACATCCGCTGACCATCTACGTCGACAAGCGCGAAATCCTCACCATCATGACCCTGGGCGCCGCACCCGAGGCGCTGGTGATCGGCTATTTGCGCAACCAGCGTTTGCTGGAATCGATTGATGAAATCGTTTCGGTGCAGGTTGATTGGGAAGTGAATGCGGTGTCGGTAACGACACGCCACGGGCTGAAAAATCTCGATGAAAAAATGGCCAAGCGCACCAAGACCACCGGCTGCGGCGAAGGCACCGTGTTCGGCGATTTGATGGCCGAGATCGATTCGCTGCATTTGCCGGCGAACGTTACGCTCAAACAGGAAACGCTCTATGCTCTTCTCGATAATGTGCGCCGCTACGAATCGATCTACAAGCAGGCCGGTGCGGTGCATGGCTGCGCCCTCGCCCATGGTTCCGAAATCCTCACCTTCGTCGAGGACGTGGGCCGCCATAACGCGGTCGATGCGATCGCCGGCTGGATGTGGCTGGAAGAGGTTGATGGCGGCGACAAGATTTTCTACACCACCGGGCGGCTGACCTCAGAGATGGTGATCAAGGCCGCGCAAATGGGTATTCCCTTTCTGGTGTCGCGCTCGGGGCTGACGCAAATGGGTTACGACATCGCCAAGCGCGTCGGCATCACCATGATCGGCCGCGCCGTCAACAAACACTATCTGCTGTTCACCGGCGCAGAACGGCTCATCAACAGCGCCGCGCAACCGGCATGAAAATCACCGCGCTGATCCTCGCCGGTGGACGCGGCTCGCGCATGGGCGAGGTCGACAAGGGCCTGCAACCGTTTCGCGGCAAACCGATGGTCGCGCATGTGCTCGAGCGCCTCGGCCCGCAAGCCGATGAAATCATCATCAACGCCAATCGCAATCTTGAGCAGTATGAAAAATTCGGTCATCGCGTCGTTGCGGACGCCATCGACGGTTTCGCCGGTCCGCTGGCGGGACTGCACGTAGGCATGAGCCACGCCAGCCACCCGCTGGTCGCGACCGCGCCCTGCGATTCGCCATTCCTGCCGCTGGATTTGATTACGCGTTTGCGCGCCGCACTGGAACAGGAAAACGCCGATCTCGCCGTCGCCAAGACCATCGATCAGGCACATCCGGTGTTCTGCCTGACCAAGCGTGAGCTGGCGCCGCATCTGCGCGCGTTTCTCGAAAGCGGTCAGCGCAAAATCGACAAATGGTATTCGAGCCTGAAGGTAATCGAGGTGAACTTCGATGACGAGGAAGCGGCATTCGCCAATATCAACACGCTGGAAGAGCTGAACACGCTCGAAAAATCCGGCTGAGGCAAGGTGGGGTCCAGATGGCACGCCGCCGCAATGTCCGCAAACTGGCTCTGCGCCCACCGCTACCACGGCGTGGCATTGTCTGGTTCCCGAGTTTCGACGATGGCGCAATCGATACGTTTCGCCAACAGCATGATCCGCTGGCTGACCAGATCGGCGCACACGTCGCCCTGGTATTCCCCTTCCCCTGCAATCTCAGCGTCATGCAACTGGCCGCGCACACGCGTCGCATCGTCGCCAAATGGCCACATCTGCCGGTGGTGTTTCGCGATGTCGAGAGCCTGCTCGATGAATTCATCCTGCTGATGGCGCGCGAGCGCTGCGAGGCGGTGATCGCCCTGCACGATGCGCTGTACAGCGGCGTGCTGAAGAACTTTTTGCGCACGGAAATGACTTACGCTCCGCACATCACCATTGCGCGTGCCGGCTCACGCGAGGCGTTCCCGGCCGTGTTTGAAGCCGCCAATCTCACCTTCGGCCGAGGTCGCGGGCGCGAGTGGCGCGCGGTAATGCGCGAACTGGCGATCGTGACCTGGCATCCTGACGGTAAAATCACGGTAGACAAGACGGTTCCACTCAATACCAATTGAAGAAAAAATCATGACACTCACCATCACCCAAGCCTCCTGCGCCGACGATTACGATCCGAATTCCATGCCGGTGGCCAAGGCCCGCGCCTTCATTCACACCTTTCTGTCGCCGGTTTCCGGCGTAGCGCGCGTCGCGCTGCGCAGTGCGCTCGGCCGGGTGCTCGCTGAAGATGTGATCTCGCCAGTCAATGTGCCGGGCCATCGCAATTCGGCGATGGATGGCTGGGCGATGCGCTTTGAGGATTTGCACGGCAATGAAACCGCGCTCACCGAAATCGGCGCCAGCTTCGCCGGCCAGCCGTTCGCCGGCACGCTCGGCAAGGGCGAATGTGTGCGCATCTTCACCGGTGGCGTGGTACCGGAGGGCGCGGATACCGTGGTAATGCAGGAACGCGCCAGCAAGAACGGCAAGTCGGTAACCTTCCCCACCGGCCAGCAGCGCGGCCAGAATGTGCGTGAAGCCGGTGAAGATTTGCGCGAGGGCGCGGTGGCACTGGCGAAGGGCCGCATCGTGCGCCCGGCCGAATTGGGCTTGATCGCGTCCCTCGGCATCGGCGAAGTCTCGGTCTATCGCCCGCTGCGCGTGGTGTTTTTCTCCACCGGTGACGAGCTGGTGCAGATCGGCAATCCGCTGGCTGCCGGGCAAATCTATGATTCCAACCGCTACACCCTGCACGGCATGCTGACGCGTCTCGGCTGCGAAGTAATCGATATGGGCGTGGTGCGCGACGATCCGGCGATTCTCGAACAAGCGTTCAAGGACGCCAGCGAAATCGCCGATGTGGTCATCACCTCCGGCGGCGTCTCGGTCGGCGAGGCTGATTTCGTGAAGCAACTGATGGACAAACTCGGCGAAGTCGTATTCTGGAAAATCGCCATGAAGCCCGGCCGCCCGCTGGCTTACGGCAAGATCGGCAAGGCGCATTTTTTCGGCCTGCCCGGCAATCCGGTATCGGTGATGGTCACCTTCTATCAATTTGTGCGTGATGCACTGCTCACCCTGCAAGGTGTATCGCCATTACCGCTGCAACCCTTGTTGAAAGCGGTCTGCACCTCGGCGATCAAGAAAGCGCCGGGCCGCACTGAATTCCAGCGCGGCGTGCTGTATCTGGAAGACGGCGTGTTCAAGGTGCGCGTCACCGGCGAACAGGGCTCGGGCATTCTGAAATCGATGTCGGACGCCAACTGTTTCATCATGCTGCATGACGATGTCGGCAATGTCGCCGCCGGCGCGACGGTGGAAGTTCAGGTTCTGGAAGGAATCTTGTAATGTCATTCGAACGACGCGATTTTCTCGGCGCCTGCAGCGCGGCTGCCTGCACCACGCTGACTGCAGGCACGGTGCTGGCAGCCGCACCCACCTCACATGCATACGCGCGCGTGAAACTCACCGACGCCGACGGCAAGGCGGTCAAGCTGAAGTCGCTCAAGATGAATTACAACTACGTCTTTAATTACCCCTATACCTCCACGCCCTGCTTTTTGTTGAATCTCGATCAACCGATGCCGGACAAGGTCGGCCTCAAAACCGAAAGCGGCGCGAGTTACGACTGGCCCGGTGGCGTCGGTGACAAGAAGACACTGGTGGCCTACTCGGCGATCTGCGCGCACAAGCTCGCCTACCCGAGCCCGCAAGTGAGCTTCATCGGCTTTCGCGCCACGCCCTCGGCCGCCAATGCGCGCGGCAAGGTCATCACCTGCTGTGCCGACAAAAGCGTTTACGACCCGTATGCCGGCGCCAAAGTCATCAGCGGCCCGGCCCCGCAGCCGGGTCAGGCCGTCTTGAC
>JANMXS010000355.1:0-3646 GCA_031394335.1 Burkholderiales bacterium
ATGTTCCTCTCGCGCCGAGGAATGGTAATAGCCGAGCCAGGTATCGCCGTAATCGTTGCTGTGGCGCAGATTGATATCGGTGGCGTTGCCGGTGTCGGCAAAGTGATAGCTGCCGATGGTGAGTTTGCTGGCGGGCTTGGCGGCATCGGTGCCCTGCGCCATGGCGGTTACGCTGAAAATGCCGGCGGCGATAATGCTTCCAAGAAAGCTGGCACAAAGCATCGGCCGATTGATTGACTGCGGGCGGCGCGGAGATGAAGGCATGCGAGGATTCTACGCTGCAACATTGCTGCCAATTAAAGAGGCTGGCTTGAAATATTTCGCCCAGCCTCTTTTTTAAATCAGCCGATGTTGGCGTCTTTATTCACGAATCGATCGACACGCCGCTAATACGTCATGTCCACGACATTGCCTTCCGGCTCCTCCTTGCCGGTCTCGCCTTGCGGCTGGGCTTTAACTTCCGCTTCCGGCACTGCCTTGTCGAGCGGCTCTTGAGTCTTCAGCGTCAGCGCATCATTGTTGGCAGAGGCGAGATACGCATCGGATGTCGATGCCGCTATCATCAAGCGTTCATCCGCCTGGCAAGCTGCAAGCGCGATAGCGACGAAAAGGATGATTGCAACGGCAGCGATGGCACGCAGGTTGCCGTGGGTGACGGGCATCTCGCCGTCAGTATTGCCAAGGGCTTCACGCATGAGACGTTGATTGTGGGGGCTATTTTGCATGATCATCTCCGTTGAGGTCGGACGGGTTGAACTGGGAAGGGGCGGCGGGCGACGCCGTGGCGAGTCGTACCGAATCGCCGTACCCGGCAACGCGCACGTTCGTCGTTTCGGTTTGGGGTGCCTGCGTGGCCACTACCGTGCGGCTGGTGCGGCCTTGTTGTGCAAACTGCGTTGCCGTTGGCGCCGGATCCTTATCCGCGGTGGCCGCAGCGAGCAAAATGATGAGCAGGCTGGCTGCGATTACGCTCGCATTGGCCGCGCGATCGATATTCGAATGACGGTTCCAATCTTTCCTGTGGCTGGTGCGCATGGTGTGTCTCCTTGTCTGGTTAAAGACCGCATCGGGTATGCCTGGTCGATGGCTGAACTGTCTTCCTGAAGGCATCCTTCAGTCCTTAAGAGGCCCTTAAATGTCCTGAAACCGTGACGGGGTTAGAATCCCGGTGTTGGTACGCGCTGTCTGGGAGGCACTGCGATGCTTGGCACTGGGAGGGCACTTGCCACACTGCTACCGCTTCGGTCAGGTTGAGGTCCGGCCCGGCGAACGTCGGATACTGATCAATGGTCAGCCCGCTAACGTTGGCGCACGCGCCTTCGATGTGCTGATCGCGCTCATCGACCGTCGCGACCGGGTGGTCAGCAAGGATGAATTGCTCGAGATTGTCTGGCCCGGACTCGTCGTCGAGGAGAACAACCTCCAGGTGCATGTTTCCGCGTTGCGCAAGTTGCTTGGCCCGCAGGCGCTGGTCACCATTCCCGGTCGCGGTTATCGGCTTGCACTCACGCTTGAAACCGATTCAGGGGCATCGCCCGCCTCTATGCCCAAAGCTGCGCCAACGCCTGCAGCACGCAGGCACAATCTGCCCGTGCAGCTCTCCAGCTTTGTCGGACGCGACCACGAGATCGGCGAGATCAGGTCGCTATTGGGGGCTGCGCGCCTGGTGACCCTGACCAGCACGGGCGGCACCGGCAAGACGCGGCTGTCGTTGCAGGTGGCAACGCAACTTATCGACAACTACCCCGACGGCGTGTGGTTTGTGGAACTGGCGCCGCTGGTGGATGAACGGCTGGTGCCGCAGGCAGTGGCCTCGGTGCTCGGCGTTATCGAAGAGGCGGGGCGTCCGGTACTCGATGCGCTTGAAAAGTACGTCCCTGACCGGCAGCTGCTGCTCATCCTCGATAACTGCGAACACCTGAGTCGCGCCTGCGCCGAGCTCGCCAAAACATTGCTGCGAGCGGGGCGCGGCGTGCAGATCCTCGCGTCCAGCCGCGAGCACCTGCATGTGGCAGGCGAGACGACCTACCCGCTGCCATCGCTAGCGGTCCCCGCTATGCGCCATCACGCGAACGATACCGGCGGCGCCGTGATCAACCTCGAAGCATTGATGCAATATGAGGCCGTGCGCCTGTTCATCGATCGCGCGGTCGAAGCGCAGCCGGCTTTCAGGATCACGCAGCAGAATGCAACAGCGGTGGCGGACATTTGCCGCCACCTCGACGGCATCCCGCTGGCGATCGAACTCGCCGCGGCGCGCGTGGGTGCGCTTTCCGTGGAGAAGATTGCGGCGCGCCTCGGCGACCGTTTCCGCTTTCTGACCGGCGGCGATCAAACCGCCATGCCGCGCCAGCAAACCCTGCGCGCCTCGATCGACTGGAGCTACGACCTGCTGGCCGAACCTGAGCGCGTGCTGCTGCAACGCCTGTCGGTATTTGCCGGTGGTTGGACACTGGAGGCTGCCGAAGCCGTTGGCGCCGGCGCTGGCATTGATGAAGCGGCTGTTCTCGATCTCCTCGTTCGCCTCGTCGAAAAGTCACTCGTGACCGTCGAGGTCGGTGGCGATCGCTACCGGCTGCTGGAAACCGTGCGCCATTACGCACGTGAGCGGCTGAGTGAATCGGGCGCAGAACACGAGGCGCGCGCGCATCACCTCGGCTTTTACCTGGCACTGGCTGAGAAGGCGAGGCCCATGCTGGTCGGGCCGGAGCAGGGTACATGGCTCGCGCATATCGACACAGAGCGAGAAAATCTGCTGGTGGCGCACGCCTGGGCCGATCACGCAGCGGATGGCGCTGCCCAGGGCCTGAGATTGGTGTGGGCGCTGAAACCGTACTGTATCAATCGTGGCCTGTTGGGTCTGGGTCAGCGCATTACCGTGGAGGCATTGGGTCGCGCCGGTGCCGAAGCGCGCAATGCAGTGCGCTGCCGCGGCTTGTTCCAGGCGGGGCAGATTGGCGTATTCATGGGCCGCTATGCCGAGGCGCAGCGCTACCTTGTTGACAGCCTTGCGCTGGCGCGCGAACTTGACGACCGCCTGACGATCGCGGCATCGCTGCAACCGCTCGGCATGGCCTGTCTTGGCCAGGGCGATCTGTCGGCAGCACGTGCGTATTTGCAGGAGGCACTCGCATTGGCGCGTCAGATGGGCAACCCGCGCGAAATCGCTGCGGCGCTCAATATTTTTGCGCAGCTGTTGCGCGTTGCCGGTGAACTTGATGCCGCCGAGCCCATGTACGGCGAGGCCCTCGCGGTCGCGCGTGAAATGCGCGACCCGGCCAGTATCGCCATCGGCTTGCTGAATCTGGCGATGGTGGCAATCGAGCGCGCCGACGCCAACGCGTCGCGACCGATGCTGTCAGAGGCGTTGGCTATCGTTACCGAGATCGGCTCCAAACGCATGGGCCAGAGTGTGCTTGAGGTTGCTGCCGGGCTGGCGGCATTGATGCAGCAATGGAACATGGCCGCCCGATTTTATGGGGCGGTGGAAGCTCAAGCCGCGCAGACCGGCCTGCACCGCGATCCGGCCGATGCGGCCTTCCTCGACCCGCGCATCAACGCCGCGCGCCACGCCTTGCCAACAGCGTTCGCAATCGCCGAGTCGGGGGGACGCGCCCTCGACTATGACCGTGCAATTGCCGAGGCG
>JANMXS010000356.1:0-2406 GCA_031394335.1 Burkholderiales bacterium
GGCTTTACGCTTATCGAACTGATGATTGTGGTTGCGATTATCGGTATTTTGGCGGCTATTGCCATTCCGCAGTATCAGGATTACATCACCCGTGCCAAGTGGAAAGATTTTGACGGCACGATGGCATCGACCAAGACCGCAACGGCACTTTGTATCCAAAGTAACGCTGGCGATCCGACCCAATGTAATACTGACGTTTTGACCAGTCAAACAATGCCAACATCTGCACAGAACGGTGCAATTACCATCGCCCGCGGTACCTTCACGGCTGGCACGGGCGGCGTAGGCGGCACGGCCGTCTTCACCGGCACCGGTGATACGACGTTGGGTTCCTGCGTGGTCACGCTGACGGGCACGGTTGCTGCCTCCACCCTCGGCTGGGTCTACACGGTTACCGGCACCAATTGCGGCAAATCCAAAACCGGCTACGGAACTTAATTTTCCGTTTGAGGTTTGATAAAGGGGGCTTCAGCCCCCTTTTTTATTGCCCTCAATTTGCCGCGACATTCCATGCGAACGTTCGTGAGCGCAAGCGACAAGCTTCAGTAAAGGACTTTGAATTCACCGGCAACTGCGCATCGCCTGCCAAAGTCATCTTTCCTGGAGTGGTGAAAGGGTTTGCGGATGTAGATTTTAGGCCGTCATCTTCAAGCGAGATTTGAACCCGTGCATGGACCGAATATACTGTCAAGTCGCCAATAATCCGGCAACTAAAGATATTCAATTCTGCAAGGACAAAAATGAACAGAGTTCTGGTCACCGGCGGCGCGGGCTTTCTGGGCTCGCATTTATGCGATCGCCTGATCGCCGATGGAGCGGACGTGCTGTGCGTGGATAATTTCTACACCGGCAGCAAGAGCAATATTGCGCAGTTGATGGGCAATCCTTATTTTGAGGTGATGCGTCACGATGTGACCTTCCCCCTGTATGCCGAGGTTGATCAGATTTTCAATCTGGCGTGTCCGGCGAGCCCGGTACATTACCAGTTTGATCCGGTGCAAACCACCAAGACCAATGTGCATGGCGCGATCAATATGCTGGGTCTGGCGAAGCGGCTCAAGGCGCGGATCTTGCAGGCGTCCACCTCGGAAGTTTATGGCGATCCTGAAGTGCATCCGCAGACTGAAGATTACTGGGGGCGCGTCAATCCGATCGGTATTCGCAGCTGCTACGACGAGGGCAAGCGCTGTGCGGAGACCCTTTTCTTTGATTACCACCGCCAGCACAAGGTCGACATCAAGGTGGTGCGCATTTTCAACACCTATGGGCCACGCATGCACCCGAATGACGGTCGCGTCGTCAGCAATTTCATCGTGCAGGCATTGAAGGGCGAAGACATCACCATTTACGGCACCGGCCAGCAGACGCGCAGTTTCTGCTATGTCGACGATTTGATTGATGGCCTGGTGCGCATGATGAATTCACCCGCCGCGCTAACCGGTCCGGTGAACATGGGCAATCCGAACGAAATGACGATGCTGGAGCTGGCAGAACAGGTGTTGCGCCTTTCCGGATCCAGGGCCAAGCTTGTCTTCAAGCCGCTCCCGCAGGATGACCCCAAGCAGCGCCGGCCGGATATTGCGGTAGCCAAACGCGAACTGGATTGGGAGCCGCATGTCGCGTTAGCCGATGGCCTCAAGGAAACGATTGCGTATTTCAAGAAGATTGTCGCCTAGCCGGGTGGAACAATCCAGCCCAGTTTTGACATGATAGTGCGGATATGAAATGAAGCTTAACGGCCCGCTGTCATCAAGGTTGTTTATTCTGGCATTTCTGGCCTTTGTGGCACTTGCCGCTTCCGGTGCGTTGCGCTGGAGCATGTATTCGCCATCGCATGACGAGCAGCGCGCAGTGCAGTTGGTGTTGATCTGGGTGGTTAGTGCAGTTTTTTTCGTGCGTTTGACGGGCGCACGAGCTGCGGCGTGTTTCAGCTGGTGCGGCCAACACAGAATAATCGTGCTCTTCCTGGGATTTTTTTTTGGAATTGGCGCCATATCGTCGTCTTTGGCAACGCTGCCATGCTGGGCGTTTCTGGAATGGAGTCATCTTCTGCTGCTACTGGTTTGCTGCTTGGCATTAGCCGTTGCCATTGGCAGCGTTGAAGGTGCGCAGGACTGGCTTTATCTTTCCTTGGTGGCTGCGGGCGCATTTTATGCGGCGCAAGTGATGGTTCGATATATCGGCGCGCTCCTGATCCTGCATTCGATTGACAGCGATATTACGGTAATTGGATTCAGCAATCGCCGCTTTGCAGCGCAGTTGCAGGCAATGCTGATACCGATGTTTGGCGCGCTTTATTTTCAATACAACGGTCACCGGACTTTCCTGGTTCGATCAACTATCCTGGCGCTAGCGGGATTCGCGTGGATGCTGTGTATCGTCACGGCCGGTCGCGGTTCAGAAGTC
>JANMXS010000357.1:0-5620 GCA_031394335.1 Burkholderiales bacterium
GGCACTGGCGCGGCCGGGCGCTGAGCGACACGCCCGACTACGCTGTGAGGGGCTGTTGCACGTTGGCTGGTTGTGCTCGTATCGCGGTCTCGATGACGACGCACAACGGTTGTTGGCCGATAGCGTGGGGCTGGCCCGCGCGGGTGGCTTCAGCGAGCTGCTCCCCAACGCCTTATCGCGGTTGGGGTTCGTGTGCTTGAGTTTGCAGGACCGCGCTCAGGCTCGCGCTTGTCTGGAAGAAGGGCTCGCGCTGGCGCGTAAGCTCAGCAACGAGCCATGGCTTGTCAGCCTGGCCGCATCGAGTCTCGCCGAGCTCGAGCGCCTCGAAGATCACCTGGTTGCGGCCGAAACGTTGTACGAAGAAAGTCTGCGCCACGTGCGCACGACCGGCGACCGGCTGCGTACGATGATCGGGCTGAACAATCTGGCGATGGTCGCCGTCGCCACCGGTGCCGAGGCGCGCGCCCGCTCGATGCTCATCGAGTCTCTCGCCATCTCCGACGAGCTTGGATCGAAACGCGGTCGACTGGTGGTGATGGAAGTGTGCGCGGGACTTGCTGCGCATCTGAACGATTGGCAACTTGCGGCGCGCTTTGATGGCGCGGCCGATATTCACACCGCGCAGGTGGGTCGGCGTCGCGACGTGGCGGACGCGGCGTTTTTAGCGCCGTTCGTGGCGCGCGCGCGCGAAGCACTCGGCGTGGCGGGGTATGTGGACGCGCAGGCGGTGGGGAGGGCGTTGTCGTACGACGATGCGGTTGATGGCATGCAACGGTGGTTGAGGCAGGCGCAATGAAACGCCGATATCCATCATCGTTTCAACGCATATTCGCGCAGAAATCCCCGCCAAATAAGGAGCCTGATAATTTCCTCCGGCAAACCAGTTGATGCCAGCGCCGGGGCCGCGTAGTCTATGCAGGCAATGGTGTCGATCAATGCAACGGCGGCAGGGACATTGCCACGCAAGAAAGGAGTTGCAGCGTCATGAAAGTACGTTTCTGGGGAACCAGGGGGTCGATAGCCACCCCTGGTCCCGGTACCAACCACTTCGGCGGGAATACTTCCTGCGTCGAGCTGACCACGGCCAGTGGCGACCTGCTGATTGTTGACTGCGGCACCGGCGCGCACATGCTGGCGGCAGAGTTGATGGCCCAGGGCAAGAAGGCCATTAACGCCAACATTCTGCTCGGACATACGCATTGGGATCACATCCAGGGATTTCCGTTCTTCCTGCCGGCCTTTGCCGAAGGCAATGTCGTGGCGATCTATGGCCCGGAAGGCAGCAGTGGTTCGCTGCATGACGTGTTGGCCGGTCAGATGGAATTTACCTACTTCCCGGTCGAGTTGAATCAACTGCCGGCCGCCATCACCTACCACGAGCTGACCGAGGGCATCCATCGCATCGGCGGCACGCGGGTCGCCACGCAATATCTCAATCATCCGGCGGTTACGCTGGGTTTCCGTTTCGAAGTCGACGGGGTGGCGGTGGTCTACCTGGTGGACCACGAACCGTTCTCCGATCAACTGTGGCGCGCAGGGGCAACACCGGGGCAAATTGATTCCATTCTTCACGAGGGAGACCGCAGGCACGCAATCTTCATGGCCGACGCCGACCTGGTAATCCACGACGCGCAATACACACCCGAGGAGTACGGCTCAAGAAAAACCTGGGGACACAGCACCTACGAGTACGTCGTGCAAATCGCTGCGGCGGCTGGCGTGCGCCGTGTCGCACTGACCCACCACGACCCGAGTCACAACGACCACTTCGTCGCGGAGATCGAACGCAAGGCCCGCAGTCTTGCCCTGCAGTGCGGGACGGGCCTCGATGTTTTTTGCGCGTATGAAGGCTGCGAAGTGGTGTTGGAGCCGCGCGCCACCTTGAAGCCATTTGTAAGTGCCGACCCGTTCCAGGCGTCCGTCACGCAGCGTAGCTTTCACATTCTGGTGGTCGATGATCAGCCGGATATGCTGGAGCCGGTCATTCATGCGCTGGAGGACGATGAATACACGGTCAGCAAGGCGACCAATGGCCTCGAGGCGCTGCGGATGATCGACCAGCACTTGCCAGATCTGGTGGTGCTGGATTACAAGATGACGGGTTTGGACGGCCTGGCGGTGGTTAAATTGCTGCGCGCCAATCCTGCGACACAACTCCTGCCGGTGTTAATGCTCACCGGCATGACAGATGAACCCAGCACCCGGGCCGGCTTTGAAGCGGGGGTGACGGACTATGTGACCAAGCCGTTTTCGATCCCGCAGCTCACCGCACGTATCCGCGCCTGCCTCGCCAGAACCTAGCGCGCGTGGTAAATATCTGGCCTGGCGCAACGCATTTGTCGTATTGATTGTTCAAGTCCGACAGACCTCTTCCAGGTGAACACTCAACGTGCAAGCTCAGTGGCGCGCCGCTCGCGGCGCGTTCGCTGCAACGTCGGGTTGGGCGGCATTGCCTACCGGATGGCTAAAGACCTCAAAGGCGACTGCATTCTTGCCTTGGCGCTTCACCTTGTACATCAGGGTATCGGCGGTGCTGATAGCGGCGTCCGCATTAGATGGAGGGACTTGAAATGTTACGCAACCGATACTGCAGGTGACCATTGACTTTTCGCCGCTGAGCGCCTGAAGAAGAGAGTGGCTCACTTTTTCGATAAGGCTCTCCGCGCCGGTCCGATCCGCGCCTGCGATTAGCAAGGCGAATTCATCACCGCCAAGACGGGCAACCATATCGGTGCGACGGACGGACTTGGTCAGTGTGCTCGCGACAAGTCTTAGGACCCTGTCACCTTCCTCGTGTCCGCCCCGGTCGTTGATTCGTTTGAAATCGTCCAGATCGATGTATGCCAAGGTGAGTGGCTTTCCCTCGCGTGACGCAACATCAAGATGATATTGAAGATGCTCTAAAAAAGCACGACGACTGACGATGCCGGTCAAATAATCCGATCTGGCCAGTTCCTGTTCAGATTCGACGTGGGTGCGCAAGCTGTCCAGTAAATACGCGACGACCAGCATGAATCCAAAGTGCAGGAGCCCGTTCCAAGCCATGATCCCCGGACGCGTCAAGAGATGGCCTGCGCCCACTTCTGCCGCGAGTGCCGCGAATATTGAGATCAACGCGATCAGCACTCCGGTCTTTCTTCCGGCATACCAGGTTGCAATGCCGACGGGGCCGAGATAGAAGACTGTCAGAGAGATTTCGAAGCCGACTAGATAGTCCAGGACCCCAACAAGCACGACGCCCAGAAGCGCCACGCCGAAGATCCGGGCTCGCGAGAGCTTGTTCATCGTTCGACTAACGGGGCCAAACGTGCGTTCAATGTTCACGGAGCCGCCCAAAGACTGAGTTTAGCGGCTGCCGAACGCAGTCCGGCGGAACGAAGGCTCAGGCGTTGCTGTATTCAAGGGGCCGCCGCTGGAATGGGCAAGATGCTGGATACTCGCCAACCTTCAGGTGTCTTGATCAGGATCTGATTCATCAAAAATCTTGTCGGCTGTGCGGTCTGTCCTGGTGCGCCAACGGTGAACACGATCGGCACGAATATTTGCGCAGTGTCAGGTCCAAGCATGATTAGCTTAAACGCCCCGGCTTCCGGTTCCAACCGCCATGTGCCTTGATAGAGCGCTTCAAATCGCTTTAACGCTGCTTCTCTTCCCCAGATAGTCGTGCCTCGCGTGATCCATAGAAGGTTCGGAGAATCATGCAGTGTGTTGGACACGGCCTTCGAGTCGTGGGCATTCTGAGCTGAGACAAACGCATTGAAAACAGCCTTGATGTCGTCTTCAGTTCCGGCGTACGCCAATTGGGAGAGGCCCAATAGCATTGAAAGTAGTAAAGCATGCTTGTTCATATCGTTTCTCCGATCGATTGCCTACAGAAAGAGAGGCGCTGCGGCGACGCCGAACGTCATAGCTCACATGGCCGCGCTAATCGCAACAGCCTGAGCGGATAAAGACTTGATGAAGGGCACGTAATCGCGGCTCACCTGCAACGACTTGTTCGGCTTCGGCTGCAACCTTACGAGCCATTTTTGTTATTTCATTCGTTGGTTAATCCATGCGGTCAATAAATTAGGAAAGCCCGCTGCCAAATGCCACCACTCAAAAGGCTGCCCGTCTTCCGATTCGATGATAAAGGCATGTGATGCTCCCGGCAAAAAGAGAATAGTGTAGTCTTTGTTTCCGACTTTATTCAGCGCACGGTCGATGTTCAAGATGCTTTGTGCGATTGGAACATATAAATCGCGTTCGCCATAAATCACGAGAACCGGAACGCTGACCTGCGCCCAATAGTCAGCGGCATTGTAATCATATATGCGCTTGTGAAATGCCCACATCCAGTTGTCTTTCGGTGGCACATGAAGCATCGGAAACCATTTCGTCCCGCGTGCCTTCTCAACAGCGGCATCGAATTGCTCCCAACCTTGCCCCGTTCGCATGACATTAATCCACATCTTGATGAATGCAGACGCTTCGGCAAGGTCATTACCCGAAGTACCTTTGACCAGAACCTGATTTATTACGCTGTTGATTTCTGACTCATATACCGGAACGGCACTGCCGGCGCCACTGATGATGAAGGCAACATCCTTTGATTGAGAGGCAATCAACGGCGCAATCATGCCTCCCTGACTGTGCCCGTAAAGGCCGATTTGCTTCGGATTGATTTCTTTACGCTGTTGGAGGAAGTGAATTCCAGCGATGGCATCGCCAGCCAAATCGTTGAAGTCTGAACGCTTCCAATCACCCGTTGACTTGCCAACACTCCGCTTATCGTAAATAAGTGCCGCAATGCCATGGCGAGTGAAATATTCGGCGGGAAACCGCGCAGCGTATCGACCCTCTGAGCCGGCACCGTGAAGAAAAACAACAGCCGAATGAGTTTCTTTTGTCAAGGGAAGCAGTAGTGTGCCGGAGAGCGTTACATCCCCGTTTCGGAAGCTAACTTCGACTTGCTTGAACGCGGGCGGCTTGGCGTCAACGCGCCTTATTGAGAACGTGCCTTTAGCGTCACCTTCTCGGAACTGCCCGGCAATCGCATCGGCGTTCAACTCACCGTCAAAGATGATCGTGGTGGCATCGCCAGCCAACTCGAAATGAACTCTCGGAGCGGTGAAACTAACGTCTCTGAGCGGTATTCCGATCGCACGCTGCGTTGGAGAGCTGAAGCTCGCGGTGAGTCCGGCGGCTTCATTCGTGAAGTCGAAGTTGACGGGCAACTCCGCACCTTCTCGAACCATCCCCCCTTCCCAGTGACCGTCAATGGATCTCTGAGCCGCAGAGCTTGAGATAACAAGACCGAGCAAGAGCACGAGCGCCAAAATTGAATTTTGCTTTCTCATGGCCTGATGCCGAGTCTTAAACTAACGATTCGGATAGAAGCCGAACGAATAGCGTTTATCTGTTGCGCTACCGAACCGACTGCAATCACGAACGCCTCCGCGACAGATAAACCTTGTTCGATAAAACCGCCGGTGAGGCGATGGTGACAGGCGGTTTATTTCTGCTACCTGTCCGATGGCGTAAATTGTGGCACAGTTCGTCGCCCGTCTGCATGCACATCGACGAGTGCGGTGCTGGCCAGCGTGGCGATTTGCATGATGGTGGTGGCAACCCGCTCGTG
>JANMXS010000358.1:0-8994 GCA_031394335.1 Burkholderiales bacterium
TGCGCGCGCGGTTCACCAGCGCAACACCGCCTGGATCGCCCCGCCGGATCATGCATGGCTGGCCGAAAACCCATTCGTGCCGCTGACAGATGCGCGCGATGGTGTCCTGTTCATCGAGAAGATCGAAGCGATGAACAAGAACGAACAGAAGGGACTTGCGCAGTTGATTACCAAACTTGAAAAATTCAATGTGCGCCTGGTCACCACGACGTCGCAGTCGATGTTACCGCTTATCGACGGCGGCGAATTTGACGCGCAGCTGATGACGCAATTATCCGGAATTACACTGCGTATCCCCAGCCTGCGCGAGCACCCGGAAGACATCCCCGATTTGGTGTCAACCATACTGCGGCAAATGGTTGAGTCCAATGAGGCTCCACTGCGCCATTTCAGCGTAGGCGCGCTCAATGCGCTGCGCAACCTCGATTGGCCGGGCAATTTGCCGGTACTGCAAAACGCGGTAAAGACGCTGGCGCTGACGGTGCTGACCACGGAAATTACCGCCGACGATGTGGCGCGTGCGGCGCGCGAATTCGGGCTCGATCAGGTCACTGCACCGGCGCCGATGGGCGGCATTCCATTTGATCTTCCGCTACGCGAAGCACGCGAGCGTTTTGAGTATCAGTACTTCCTGCACCATATCCGTCTGGCGGATGGCAATATGTCGCGGGTTGCCGACAAAGTCGGCCTGGAGCGTACCCACCTGTACCGGAAACTGAAACAACTCGGTATCCGGCCCTCGGGCAAGGTTGAAGATAGCGGCAGTTAATTGCCGCTCGCCTTCTATGTTGAGCTAATCAGGCGTCCACTCGACCCAGTCGAACCACGGTCAAGCCTGGTTTTACATGCACCATGGTGGGCATGATCAGCACGCAATTGTCGTAGGGCGCGACGACCGGGGTCTTGCCGTCGTGGCCGATGAGATCGCCTTTCCTGGCGATTCGCGACAGGCCCTGCAGGCCGCTGGCAAAGGTGAAGTCCATACTGTTCGCAATCACAGCTTCGGTCACGCGTACCACGTATTGTGCGAGCGGGGTTACGCCGGGGATTTGCGCATCGGTTTGGGCGCGATCGACCACGCCGCAACTACGCAAAAAACGCCAGGTGGTTTGCCACGCCACCTGCTCCGCAGCCCGCTCCCAATGCTGGCCGCATTCCACCAGCAGCGCATTTTTTGCTGAGGAAGGATCGCCGAAACCGCCGTAGTCGCGCATCCGTGTGCCGTTGGCATGTCCGCGATCGGCGACGATATGTTGCGGAATACCGATCTGTTTCGAGAAAGCAATGCCCTTGTCCAGCGGACCTGAAATCATTACCGGGCCGTGCGGGTCGTGCATCGAGTGGATATCGAGCAACAGGTCAACCTGGTCGATGAGCGGCCGCATCGCGCGTGCACGCCTGAGTTCGCTTGAGTCGCGCGGGCCATTGAGCGTAGCGGGCGTCCAGACGCGATTGAAATCCTCATCAACGAAGCGGGTCTTGTGCGGCTCGGCGGGATCAAAGCGGCAATAGGCATCAACGTTGGCGAATGCCAGTGTCAACTTGCCCAGCGCGGGCCGCACACCCATTTTGAACAGGCGGTCGATGGTAATGGCGCCGCAGATTTCGTTGCCATGGGTAACCGCGTTCACCATCACATGCGGGCCCGGTTTGCCTGAATCAAAGGTGGTGATGTAATCGACGCCGGCATTACTTTTTTTATAAGGCGAAATATCCGGTGCAGCCAGTTCAACTTTAATGTTTGTGCCCATGTTTGTGGTCGTGATCGTGGTGAGGGTGTCCGCTATCGTGGTTGTGGTCATGTCCGCAATCGTGATGATGTCCATGGTTGGGGATGCTGGCCTTGGCGAATGTGCCGATGGCCTCGATCAGGCGCGTAATGTCGCCCTGAAGTTTCACAAAGTTGGCATTCGGTTCGCGGGACTTTTCATCCATATACAGCTTGCGATTGACCTCGATCTGGATCGAATGCTTGTGTTCGCCAGGATCCGAGTAGGCGCGCACCAGCTCGACGCCTTTGTAGGGATCGTTCACCTTCACGTCGTAGCCGAAGCCGCGCAGCGTGGCGGCGATGAAACGGGTGAATTCCGGCGAGCAGGTGCTGCCATCGCGATCGCCCAGCACGAAGTCGGCGCGTGGCTTACCCGGCCCTTCCTCGGCGACCAGGCCCGACACCGCCGGCATCGAATGACAATTGATGTGCCATACCGCACCGTAATGCTTATGCGTACTGTTGATCGTGTCGCGTACTGCCTTGTGATAGGGCGCATAGCAGGTGGCGATTCGACGCTGCACCTCGGCGACGCCGAGCTGGCGATTGTAGATATCCTCGCCGGAATCGAGCTTGCGCCACACCAGGCCGATGCCCTTCTCGGTTTTCTTGCTGACATTGATGGGGCCCGGCCATGCTGTGGCCAGCAAGGCCTGGTCGATATCCAGCAAAGAGCGATTGCAATCGATATAGCTGCGCGGGAACCGCGCGGCAATCAAGGTTGCACCGCAGGCAGGCGCCGCGGCATACAGTTTTTCCACGTGAGTGTCTTCGGCCATGCGCAGCGTCGCTGCCGGCACGATGAAGCCGAAATCGGCCGGATAGGTGGTACCGCTATGCGGCGAATCGAACACCACCGGAATTTCATGGTCGTGATCGGTGGCGGGTGGCGAGATGAGAATCTGATTTGATGTTTGTTCAGACATGATGAATTACCAACTAAATGGCGTCGTTGAGGTGACAAGCAGAAAATCGCGCTGGTGCAATTTCCTTCAATGGCGGGGCTTCCGTCCTGCAGCGCGCCATGGCATGTGGACAGCGCGGGTGGAAGTGGCAGCCGCTGGGTGGATCCAGTGGAGATGGTATCTCACCACGGATCGCGACAAAATCTTTTTTGCGCACATCCAGGCGCGGCACTTCAGCGATCAGCGCCTGGGTGTAGGGGTGATTGGCGGCGGCAAATAGCTCGTCCGTTGGGCCTGACTCGACGACACGGCCCAGATACATGATAACCACGCGATCACTGATGTGTCTCACCACCCCCAGGTCGTGGCTGATGAACAGGTAGGTGAGGTTGAACGCTTTGCGCAACTCGATGAACAGGTTCAGCACCTGCGCCTGGATGGAGACATCAAGTGCGGCGACCGCCTCATCGCAGACCAGAAATTCAGGATTCACTGCCAGCGCCCGTGCGATGCCGATACGCGCCCGTTGCCCGCCGGAAAACTGATGCGGAAAGCGTTTGGCCAGCGCGCCATCCAGTCCCACCTGCTGCATCAGATCAGCTACGTACCCCGCCTGGTCGCCGGCTGCAACCATGCCGTGCACCAGCGGCGCTTCGCCGATGATTTCCGCTATACGCAGGCGCGGGTTAAGCGATGCATATGGGTCTTGAAAGATCATCTGTACTTTGAGCTGCATGGCACGTTTCTCCGCGGCCGACATGGCGTTCACGTCGACGCCTTTCCAGCGGCGCGTGCCGGCCGAGGGTGCATGCAGGCCCACTACCACGCGTCCCAAGGTCGATTTGCCGCAGCCGGATTCGCCGACCAGGCCAACGACCTCTCCGGGCTCAATCGCCAGGTTGACGTGATCGACCGCATGCACGGTTTCCTCGCGTGCCGTTGCACCCAAGGCGCGCGCAACTTTGCCGGCGAGATCGAGTCGTTTGCTGAAGCGTTTGGAGATGCCCTGAAGTTCGAGGATGGCGCTCATGGTCATTGACCCGACAAGGGATGGAAGCAGCGCACCCGACTCGGCGATGCCTGCAATAGTGATTGTGCAAGCGCCGGGGCCGCTTCGCAATCGGCTTGGCGATAGCCACAGCGGTCGCGAAATGCGCAGCCCGCGCCAATCTTCAGCAACGACGGTGTCATTCCCGGAATCTGCTTCAGCGGTGCGCCTTTGCGGTTTCGGCTGGGCACGGATTCGAGCAACCCGCGGGTGTATGGATGCAGCGGCGCATCGAGTACGTCATTGATGCTGCCGGATTCAACCACCTTGCCGGCATACATCACCGCAATGTCATCGGCGAGGCCGGCGACCACCGAGAGATCATGCGTAATCCAGATCAGCGCCGTGCCGGATTCGCGACACAGCTTTTGCATCTCGAACAGAATCTGGCCCTGGATGGTGACATCCAAGGCGGTGGTCGGTTCATCGGCAATAATCACATCCGGCTTGTTGAGCAGGGCAATGGCGATTGCGACGCGCTGGCGCATGCCGCCGGAAAACTGATGTGGATAGGCCAACAGCCGCTCTTCGGGTGAGGGAATGCCCACCTTGGCCAATGCCTCGCGACAACGCTCCCGCGCGGCAGCGTTGCTGATTTTTTGATGCGCGGTCAGGGCTTCGATCATCTGTGTGTCAATGCGCAGCACCGGGTTCAGGGTCATCATCGGATCCTGAAAGATCATCGCCACACGGTTGCCGCGCAGTTCGCGCCACTGCCGCGGCGTGAGTTGCATGATGTCGCGGCCATTGAGTTCGATCTTGCCGGCGACAATTTTTCCCGGCGCATCGATCAGGCCCATGATCGAATAACCGGTCATCGATTTGCCTGAGCCTGACTCGCCTACCAAGCCCAATATCTTGCCGCGCTCAAGCGCAAACGAAACATCGTCGACCGCTTTCACCACGCCGGCCTTGGTGAAAAAATGCGTTTGCAGGTTTTCGACGCGCAATACGGCGCTCATGAACGAAAACAAAAACTCAAGCACTGGCGCGGCTCCCAGAGCATTTTTGCCCCGAAAGGCGCACCAAATGGCGTTCTACGTAAAATTATCCGAGACGCCGTCATTTCTTCAGCCTCGGGTTCAGCACATCGCGCAACTGATCAGCCACCAGATTGATCGACATGATCGTCACCAGCAAGGCCAGCCCCGGATAAAACGAAATCCAGTATTTGCCGCTCATCAGATAGGTGAAGCCGTTCGAAATCAGCAAGCCAAGCGAGGGCTCGGTGATCGGCAGTCCAAGACCCAGAAACGATAAGGTAGATTCAAGTGCGATCGCATGCGCCACTTGCACCGTGGCGACCACGATCAGCGGCGGCAAACAATTGGGCAGCAGGTGACGGAACAGGATGCGCGCGCGGCCCAGTGCCAGCACCTGGGCGGCCTCGATATATTCCTTTTGTTTTTCGACCAGTGCCGTGGCGCGCACCGTGCGGGCGTAGTAAGCCCATTGCACGGTGATCAGCGCGATGATGACTTTATCGACGCCCTGGCCGAATACTGCGAGCAGAATCAGCGCGATCAGAATCGCCGGAAACGACAATTGAATATCGACGATGCGCATGATCAGCGTATCGACCCAGCCGCCGAAATAAGCGGCGACCAAACCGGCCGTGAGGCCGATGACCACCGCCACGACCGTGCTGATGATGCCGACACTCAGCGAGATGCGCAGGCCATAAAAAATTCCCGAGAGCATGTCGCGACCCTGGTCATCGGTGCCGAGTAAATGGGTTTTGCCGGCCATCGATTTTTCACCCGGTGCAAGCTTGCCGTCGAGCACGTCGAGCTGGGCCAGGTCATAGGGATTTTGCGGTGAAATCAGCGGGGCGAACACCGCGATCAGCAGCACACAGACCAGCAGCGCCAATCCTGTCAGCGCCAGTTTCGACTCGGCGAACTCGTTCCAGAAGCGCCGTAGCGGGGTCTCGATCAGGTTACTGGTTGCCGGCGCCGCGCTCATCTCAATGGCCTCCAGCGCTTTGGCCGCCGAGGCTCACGCGCGGGTCGAGCACGGAATAAATCACGTCGACGATAAAATTGATGACGATGAACAGGGTCACGATCGTCAGCAGGTAAGCGACGATTACCGGGCGGTCGAGCTGGTTGATGGAGTCGATCAGCAGCTTGCCGGTGCCCGGCCAGGCGAAAATGGATTCGGTGACAATGGCGAAGGCAACCACCGAGCCGAACTCAAGCCCGATCACCGTGACGATCGGAATCATGATGTTCTTCAGCACATGCACGCCGATGATGCGCGTATTCGACAAGCCTTTGGCGCGCGCAAATTTTACATAGTCCTGCAACAGTGCCTCGCGGGTGCTGGAGCGGGTAAGGCGGATCAGCAGCGAGAGCTTGAACAGGGCAAGATTGAGCGCCGGCATCAACATGTGCGCGAGCCCATCCCAGGTCAAAAAACTCATCGGTACGCCCAACACGTTTACGGTTTCGCCGCGTCCGTTCGATGGCAGCCAACCGAGGTGCACCGAGAACAACATGATGAGCACGAGGCCGACCCAGAACGTCGGCAATGAAAAACCGACGATCGATAGCGCCATGATCGCGCGGCCGATAAAACCGTCCGGACGCAAACCGGCAATCAGGCCCAGTGGAATACCGATGACCATGGCCAGGATCATCGCGAACACCGCCAGCTCAAGCGTCGCCGGCAGCTTTTGCAGAATCAGCTGCAGCGCTGGAATGTTGAATACAAACGAGCGCCCGAAGTCGCCGGTGAACGCGTTACCCAGGAAGCTCAGATATTGCACGTAGAACGGCTTGTCGAGACCCATCGCCACGGTGGCGCGCAAGCGCTCAACGTCATCGGCTTGCGGGTTGATCAGCAGTTCAACCGGGTTGCCGATCGCGTAGACGCCGACAAAAACGAGGAACGACATCGCGACCAGCACAAAGCCGGATTGGAACAGACGTCGGATTGTGTAGGAAAGCATAAGTGATCTTGTGTGGCGCGCCGTCTGCCGCAAGCGATCAGGATGCGCCTGCGGACGTCACGAGTAGGAAACCATCAACTGCGTGTTTTGACCGAAAAAATCTCCCGGATTCCAGTCTGCACTATTTCACCGGCTTCAGATCCATCGCCAAGGTGTACTGATCGGTGCGCGGCGTGTATTTGAGCGCCTTGGTTGTCGCCCAGGTGCTCACCTCGTAATGCAAGGGAATGAGCGCGACATCATCCATGGCGATTTCCGCGGCCTTCTGGATCAGGCCTTCGCGTTTTTTATTGTCCATGGTGACCAGCGCCTCGCCCAAGGCTTTGTCGAAAACTGCGTTGGAGTAACGCCCGCGATTGGTCACGCCCATGCCGTTGACAGGGTCATAGGTGGCGAGCAGCGAGCGCAGGGAAGAGCCCTGCTCCCCGGACTCGGAGGCCCAGCCCAGCACCATATAGCTGAATTCGGGCTTGCTGGCGCGCGTGAAATAGACGCTGGACGGCATGGTATCGACTTTGGCATCAATGCCGATGCGTGAGTAGAACTGCGCCAGAGTCTGGGCGATGGCAACGTCGTTGATGTAACGATTATTCGGACCGTGAATGGTCATGGCAAAGCCATTGGGGTAGCCGGCTTCGGCCAGCAGCTTTTTGGCGCCTTCGGGATCGTACTTCATGGGCTTGAGTTTCTTGCTGCTGCCATAAAAGGAAACATCCACCAGTTGCGATGCGGCCACGCCCTTGCCCTCCATCACCCGGCTGACCATCGCGTCACGATTGATCGCCATCGACAGCGCACGACGCACGCGCACATCCTTGAAAGGATTTTTTTCCAGCGGCTTGCCGGCTTTGTCCGTCAGGAATGCCGGCGCCTTGTCCTGATGCTGGTTCAGGTGCACATAGATGACGCGGTTCGAAACTTTGTTCGACAATGCAAACTTGGGATTTTTCTCAAGCTTGGCGATGTCGGCCGTCGGCACGGTCTCGATCATCTCCACATCCCCGGAAAGCAAGGCCGCGACCCGGGCGGCCGGATTGGTGAGCATCTTGAACGTCACCCTGTCCCAGGGTTCCTCGCCGCCCCAGTAGCCGTAATTGGCCTTCACCACCAAACGCTGATTGGGGATGTATTCCACAAACTTGTAAGGGCCGGTGCCGATCGCTGCCTTACCGGAGTTGTAGTCTTCTGTGGTGGCCTTTTCGCCGTACAGCTTCGAAACAATACGCACTGCGGAGAGATCGGATGGCAGCAGTACGTGTGGCGCCGCTGTTTTGAAAATCAAGGTATGGGAATCAACAACTTTAACGTCGACAATTGGTTTGGTAAAAGTGGCAAAAGATGACGGGCTGTTCGGCACATTGGGCACACGTTTCAATGTAAACACCACGTCATCGGCGGTGAACGGCGATCCATCATGCCAGCGCACATTTTTGCGTAGCTTGAATTCCCAGGTGGTGTCGTCGAGCGCTTTCCATGCCGTGGCAAGCCCGGGCGCCAGGTTCTGATTTTCATCGGTATTGACCAGCGACTCGAAAACATGTCGCAGCGTGCTGTTGTTCGGGCCAATGTTGTGATAATGCGGGTCCATCGACGTGATGGCGGCCTGCAAGCCGATGGAAATATCACGTGCGTTGACGGGCTTGGTTTGCGCGCCGGCATGCCCCGAAACGGTAAAAGCCAGCAATGCAAAAAATGTGACGAGAAAATACTGCGCCCGTTGTTTCATTCGCAACATTGAAGCTCCCGTAATTTCAAATGGCGCGTGCATCAGAACGACGTAAGCGGCAAGCGTGAAGCCAGACGCAAGCTGATGATAATAGCGCAAACTGTTTGTCTGGAAGCGCGCGATGCGCAAGAACGATAAATCGAGTGAAAACCATGGGAATGATCGACAACTTTGAAAAGATGCTGGCAGGCGGCAAGGATTCCGCACTGCTGCGATTTTCGCTGGGCAACGAGTATCTGAAAAGCGGCGATGCGGCACGCGCCGCTGAACATCTGCATGCAGCAACAGCGCAGGATGCGACTTATTCCGCCGCATGGAAATTGCTCGGCAAAACGCTCGCCGCGCTTGGCGATTCGGCTGGCGCAATTGAGGCGTACCGCAAGGGGATCGCTGCGGCTGAGGCAAAAGGCGACAAGCAGGCGGCGAAAGAGATGGCGGTCTTTTTGAAAAGACTAAGAGCTTGTCCGTAACTAAGACGCGATACCTGACTTGCCCTTTTTGCCTCACTCTGCGTTGCGTTTCCTTGCAATGGCTTGCCATTGCTGCGAAAAGCGCGCCTTGATTGAGACAAAAATTGCGGCGTCATGCATT
>JANMXS010000359.1:0-4335 GCA_031394335.1 Burkholderiales bacterium
TGCGGCACGACCGGAATATTCAGATCGGTTGTCGCCACCTTCATCTGCTTCAGTTTTTCGATATTGGCCGGCGGCGCAACTTGTGCGCTTGCAAGGTCGACTATGCCGACGACTGCGATGGATACTGCGAGAATTCCCATTCCGGTACGCATGACATTCTCCTCGATGTAAACGTGCACCTGCTTGTCTTGGGCCAGCATCGTCCCGCGCAGTATCTTGAATAAATGCTATGCCAGAAACTGCTGTTTGACAAGCGAGCGACAGGCCTGGTCCGTTCAGGGACGCTGGATTTGCGCCCGCCGCCACGCCGAACTGGCCGAGTAGACTGAATTGGCGAGGCGACCGGCGCGCACAATCCAGTCCATCTCCACGATCGCGACAATTACAAGCTATTTTTTCAAGATAGGCCAATACGGCGGGTGGTAAAATTCTGGCTTGATTCTGACGGCCTGCAATGACTCCTTTCGTCCCCTTCGCGCATCTTCGTCTCCACACCGAGTACTCGATCACGGACTCCATTGTTCGCATCGATGACGCGGTGGCCAAGGCGGCGACCGACAAGTTGCCCGCACTGGCGATTACCGATCTGGCGAATGTATTCGGCGCCGTCAAGTTCTACCAGATGGCGCGCGGCCGCGGTGTGCAGCCGATCATCGGTTGCGAGCTGTATATCGAGAATGAAAAGAATCGTGACCAGCCGACGCGCCTGCTGCTGCTGTGCCGCAACGATGCCGGCTATCTCAATCTCTGCCAGTTGTTGACCCGCGCCTATCGCGAAAACACCTGGCGTGGCCGCGCTGAAGTTTCGCGCAAATGGCTCACCGGCAATACCACCAATGGCCTGATCGCCTTATCTGGCGCGGCGTTTGGCGATATTGGCCAGGCGCTGCTGCAAAGCGATACCAAGCGCGCGATGGCCTTGGCCAATGCCTGGGCAGCAGATTTTCCGAATGCGTTTTATATCGAGCTGCAACGCGCCGAACGCGATTTCGACGAGCCGTACAATCAACAAGCGATGAACCTCGCCAGCGTCTGCGATCTGCCGGTGGTGGCCACCCACCCAATACAGTTCATGGCGGCGGATGATTTCAAGGCGCACGAGGCAAGGGTCTGCATTGCGCGCGGCGAAGTGCTGGGCGACAAGCGCCGTACCCGCGACTTCACTGCGGCGCAGTATTTCAAATCGGCTGAAGAAATGGCCACGCTGTTTGTCGATATTCCGGAAGCTTTGGAAAACGCCGCCGAAATCGCCAGGCGCTGCCACTTCGAGTTTTCGCTGGGCAAATCCAGGCTGCCGAATTTCCCCACGCCCAATGGCGAAACCATCGACGCCTATCTGATGGATTCGGCCAAGGCCGGCATGGACAAGCGCCTCGCCATCGGCTTTCCGGATACGGCCAAGCGTGCCGAAGTCTATGCGCGTTATCTCGAGCGCCTTGAGTTCGAGGTCAAGACTATTGTGCACATGGGCTTCCCCGGTTACTTCCTGATCGTCGCCGACTTTATTAACTGGGCGAAAATGAATGGGGTGCCGGTCGGCCCCGGCCGCGGCTCGGGTGCCGGCTCGCTGGTGGCGTATTCGCTGGGCATTACTGACCTCGACCCGCTCGAATACGAATTATTGTTTGAGCGCTTTCTCAATCCCGAACGCGTGTCGATGCCCGACTTCGATATCGACTTCTGCCAGGAAGGGCGCGACCGCGTCATCGATTACGTCAAGAACAAATACGGCCACGAAAGCGTTTCGCAAATCGTCACGTTTGGAACGATGGCTGCCAAGGCGGTGATCCGCGACGTCGGCCGCGTGCTCGGCATGGGCTACAACTATGTCGACCAGATCGCCAAACTGATTCCCAACCAGCTTGGCATTACCCTCAAGGATGCGATCAAGGCCGAACCGCAATTTTCCGAACGCATGAAGGCCGAGGATGAAGTCGCGCAGCTGATGGAACTGGCGCTGAAGCTCGAAGGCATCACCCGTAACGTCGGTATGCATGCCGGCGGCGTGCTGATCGCGCCAGGGCCGCTCACCGATTTCACGCCGCTGTATGTGGCCGATGGCTCCGACTCCTTTGTGAGCCAATACGACAAGGACGACGTCGAGGCCGTGGGCCTCGTCAAGTTAGACTTTTTGGGACTCACCACGCTGACCATTCTGGAAGAAGCCAACAAGCTGATACATCGGCGACCCGGTGTGCAACCGGAAGGAAAATACGGCGGAAAACCCAACGCCGAATTCGATCTCACCACCATCCCGCTCGATGATAAAAAAGCTTACGAGATTTTTGCCAAGGGCAATACGGTGGCGATATTCCAGTTTGAAAGTCGCGGCATGCGCGATCTGCTGGTCAAGTCGCGCCCCTCCAAGCTCGACGACCTGACCGCGCTGAACGCGCTGTATCGTCCGGGGCCGATGGACCTGATCCCGGATTACATCAAGCGCAAGAACGGCAGCGAGCCGGTGTCGTTTCTGGATGAGCGCGTCAAACCGATTCTGTCGCCCACCTGCGGCATCATGATTTACCAGGAACAGGTGATGCAGATCGCCCAGGTAATCGGCGGCTACTCACTGGGAGGCGCTGATTTGCTGCGTCGTGCGATGGGCAAGAAGAAGGCCGAAGAGATGGCCACGCATCGCGCCATCTTCGCCGAGGGCGCCGCCAGAAACGGGGTTACTGCCAGAGTCGCCAAAGAACTTTTCGACTTCATGGAAAAGTTTGCCGGCTACGGCTTCAACAAATTGCACTCGGCCGCTTACTCATTGGTGGCGTATCAAACCGCGTATCTGAAAGCGCATTACACCGCCGAATTCATGGCTGCCAACATGTCCGGGGTGATGGATTTCACCGACAAGGTGCAGATGGTGTTCGACGACACCAAAGCCAATGGCATCACCGTGCTGGCGCCGGATATCAACCGGGGCACCTACCGCTTCCAGCCGGTCGATGAAAAAACCGTGCGCTATGGCCTCGGTGCGGTGAAGGGCACGGGCGCATCGGCAATTGAAAATATTGTTGCCGCGCGCACCGCCGGTGGGCTCTTCAAGGACCTGCTCGATTTCGTGCGCCGCATCGATCGCAGCAAGGTAAACCGTCGCGCGATTGAAGCGCTGATCAGCGCGGGGGCGTTCGATGCCATCGAGCCCAATCGCGCCGCGCTGATTACTTCACTGCCCAAAGCCATCGAAATGGCCGAGAAAACAGAGCGCGATGCGCAGCAGGTCAGCCTGTTTGGCGAAGCCACCGGCGGCAGCATGGATGTGCTCGAACTGGTGCAGGTGCAAGCTTGGAGCGAGCGCGAGCGTCTCAACCATGAGAAAAAAGCACTCGGCTTTTATCTCTCGGGCCATCCCTTCACGAGTTACGAACGCGAAATCCGCCAGTTCGCCAAAACGCGGTTGATCGATCTGCAAGCCAGGAACGAACCGGTGATGATGGCCGGCATCCTCTACGAGCAACGCGTGCGCAACGGCAAGCGCGGCCGCATGTGCGTGATCACGCTCGACGACAGCACCGCCCGAGTCGAGGCGGTGATCTACAACGAAATCTTCGACAAGAAGCGCGCCATGCTGGTTGATGACCAGCCGCTGATTATTCGCGGCAAAGTCAGCGTCGATGATTTCTCCGGTGGCCTGCGCGTGATCGTCGACGAGTTGCTGTCGATCGACGAAGCGCGCAAGCATGTGTGCATGATGACGCTATCGATGAACGGCCAGGCCGACAGCGAAAAACTGCGCCGCATCCTCTCCCCGCATCTCGCCCCCAACCAGCCCGGCAGTTGCGCCATCTCCATCCACTACAACAACGGCAGCGCCGAAGTCGATGTGCCGCTGCCTGAGAACTGGCGCGTGCGCCTGAGTGAACCGCTGATCCAGTCACTGCAAGAATGGCTGACCCCGGCCAATGTCGAACTCAAATACGACACCAGCAATATGCTGCCGCCGCCGGTGCAACGCGGCTGGCGGGATGGGTATCAGTCGGGTGGGTTTTCGGGTGGGGGTGGGAATGATTATTGATTTGCAGCTGGGTGAATCGGCGGCGAATCGATTTTTGGAAGTCTAGCACTGGCGCGGTGTTTGGGGCATTTGTGCTTGGGGAGGCGCGTGGATGCAGGGGTTTGAATGTTGGCAATTTCTTGAAACATCAAATAATCGTCATTCCAGCGAAGGCTGGAATCCAGTCCTTCGTATATTCAAATACTTGGTCGGACTGGGTCCCAGCCTACGCTGGGACGACGCGGTTTTAAGAAGTTCCCCAACATGCAGAACGCCATTCGGCGCGCCTTTTGGGGCAAAAGTTGCCCGAAACGCGCACCAAATGGCGTTCTACACAATTG
>JANMXS010000360.1:0-3852 GCA_031394335.1 Burkholderiales bacterium
TTCGATGATATGCATGGCCATACGGTCCAGCGATACCCAGTCGCGTTTGTCGCCGGCGGGTTGCAGGATACGCTCGCCGGAAAATGGTTTTCCCTCGCTCGTCATGCTTACGCCTTCGGCCAGTTTGAGCGTCACTTTGCCCGGCGCCACGGTGATCGTTCCGAGACGATCCGGCCCGGCGCCTTTGAGCTCGGGCGGGAACACGATATCGTTATCCTTGCCGGTGCCGAAGGTATTCACGCCCGGCTTCATCACAAAACGCCCGGCCAGTGTGAGCCAGCCGTTATCGCGTTTCAGGCTGGTTTCCATTTTGTCGTGCCAGGCCTCAATGTCGGCGATGTACTCCAGCGGCACCTCGATTTTCCGGGGCGTAGCGGCGTGGGTGGCAACCATGCCGACGCCCAGGGCAAGTGCGATAAATGATGCAAAACGAACAGCCATGTTCAGCTCCGGTAGCGGAAAATAAAATGGATAAAAATTATGCGCCGATTTTGCTGGCCATTTCGGCAGCAACACGGTCCGGGCTCAGCTCATTCATGCACTTGAAATGACCCAGCGGACACACGCGTTGGAAACAGGGGCTGCATTCGACATTGAGCGAAATCACTTTGGCGCGCGGCGAGAGCGGCGGGGTGAACGCCGGCGAACTGGAGCCATACAGCGCCGCCACCGGGACGCCGACGGCACAGGCGATATGCATCAGGCCGGAATCGTTGGTAACGACATGCTCGGCGAGACTGAGCAAATCGATCGCCTCATCCAGCCCGGTTTCGCCGGCCAGGTTGATGCAGATATCGCCCGATAGTGTATTGATTTCATCGGCGATGAGGCGGTCCTTGCCGGAACCCAATAACCAAATCTGTTTACCGAGGGCGTGGCAGCGTTGTGCCAGTTGTGCGAAGTACCGCGTCGGCCAGCGCTTTGCCGGGCCGTATTCGGCGCCGGGACAGAAGGCGATAACGGCTTTGTCCAGCGACAAGTTCAAGCGGCTGACCGTTGCGGCGCGCTGTGCGGCATCAACCTGCAGCCTGGGTGGTGGTAGCGGGCGATCGACGGCAGTGCCGGTCGGCTGTGCCAGCCAGGCAAAACGCTCCACCATCAACGGCAGGGCGCGGGTATCGAGGTCGCGGCAGTCGCTCAAAATCCAGCCGCGCTTTTCGCCGCGGAATCCGCTGATGGCAGGAATGCCGGCGAACCAGGGAATCAGCGCGGACTTGAAGGTATTCGGCAACACAAACGCGCGCTCATAGCCGGTGGCAGCCAGTTGCTTGCCCAGTGCGCGGCGCGCCCACAACTTCAGGTCGCCGTGCGCGAACGGGTTTTCGATCACGTGTTCAACCTCGGGCATGCGCTGATAAACCGCCATCGCCCATTTCGGCGCCAGCACATCGATGGCGGCACCCGCAGCCTGCTCGCGCAGTCGCCTCAGTAGCGGCTGGGAGAGAACCGCGTCGCCGACCCAGGAGGGCGCGATGATCAGGGTGCGCGTCATGGGCTGCTTTTTAGCCGCTGGTGGGTCTGCAGCACCCGGCCAGCGATCAGTGTCCGGCCTTGGCGGGACCGTCCAGCGTGTAGACCGTTCCGCAGTAGGGACACTTGGCCTCGCCGGTTTCGCTCAAATTGATGAACACGCGCGGATGCGTATTCCACAACTTCATCGATGGCATCGGGCAATGCAGGGGCAAATCCCTGGCCGTGACCGTGATGTGCTGGTATTTCAGTTCGGTAGGCGTGGCGGGCGCATTCATGGGTGGCTCTTCCTGTCGCTCATTTAACCGGCGTCAGCCAGTGATGATATTTTGGGTTGCGTCCGTTGACGACATCGAAGAACGCCGACTGCAGCTTTTCGGTGATCGGGCCACGCGCGCCGTTGCCGATAATGCGGCCGTCGAGTTCGCGAATCGGCGTGACTTCGGCGGCAGTACCGGTGAAGAAGGCCTCATCGGCAATGTACACATCGTCACGGGTGATTTTGCGCGCTTCAACCGGAATGCCATGGTCTGCGCACAGCAGCTGGATCGAGCGCCAGGTGATGCCATCCAGCGCCGAAGTCAGCTCGGGCGTGGCGACCTTGCCGTCGCGCACGATGAACAGATTCTCGCCGGCGCCTTCGGCCACATAGCCTTCGGTATCGAGCAGCAAGGCTTCGTCATAACCATGGTCGACGGCCTCGTTGTTGGCGAGAATGGAATTGGCGTAGGTTGATGACACCTTGGCGCGCGGCATGGTGACGTTGACATGGTGGCGTGCATAGGACGAGGTCTTGACGCGAATGCCCTTCTTGAGCCCGTCTTCACCCAGATAAGCGCCCCAGGGCCAGGCCGCAATGGCGATATGCACTTTCGAGCCTTTGGGCGAGACGCCCATTTTTTCCGATCCATAGAACGCCAGCGGTCGCAGGTAGCAGCTGTCGAGATTGTTCTCGCGCACCACCTGGCGCTGCGCCTCGATGATCTCATCCATCGAGTAAGGCATTGCCATCTGGTAGATCTTGGCGGAATTGAACAGCCGCGTGGTGTGTTCTTTCAGGCGGAAAATGGCGGTGCCCAATTCGGTTTTGTAGGCGCGCACGCCTTCAAAAACCGCCAGTCCGTAATGCAGTGAGTGTGTAAGCACATGGGTATTGGCATCGCGCCAAGGCACCATTTTGCCGTCATACCAGATGAGGCCATCGCGGTCGGACATCGACATAATTCTTCTCCGTGATTCTTTGCAGTAGGGTTGGGTTGCAATTTTAACGCAAGAACCCGGTCACGCCGCCGCCCGTACCGGATTGGCAGGCGGGTGAATGACAAAGTGTCAACGTGCAAATCGGCTTATGTCATAATCATTCAGCCGCCCCTACGGACCATCCAGCGGCGCAGACCCCAATAATCCCAATAAGACAACGGCGTTTACTCCAACAATATGGCCACGCTACAACCATGACCGGCAAGATTGCTGCCCAGTTGTCCGACCTCCAATCCCCGCGATCGGATCAGTTGAGCCCGGAAGAAAAACTTTCGGGCGACATGCTGCTGTTCTCTACCGGCTTGATGATGTTCGCTTCGGTACTGTGGCTGGCGGTTTACTGGAGTTTCGGCCAGCGTTTCTCGACCCTGATTCCACTGACCTTCCAGTTCATCTCGGTTTGCACCATTGTTTTCTACCTGAAAACGCGCAAGCTGGCGCCGTTTTGCCTGATGCAGCTCTCGCTGTTCCTGTTCACCCCATTTGTGCTGCAATGGTCGATCGGCAATTTCGTCAATGCCAGCGGAGTTTCGTTGTGGGCGCTGCTGGCGCCGGTCGGCGCGATCGTGATCATGGGTACCAAGGAATCGGTGCCCTGGTTCATTGCCTACATTTTCATGACGGCGATGTCGGGCATGTTCGATTACCAGCTGGGCCTCGACGTAAAACAGCTGGACCAAAAGACCGTGGCGGTTTTTTTCGTGCTGAATTTCGTCTCGGTCTCGGCCATGGTGTACGTGCTGCTCTGGTACTTCACCCGCGAGAAGACCAAGCTGCGCAATGCAATTGACGCACAAACCCATGCGATCGAGACCGAGAAAGAACTCTCGGAACGCCTGCTGCTGAATATCCTGCCGGCGCCGATTGCCGAGCGTCTGAAGCGGCAGGAAACCAATATCGCCGACGGACATGCGGATGTGACCGTGATGTTTGCGGATATCGTCGATTTCACGCATATGTCCGAGGAGATGTCGCCGAACGAAACGGTGCATTTGCTGAATGACATATTTTCGGAATTCGACAACCTTGCCGAAAAATACGATATCGAAAAAATCAAGACCGTGGGGGATGCCTACATGGCTGCAGGCGGCCTGCGCGGCCGCAGCGGTATCGGTGCGGGCG